>NZ_JAPEPI010000002.1:934247-1245663 GCF_026340305.1 Streptomyces sp. NBC_01381 | reverse complement strand
GCTTCCCCACATGCCGGGCGAGCCCGACCGACGGGAAAGCGTCGTTGTCGAGCGGGAAGAACTCCCAGCTCGACGCCTTCGTCCAGTCGAACGCGGGGGCCGCGTCCGGCACCCGCTCCGGCCAGCCGATGCCGATGGCGATGGGGCCGCGCATGTCGGGCGGCGTGGCCTGGGCCAGCGTCGAGCCGTCGGTGAACTCGACCATGGAGTGCACGTAGGACTGCGGGTGGACGACGACCTCGATGCGCTCGAACGGGATGTCGTAGAGGAGGTGCGCCTCGATGACCTCCAGGCCCTTGTTGACGAGCGTCGCCGAGTTGACGGTGATGACCGGGCCCATGGCCCAGGTGGGGTGCGCGAGCGCGTCGTCCGGGGTGACGTTCGCCAGCTCGGCCTTCGTACGTCCCCGGAACGGGCCACCGGAAGCGGTGACGACCAGTTTGCGTACGTCGGCGCGGGTGCCGGCGGCGAGCGACTGGAAGAGGGCGGCGTGCTCGGAGTCGACGGGGATGATCTGGCCCGGCTTGGCGAGGGCCTTCACCAGGGGGCCGCCGACGATCAGCGACTCCTTGTTGGCGAGCGCGAGCGTGCGGCCCGCTTCGAGGGCGGCGAGGGTGGGCGCGAGGCCGATGGAGCCGGTGATGCCGTTCAGGACCGTGTGGCACTCGGACGCGGCGAGCTGGGTGGCCGCGTCGGGCCCGGCGAGGATCTCGGGGAGCGGCTCCCCGTCGCCGTACTGCCCCTTGAGGGCCTCGCGCAGCGCCGGTACGACGTCCTCGCGGGCCACCGCGACGGTCCGCACGCGCAGCTGCCGCGCCTGCTCGGCGAGCAGCCCGACGCGGCCGCCCGCGGCGGAGAGCGCGGTGACGCGGAAGCGGCCGGGGTTGCGCAGGACGAGGTCGATGGCCTGGGTGCCGATCGACCCCGTCGAGCCGAGGATGACGATGTCCCGCGGGCCGTCCGTGACCACGGGGTCGAAGACGAGATGCGGGTCCGCGAGGGGGGCAGGGCTGTCGCTCATGCCCCCATTCTTGCGTGGGCGGCTGTGTGCGGGTGCACTGCGCCCCGATCCGGTCACTCGGTCTCGTGTTCCGGGGCGTGGCTGTCCGGTCGTGCGGCGTAGCGGAGGGGCGGGACTTGGGGGCTGGCGCCGTGCCAAGCGCGTGGGTCCGTGCCCTGGTGGGGATCCGCCAGCGCTTCCCTCAGGAAGGGCACGATGCCGCGTTCCAGGAGTGCGTGACGCCAGGCTTCCCTGGCTCGGGCGATCTCGTCCTCCCGGTCGGTCTGCAGCCCCGCCGCGGTGGAGCGATGGCGCAGTGCGGTGACCACCAGGCCGACCGCGGCGAACAGCAGCCCCGCGGCGGTGACGGCACCGAAGAACCACCCGGCACCGATCATGGCGTCGGCAAAGCCGGGCTCGGGGGTGAGCATCTTCAGGACGTACCCGATGAGCAGGAAGATCACGGCCGCCGTCCCGGCGAGTACGGGTACGAGCACGGCGAGGACCGCCGAGAGACCGCCGCCGGTCTCGTCGCGGACCTCTCCCCTTGCCGCGACACCGGTCGGCGCGGCCGATGCGCGCAACTCGTCGCGCACCTTCACGTAGTGGAGGTACTCCGCCGCGGCGGCAGAGGTGATGAGTGCGGACGCGTTCGTGGCCATGGTGCGCAGCTGCTCGGTGTTGACGCGCTGCCCCACCGAGGCGAGTTCGGGCCACTCATGGGTGGTGCGCAGCACCCCGTCGAGCAGCGACTCGAATGCCGCGCGGTCCTCGGGGAGCAGGTACGGCGCGGTGCGGGACGAAGGGGGACGCGGAGGGCGCTGCGAAGTCGCGGGCTCGGACCGCGGCGGTTCCGGCGCGGGCTGCTCGGGTGCCGGAGAGAGAGCCGGGGTCGGTGCCGGAGAGGGGGCCGGAGTCGGGGCAGCGCCCTGCGGCGCCGCGCTCACGCGGATGCCGAGGAGCGCGGCGAGCACCCGGCGGCCGAGCGGGAGTTCGGCCCTGCGGGGGGCGCCCGCCGGCCGGGCGGAGGTGCGGCCGACGCCGAGCACCGCCGAGCCGATCCTGCGGTTCATGGAGGGGCGGGTCACAGCGCCGTCCCCTCTTCCCCGGCGGAGGATCCATGGATGCGGCGGGGCTGCGGGCGGGGCTCGGCCTGCGGTTCCTGGGCCTGAGCGGGCGGAGGCACCACGGTGGGCCGGACGCGCGGCCCGAGCGGCTCGGTCTGCTGCGCCCCGGCCGCCTCGGGAGCCGGCGCGGGCGCGGGCGCCGTCGGCGCACCGGTGACGGCGTCGCTCACCGCCTGGATGCGCCCGAGCTGGGTCAGGATCACCGGGGCCGACACTCCGACGACGAACGCCGCGTACGCGCCGCTGATCTGGCCGGTGGTGCCGAAGAGCACGGCGGCACCGGCGCCCATCCCGCTGTGGATGACGGCTGCAGCGGTATCGGCCACGGGGTCGAAGTAGTCCCGGAACAGCGGCAGTTGGGACTCCTGCCCGGCGGCAGGCGCCTGCCGGTGTTCGCGTCGCGCCGCCTGCCAGTCGAGTACGCAGTTGTAGGCGTCGAGCACGCCGCGCAGCACACCCCCCGCCGCCCCCAGCAGGATGAGCATCGGCACGTCCACGGCATCCCCCGGCGGTACGACGGCGGGACTCCGGTTCCAGGAGTCCCGCCGCCTGAGCGTAGGGCCGGGGCTGCCGCAGAGGAAGGGCCGCAGAGCGCTCCGCGATCAACGGATGGGGCGATGGACGTTCTCCCGTTTCGTCGGGCCCGGGGTCGCGGCCGCGATCCAGGGTCCTTCGCCGCTGGGGTCGACGACGCCGGACTCCAGCCAGGTGTACGTACCGGAGAGGACGCCCTTGACGACCTTGCGGTCGATGTCGTCGGTGTTGGTCCACAGGCGGTCGAAGAGCTCGTCGACGCGGATGCGGGACTGGCGGCAGAAGGTGTCGGCCAGCTGGTAGGCCTCGCGGCCGTGCTCCTCCGTGGTGCGCAGGAGCTCGGCGCGCACGCAGGCCGCGCTCATCGCGAAGAGCTCGGCGCCGATGTCGACCACGCGGCCCAGGAAGCCCTGCTTGGTCTCCATCTTTCCCTGCCAGCGCGACATCGCGTAGAAGGTCGAGCGGGCCAGCTTGCGGGCATTGCGTTCTACGTAGCGCAGGTGCGGGGAGAGGTCCGCGTGCCCGCTGGGGTGGAACTCGGCGTACGAGCGCGGGAGTTGGCCCGCCCCTGTGACCAGCTTCGGGAGCCAGCGGGCGTAGAAGCCGCCCGCCTTCGCGCCCGCCTTCGCCTTGTCGGACAGGGACTTGTCCGGGTCGATCAGGTCGCCCGCCACCTTCAGGTGCGCGTCCACGGCCTCGCGGGCGATCAGCAGGTGCATGATCTCCGTCGAGCCCTCGAAGATGCGGTTGATGCGCAGGTCGCGCAGGACCTGTTCGGCGGGGACGGCGCGCTCGCCGCGGGCCGCGAGCGACTCGGCGGTCTCGAAGCCGCGGCCGCCGCGGATCTGGACGAGTTCGTCCGCCATCAGACAGCCCATCTCCGAGCCGTACAGCTTGGCGAGGGCGGCCTCGATGCGGATGTCGTTGCGGTCCTCGTCGGCCATCTGCGAGGAGAGGTCGAGTACGGCTTCGAGGGCGAAGGTCGTCGCCGCGATGAAGGAGATCTTCGCGCCGACCGCCTCGTGGAACGCGACCGGCTTGCCCCACTGCTCGCGCGCCCCCGCCCACTCGCGGGCGATCTTCAGACACCACTTGCCGGCGCCCACGCACATCGCGGGCAGTGAGAGGCGTCCGGTGTTGAGGGTGGTGAGAGCGATCTTGAGCCCCGCGCCCTCGGGGCCGATGCGGTGCGTCGCCGGGACGCGGACCTGGTGGAAGCGGGTGACGCCGTTCTCAAGCCCTCGCAGCCCCATGAAGGCGTTGCGGTTCTCGACGGTGATGCCGTCCGACGCGGCCTCGACGACGAAGGCGGTGATGCCGCCCTTGTGGCCCTCGGACTTCGGCACCCGCGCCATGACCACGAGCAGATCGGCGACGACACCGTTGGTGGTCCACAGCTTCACGCCGTCCAGGACGTAGTCGTCACCGTCCGGCACGGCCGTCATCGCCATGCGCGCCGGGTCGGAGCCGACGTCCGGCTCGGTGAGCAGGAACGCGCTGATGTCCGTGCGGGCACAGCGCGGCAGGAACTCGTCCTTCTGCTCCTGGGTGCCGAACTGCTTCAGCGGCTGCGGTACGCCGATCGACTGATGGGCGGAGAGCAGCGCGCCGATCGCCGGGTTCGCGGAGCCGACGAGGGCGAGGGCCTTGTTGTAGTACACCTGGGTGAGGCCGAGCCCGCCGTACTTCGTGTCGATCTTCATGCCGAGGGCGCCGAGCTCCTTGAGCCCGTTGATCACCTCGTCGGGGATCTGCGCCTCGCGCTCGATGCGCGCCGAATCGATCTTCGTCTCGCAGAAGTCGCGGAGCTTGGCCAGGAACTCCTCGCCGCGCTGGGCGTCCTCGTCCGCGGGCAGCGGGTGCGGATGGATCAGGTCGAGCCGGAAGCGGCCCAGGAAGAGTTCCTTGGCGAAGCTGGGCTTGCGCCAGTCCTGCTCACGAGCGGCCTCGGCGACCTGCCGGGCCTCGCGCTCGCTGACGGACGGTTTGGGGGTTGGTGCGGACATGAGGAGCTCACCTCGCCGCGGAGTGGGGCCGGTCGGTGCCGATGGAACCGATTGCGACCCGGTCGGTTACTGACTGGTGCTACTCGATCGTATGGATCGTATGTACCCGATCCACCCGAACCCCACCAGTCCTCGCGCAGCGTTTGGCCGCACCGCGTCCGCCCCGCGGGCCCGGACACGAGAACGGCCGGAGCCCCCGCACAGTGGGCTCCGGCCGTTCGGTTCGTGAAGTGTCTTGCGGGTGCCTCGCAGGTGTCCTACAGGGCGAGGCCCGTCAGGACCATGACCCGCTCGTACGTGTAGTCGTCCATCGCGAACGCCACGCCCTCGCGGCCCACGCCGGACTGCTTGACGCCGCCGTACGGCATCTGGTCGGCGCGGTAGGACGGGGCGTCGCCGATGACCACGCCGCCGACCTCGAGGTCGCGGTGGGCGCGGAAGGCGGTCTGCAGGTCGTGCGTGAAGACGCCCGCCTGGAGGCCGTACTTGGAGTCGTTGACGGCGGCGAACGCCTCCGCCTCGCCGTCCACCTTCTTGAGCGTGAGGACCGGTCCGAAGACCTCCTCGCAGGCGATGGTCACATCGGCCGGTACGTCGGCGAGCACGGTCGGCGCGTACGCGGCGCCGTCCCGCTTGCCGCCGGCGAGGAGCTTCGCGCCCGCGTTGACGGCCTCGTCGACCCAGGACTCCACGCGCTTGGCGGCGTCCTCGTTGACGAGCGGGCCGACCTCGGTGGCAGGGTCGGACGGGTCGCCGGTGACCTGGGCCTCGACGGCCTTGACGACGCGCGGCACGAGGCGGTCGTAGACGGACGCGTCGGCGATGACCCGCTGCACCGAGATGCAGGACTGGCCGCCCTGGTAGTTGGAGAAGGTCGCGATGCGCGAGGCGGCCCAGTCGAGGTCCTCGTCGGAGGAGAAGTCGTCCAGGACGACGGCCGCGCCGTTGCCGCCGAGCTCCAGGGTGCAGTGCTTGCGCGGCACCGAGTCCATGATCGCGTAGCCGACCTTGTCGGAGCCGGTGAAGGAGATGACCGGCATGCGCTCGTCCTGGACCAGGGCGGGCATCTTGTCGTTGGCGACGGGGAGCACGGACCAGGAACCGGCCGGGAGCTCGGTCTCGGCGAGGAGCTCGCCGATGAGGAGGCCGGACAGCGGGGTCGCGGGCGCCGGCTTCAGGATGATCGGCGCGCCGACGGCGATCGCCGGGGCGATCTTGTGGGCGCAGAGGTTCAGCGGGAAGTTGAACGGCGCGATGCCGAGGACGACGCCCTTGGGGAAGCGGCGGGTCAGGGCGAGGCGGCCCTGGCCGCCGGCGTCGGTGTCCAGACGCTGGGCCTCGCCGCCGTTGAAGCGGCGGGCCTCCTCCGCGGCGAACCGGAACACGGAGACCGCGCGGCCGACCTCGCCGCGGGCCCACTTGATCGGCTTGCCGTTCTCCGCGGAGATCAGCTGGGCGATCTCCTCCGTGCGCTCGACCAGGCGGTTCGACACGTGGGAGAGGGCCGCGGCACGGACGTGGGCCGGCGTCGCGGCGAACTCGTCGCGCACGGCGTACGCGGCGGCGACGGCCTCCTCGACCTGGGCGTCGGTCGGGACGGCCGCCTTGCCGACGAGCCGCCCGTCCCAGGGCGAAGTGACGTCGAGAGTGGTCTCACCGGTGGTCTGGCGACCGGCGAGCCAGAAGGCGTGGATGGAAGTCATGTCGATTCCCGGCCCTTCCGCGAAAGGTGTGTCTTGGGGGGTACGTTCCCCACCGTAGGGGCGGTAAGGGTGCGGGGCGTTTGTCCGACGCGGTGCGTTGGACACTGGGTCTGCGCCGCTTTGGCAGGGGCGGGAGGCTTGCGCACCGCCGATGGCCCGCCGATGGCCCGCCGAGGGCCCGCCGATGACCCGGCGGCGCCTACTCCGTGCCGCTCGACGTCGCCTTCAAGGAGAGCCACAGCTCCATGCGGACGTCCGGATCGTCCAGGCTGCGGCCGAGGATCTCCTCGACCCTCCGCATGCGGTAGCGCAGCGTGTGCCGGTGGACGCCGAGGTCCGCCGCCGCCGCGTCCCACTGGCCGTGCCGGGACAGCCAGGCCCGCAGCGAGGCGATCAGATCGCCCCGGCCGGTGGCGTCGTGCTCGTACAGCGCACGCAGGAGCCCGTCGGCGAACGCCCGCACCGCGTCGTCGGCGAGGAGGGGAAGGACGGAGCCCGCCGCCAGCTCCTCGTGCTCGACCAGCGTGCGGCCCCGCCGCCGGGCCACGGACAGGGCCTGGTCGGCCTGCTTGTATGCCGTGGCGGCCGCGATCGGCCCGGCCGGCGCGGAGAGCCCCATCAGGAGCGATGCGTCGTCGCCCGCGCCCTGCTCGCGCACCTCCGAGCGGCCGGACTCCAGCTGTTCCGCGTGGGCGACGCAGGCCGCGGCCCCCGCCCCGCCGTCCACGACGAGCAGCACGAGCCGCTCGCCGTACGGCACGACGAGGAGCGCCTCGCCGGCGCGCGCGGCGGCCGACTCGACGGCGTCGGTGAGCCCGGCGAGCGGGTCGCCGCCCTCGGGGGCGGAGGCCGGCACTTCGGCCACCACGAGGCGGAACGGGGCGTCGAGGAGCCCTCCGTACAGCTCTCCCGCCACGGTCCGCGCGTGATCCGGCTCCCCCGCGAGCAGCATCCGAAGCACCGCGGCCCCGATCCGCGCCTCGGCGGCGTGCAGCGAGCGGTTGCGCTCCGTGGTGAGGGTGAGGAGCGCTATGGCGGAGTGCAGCGCGTACCGCTCGGCCGTGCCGAGGGTGGACGCCGTGCCGACGGCGAGCGCGGCGCGTGGCCGCCGCCCGGTGCCGATCGAGTGCAGCTCCACGCGGTCCTCGGCGCCGGCGACGACCGCGCTCGCGGGGGCCGTCCGGTCCCGCAGCCGCTCGACGTCGGAGGTGAGGCGGGCGGCCCTGCGGGACGCCCACTCGGGTGCCGTGGCGACGACGGCGCCCGAGGCGTCGTACAGCGCCGCCCAGCCGTCCACCTGCCCGGCCAGCGCGGCGAGCAGCCCCTCGGGGCCGTCGCTCAGCGCCTGCTTGGTCAGCTCGCGCTGGGCGGCGAAGCCCGCCGTCACCGCGCGGTACTGGTCGGCGGCGATCGCGGCCGACACGGCCTTGCTGATGGCGAGGAACGGCGTGCGCCGTGGCACCTCCAGGAGCGGGAGCCCCTCGCCCTCGGCGGCCTCGAGCAGCGCCTGCGGAATGTCGTCGTAGTGCACGCCGACCGCGAAGCCGAGCCCGACGACGCCGGCCGCCGCGAGCCGCTTCACATAGCGGCGCATCCCGTCGGGATCCTCCGCGTCCAGCTTGAGCGCGGTGATCAGGAGGAGCTCGCCGCCCTCCATGTAGGGCACGGGGTCGGTGAGCTCACTGGCATGCGCCCAGCGCACAGGCGCGTCCAGATGCTCCTCACCGGCGCGCACCGTCAGCTTGAGCGCGGAGTGGTGGACGAGGGAGGCGAGCGTGGGCGGCATGGGACCTTCAGGTCGGGTCAGTGGCAGGTCTGGGAGTCGACGGCGTCGGGTGAGACGGCACCCGTCCGGCCCGTACATCGAATCGCGGACGAGATGTGGATCTTTTGGCCGCTACGTATGAACGACCTGTGTCGATTCTGCCTCACCGTACGGTACGTACGAGACCGATTACCCCGTACGTACATCCCTACCTATGCCCTGGCGACTAACCCCGGAGATCCACGAGCAGCGGCGGCGCGTGCTCGCCCCTCACATCCGTCAGCGAGAGCACCGCATGCCCCGCGGGCACCGCGTGCGCCAGCTCGGACGCGGACCACCGCTCGCGCTCGACCTGGCGGACGGTTACGGCGTCCCGCGTCACGGCCTTGCCCGTGACGAATTTGCGAAAGGCGTGCAGGGCGCGCGTCATCGGCTGATCGGCGAAGATGGCGTGCTGGGCGACCTCACGGGTCTCGATCCACGACGTTCCCCACGCCTCCGCGAAGCGTCTGCCGTCCCATGTGGTGACCCCGGAGAACGCCATACGGCAGCCTACGGTCGCGTACAACGGCCCCTGCAGTGCCTCGGGTACGTCACTGACGGTACGCAGGGCCAATACCACCCCGGCGTTCACGGATCGGAGGCGCTGGATGCCCTGGACCGTCTCGTCGGTCACCACGCGGGTGGCGTCGTCGAGGACCAGGCAGACGAAGTGCTCACGGTCGCCGCGAGTGTGCACCATGGAGATGAACTGAGCCAGGAGGAGACGCGTGATCAGCCGCGAAGCCTCCCCGTGCCCGCGTTCGGGCAGATCGATGCGCACGCGCATGGGGTGATGCATCACCGCACGCAGGGAGAACGGGCTGTCGCTCCCCGAGTCGAAGAACTCGGCGAAGGCGGGGCGGTCGAGGAGTGCGAGCCTGTCGGCGAGCGCCGGTCCCGGATCGGCTGCACTGCCCTGCTGCCGGACGCGGGCGTCAAGTTCGCGCCGCATCACGGCGTGGTCGTCGGACCGGAGGGCGTCGCGCAGATCCGACAGGGCCGAGGGCACGCCTTCGAGCAGTTCACGCAGGACGGGCACCGAGGGGAAACGGCCGTACGCCGCCCAATAGGGGCCGAGCACCTGGGCCAACGTCGTCGCCGCGCGGCGGCTGTCGACGGCGGCGAGGTCGCCGACAAGCCCCTCGGCCAGGAAGGACGCGGCCTCGTCGGGATCCGATGTGCCCGCGTAGAGGTCGAGGTCGTGCACGGACGTGGGGTCGCCGAGCTTGACGACGACGTCGTATCCGTCGTCACCGCCGAGTGGTGTACCGGCCGCGCAGACCGCGATGACCGCGCACTGGCCGGTGAGCGCCTGTAGGGAGAGGGACTCCACAACCGGGCGAACGAGCCGCTCGGTCTTGCCGGCCCCGGAAGGACCGACCGCCAGGAGCGAGGTGCCGAGGACGGCGGTCTCCAGGGCGATGCCCGCGCCGCGACTGCCGGCGGGGTTGCGGTCCTCGGGCACGCACCGTCCGATGCGGACCTGCCCGACCAGAAGGTCGTGGGTCGCCGTGCGGGAGGGAAGATCGCGCGCTCCGGAGGGGTGCGTCCAGGCTGCCCCGCCCTGCTGCAGCACCGTGTCGTCGAACGCGTCGCGCAGCGCGGGGTCCCCACCCGCCGTGCTCCACATCCGGCGCACCCGCACACAGTCGACGTCGTTCATCTGACCGCTCAGCACCGCGGCGGACAGCACATCCGCCGCCTTGTCCCGGCCCTCTCCCCTGAGCTCCGGCCACTGGGCCCGCGATGCCACGGACGCGGGCCGCTGGGGAGGTGATGGCACCAGGCCGTTCTTGACCGGCCGCGGGCGGGCGAGCCACGTGCGCAGCAAACCCACCCAGTCACCCAGTTTCGCGAACGGCCAGAGCACCGCCGCGGTGATCAGTACATACACCCCGTACGTGATGATCTCGTTCTCGAAGATCTCGAAACCGCCCGAGAACAGCGCGATCAGCGCCATCACGCCGGTGAAGATCGGCAGAGGATCCCAGGCGACCCCGGGAAAGGCCTCAGGCCAGACGAACATCAGCACGATCAGCGCGCCCGCCGCAGCACGAAGCGCCCGGCCGGGCTGATCCCTGCGGCTGATGAGATGCCGGAGCACCTCGCCCCAGTTTCCGATGCGGCCGACTCCGTAGACGAGCAACCCGAGGAACACGCCGCTGGCGGCCACCCTGGCTTCGTAGCCCTGCCACATATTTTCCCTCGGAGCGAGGGTCCCCGGATAGAACCACTCCGCCCGGACGAAAAGCCTGATGACCGCCCCCTGATAGGGAATGGCGGCCTCACGCCACATCGACCAGAGGAACAGCCCGATCACCAGGGAGATCACGACCCCCGCCACGAGGGCGCGATCCATCCGCTGCTTGCCGTCGCCCTCCGGCGGCGGAACATGACGGAACCTCCAGATGCCGAGCCCCGCCTTGGGCCGCGGCGCCGACAGCCAGTCGCTTACCGCCGGCAGAGCACCCGGTGACTGGCGCGGCACTGGCGGCAAGCCGGAGGGCATGGGTGGCAAGGCGCGCGCGGGGCGTGGCACGGGGGTGGCGTGAGTGCCCTGCGCATCCTGCGTGCCGTCGGAATCCATGTCCATTGCCCCCTGACCTGCCGCTCTGCTGTTCCGCGGGTCAATCTAGTGCCCCCACAGGGGGAGTTCACCGGATACGCGGCCGTACGTATCCTTACGCGGCCGTCCCGCTACCGTCTCCCGATGGCCGACCACAAGGATCTCGACACAGCCGCCGTGGGAACGCCGGACCGGGGCCAGCGCCCCGCGCCGCCGCCGTCCGTGGACTCCACCGCCTGGGACGCCCCGTCGACCCGTCGGGCCTGGCGATGGCACACGGTCAGGACCGTCCTCGCCCTCGCCGCCTGGATCGGCGGCTGGTTCGTGCTGCTCGACGTCACGCAGAACACCTTCCACCTGGCCTCGCTGGTGTTCATCCCGTACACCGTCTATGCCCCGTACCGGCTCCTGATGCTTCTGGCGGGAACTCTGCCCGGCGTATTCCGGATGCGGCGCACCCTGCGCGGGCACCCCTGGCGGCTGATCGAGAGCGCCGAGCACGGGATGTCGGCGCATCCGGCGGCGGCGAGCGACAAACCCTGGATCGCCGTGCCGGATCCGGAGGCTCCCGAGGACCCGGCCGCGCGGCTTCCGCTCCTCCTCGTCGCCGAGCCCCGCGCACGCTGGTGGCTCCGGCGCGTCCGTCCCGGCGCCATACCCGAACAGCGCGCGGAGATCGGTGTGTTGTGGTGCTGCGGCGACCCGCGGGGCGATGTGGTCATCGCCGTATCCGCACGCCCGGACGGCAAGGCGGGGGCGCCCCGTCGGCTGCTCCTTCTTCAGCAGCGCGGCGCCCTGGTCGCGAGCCGTCGCCACGCTCCGCCCGCGGCGTCGGCGGATCCCGACACCGCCGACCTCACGCGGCCCGCCCTCTCCCATCCGCCGACGGCCCGCACGATGCGCGGCCGAATGCGCCGCCGCGCTCTCCTCCTGCTCGTCTGGCCCGCACTGCTCGCCGTACAGATCGCCGAGATCACCCTCGACGAGGGCCACGACAAGATCGGCCTTGTCGTGATCATCGCGATGGCTCAGCTGACCGGGCTCCCGCTACACATCGCCGTACTCCTCAGCACCCGTCGGATGACGCGCCTGCTCGCCGCCCATCCGTGGCGCCCCGTCGACTGCACGATCCGCAGCCGGGGCAAGACTCAGCTGATCACCGTTGATGGCCAGGTCCTGACGCCGAGTCCCTGGAGGGTGTACGTCGACGTCAACGTCACGCGCCTGTGGGTTGCGGGCGATCAGGGCTCGCGCTGCATGGTCTCCATGCCCGGCGGCGCCCGCCCCGTGAGCGTCGCGCCCACCCCCTGACCCCGCAGGGCGTACCGCTATGTCCACCACGGACAACCGCCACGCCCAACAACTCCCCCGTGGAGCATGACCACCCCCGGTCCGCGGCCCTAACCTGCGAAGAAAGCAACAGTGCGTCCGTAACGCCCCCACCCCCAGGAGCCCTCCATGACCGAAATTCCGCAGGAGCGCCGCGTCGTCACCGCCATTCCCGGGCCGAAGTCCCAGGAGCTGCAGGCCCGCCGGACCGCCACGGTCGCCGGTGGGGTGGGTTCCGTGCTGCCCGTGTTCGCGGCGCGTGCCGGTGGCGGCATCATCGAGGACGTCGACGGGAACCGCTTCATCGACTTCGGCTCCGGCATCGCCGTGACGTCGGTCGGTGCGAGCGCCGAGGCCGTCGTGCGCCGCGCGACCGCGCAGCTCGCCGACTTCACCCACACCTGTTTCATGGTCACGCCGTACGAGGGGTACGTCGCCGTCGCCGAGCAGCTCGCGGAGCTGACGCCGGGTGACCACGAGAAGAAGTCCGCGCTCTTCAACTCCGGCGCCGAGGCCGTCGAGAACGCCGTCAAGATCGCCCGCTCCTACACCAAGCGCCAGGCCGTCGTCGTCTTCGACCACGGCTACCACGGCCGTACCAACCTGACGATGGCGCTGACCAGCAAGAACATGCCGTACAAGAACGGCTTCGGGCCGTTCGCGCCCGAGGTCTACCGCGTACCGGTGGCCTACGGCTACCGCTGGCCGACGGGCGAGGAGAACGCCGGTCCCGAGGCCGCCAAGCAGGCCATCGACCAGATCAGCAAGCAGGTCGGCGCGGACAACGTCGCCGCGATCATCATCGAGCCGGTGCTCGGCGAGGGCGGCTTCATCGAGCCGGCCAAGGGCTTCCTGCCGGCGATCGTGCAGTTCGCCAACGACAACGGAATTGTGTTCGTCGCGGACGAGATCCAGTCCGGTTTCTGCCGTACCGGTCAGTGGTTCGCGTGTGAGGACGAGGGGATCGTCCCGGACCTGATCACGACCGCCAAGGGCATTGCCGGTGGTCTGCCGCTCGCCGCCGTCACCGGTCGCGCCGAGATCATGGACTCCGCGCACGCCGGCGGCCTCGGCGGCACCTACGGCGGCAACCCGGTGGCCTGCGCCGGTGCGCTCGGCGCCATCGAGACGATGAAGGAGCTCGACCTCAACGGCAAGGCCAAGGCGATCGAGGCGACGATGAAGTCGCGCCTCTCCGCCATCGCGGAGAAGTACGACATCGTCGGCGACATCCGCGGCCGTGGCGCCATGATCGCCATCGAGCTGGTCAAGGACCGCGCCACCAAGGAGCCGAACCCGGAGGCGACCGGCGCCCTGGCCAAGGCCTGCCACGCGGAGGGCCTGCTCGTCCTCACCTGTGGCACGTACGGCAACGTGCTGCGCTTCCTGCCGCCGCTGGTGATCGGCGACGACCTCCTCAACGAGGGCCTGGACATCATCGAGGCGGCCTTCGCCCGCATCTGACGCCGTCGGCGGCGGCCGAACCACGGCGGGCGCCGCCGATAGCGGTCAACGGAGCCGGGATCATCCCATAGCGGGAAGATCCCGGCTCCGTATGTATCCGCACATGCCCTGACGTGTGTGTACCTCACGCGGTGAGAGAGCCGTGACCTGGGGTGACGGGCAGGGCGTGTGAAGAACGTGTGCGGGCCCGATGACGGGTTGCCGTTCCGCCTGTCGGCCCGTCACCACCTGACGTACGGTTTCTGCAGATGAGAGAAACACCCCGCCCACAGGGGACTGTGGGCGACACCGGGACGGAGCCTCCCCAGCCCCGTCTTGGTCGTGCCCTCGCGCACACACCCGGAGCTTCTGGCTCCGGAACTCCTCACCGATCGGATGGCCGCACGCCCCAAACCCCCCGGGGCGCGCGGTTCGCCGATCAGCCCGGCCACTTCGGAACTACCCCCCCTGTTCCGAGGTGGCCGGCCCTTTTTATGTCCCTGTGCGCGCTGCTCTTCGCGATCGTCACCTGGCAGGTGATCGCCGAAGGCCCCCTCCGCGACGCGGACGAGCGGCTCGGCCCCTGGATCACCGGGAGCCGGCTCCCTGACGGCGCCGCCGAGTTCCTCGCCGACCTCGGCGGAGTCGCCGTCGCCGCACCCGTGCTCGCGGCCGTCGCCGCCTGGACCGCCTGGCGGGGCCGGCTCGACGGTGTGTTCCGCTGGTGGCTCGCCCCGGTGACCGCCGTCGTGGCGATGGCGGCGGTCCCGGCTCTGGTGATCCCGCTCAAGGTCCTCGTCGACCGCACAGGACCGGCCGGCATGGACGGCAGCGGCTACTACCCGTCGGGCCACACCGCCACCGCCATGGTCGCCTACGGCGGGGCGGCGCTGCTCCTGCTCCCGCATCTGCGCGGCACGTACGCCCGACGCGAACTGGTCATCGCCTGCGCCCTGTTGAACTTCGGGGTCGGGCTCGGTCTGGTGCGGCGCGGATATCACTGGCCGCTGGACGTGGTGGCCGGCTGGCTGCTGTTCGGGATGGTGCTGCAGGTGATGGTGATCGTGATCGCGCGGTACGGTCGCGGGTCGGCCGAGGAGTGTGGACCGGCCCAGGAATAGGGCGAGACCGCGACCTGCGTGCTCCTTCACCCGGGCGGGGCGGCGGCGCCTCGGGCGAGCGTCGCGGTGCGGCGCTGGGGCGGGGCACCTCGGCGCGGGTGCGGTCGGTGCCGGTCGATCTGCCGTCGCTGCTCGGCCCGTTGGGCGGCCCCGGGTGGCGCGAGGCGCTGGTGCGGCTGTGGGGTCAGGTGCTCGCCTGACCCCGCGCCGGTCCGGCCGGGGTGTCGCGTCAGCCGAAGTACGCGTCGAAGTTCTTCGAGAACTCCCAGTTGTTGAAGCGGTCCCAGTTGATCGACCAGGTCATCAGGCCGCGCAGGTCCGGCCAGGTGCCGTGCGTCTGGTACGAGCCGCAGTCGGTGCCCTTGGTCAGGCAGTCCAGGGCCTTGTTGACCTCGCCCGTCGACACATGGCCGTTGCCCGCGTTGGTGGAGGCGGGCATGCCGATGGCCACCTTCTCCGGGGGCAGGGCGGGGAAGACGTTGTTCGTGTCGCCCGCCACCGGGAAGCCGGTCAGCAGCATGTCCGTCATCGCGATGTGGAAGTCCGCGCCGCCCATGGAGTGGTACTGGTTGTCCAGGCCCATGATCGGCCCCGAGTTGTAGTCGTGGACGTGCAGCAGGGTGAGGTCGTCGCGCAGGGCGTGGATGACCGGCAGGTACGCGCCGGCGCGCGGGTCCTGGCCGCCCCATTTGCCGGTGCCGTAGTACTGGTAGCCGAGCTGGACGAAGAAGGTCTCCGGCGCCATCGTGAGCGTGAAGCCGCTGCCGTACTTGGACTTGAGGGTCTTCACCGCGGAGATCAGGTTCACGATCGACGGGGTCTTGGGGTTCTTGAAGTCCGTGTCATCGGCGTTCAGGGAGAGGGAGTGGCCCTCGAAGTCGATGTCCAGGCCGTCGAGTCCGTACTCGTCGATGATCGCGGAGACGGACGACACGAAGGTGTCGCGGGCCTGTGTGGTGGTGAGCTGTACCTGGCCGTTCTGGCCGCCGATGGAGATCAGGACCTTCTTGCCCGCCGCCTGCTTGGCCTTGATCGCGGCCTTGAAGTCTTCCTTCGACTCGACGTTCGGGCACTCGGTCTGGGGGCAGAGGCTGAAGCGGATGTCGCCCGATGTGGCGGACGTCGGCTCGCCGAAGGCGAGGTCGATGATGTCCCAGCTGTCGGGGGTGTCCGCGAGCCGGGTGTAGCCGGAGCCGTTGGCGAAGCTGGTGTGCAGATAGCCGACGAGGGCGTGGTCGGCGGCGGCCTTCGGTTGTGCGGTGTCCGCCTCGGCGGTCGTGGCCGGAAGGCCGGACGCGGCGAGCGCGCAGGCGGCGGCCGTGGCCACGGAGAGACGTCTGAGAGAGCGCGACAAGGAACGATCCACAACTACCTCCGGGCATGGGGGGATTGGAGGGCGGGTCGCGCTTAATTTGGTCCAGACCAATGCGTCTGTCAAGACCTCAACAACTCCCGTGCCCCCGGGCTCCCATGCCCCGGCTACTCCCCCGACTCCGTCCCCTCCCGCGCGAGTCCCGCCGCCGCCTCGTGCATCGCGAGTTCGAGCAGGGCCGGATCGGTCAGCGTGCCCGAACCGTCGGGCGGGATCAGCCAGCGCGCCGCGCCACTGGCCCGCCCGGGATAGGGCACGACGATCCAGGTGCCGCGCCCCGCACCGCGGATGCCCGTACCGATCCAGCGGGCGACCGTGCCCGCCGGGACGAAGAACCCCATGCGGGCGTCGCCGAAGTCGGCGAGCACGGGCCCTGGGCGGTCGATGCAGCGGGTGAGCACGTCAAGGGTGGGGTAGCCGAGTTCGCCGGGCAGGATGAGTACGTCCCAGAGCCTGCCCGCCGGCAACAGCGCGACCCCGAGGGGATTTCGCTCCCACTCCCAGCGGCAGGCCTCCGGATCCGGAGCCACCGACACCAGCCATTCGACCGCCGACTTCGTCCTTGAGGCATTCATCGAGGGACCTCCTCTTTTCCTGTGCGCCAGCTGTGCCTGTCACAGGTGAGAGGAGGTCGGGGGCGGAGCATTACGCGGGTTTCGGCCACCAGTTGGCAGTGCAAAGGGGCGGGTGTGTCCGACCGGCGTACGCCGGTCGGACACACCCGCCCCGTGGGCGCCTCAGCTGTCGAAGCCGAGGCCCAGCTTGTCCATCGTCTTCAGCCACAGGTTGCGCCTGCCGCCGTTCTCGTCGGCTCGCGCCAGGGACCACTTGGTCAGCGCGACGCCCGTCCACGCGAACGGCTCGGGCGGGAACGGCAGCGGCTTCGTGCGGACCATCTCCAGGGAGGTGCGTTCCGTGCGCTCGCCCGAGAGCAGGTCCAGCATGACGTCGGCACCGAAGCGGGTGGCCCCGACACCGAGCCCGGTGTAGCCCGCCGCGTATGCGACGCGTCCCGCGTGGGCCGTGCCGAAGAACGCCGAGAAGCGCGAGCAGGTGTCGATCGCGCCGCCCCACGCGTGCGTGAAGCGCAGGCCCTCCAGCTGCGGGAAGCAGGTGAAAAAGTGGCCCGCCAGCTTCGCGTACGTCTCGGGGCGGTCGTCGTGCTCGGCGCGCAGCTTGCCGCCGAAGGGGTAGATCGCGTCGTAGCCGCCCCACAGGATGCGGTTGTCGGCGGAGAGCCGGAAGTAGTGGAACTGGTTGGCGCTGTCGCCCAGGCCCTGGCGGTTCTTCCAGCCGATGGCCGCCAGCTGCTCCTCGCTCAGCGGCTCGGTCATCAGCGCGTAGTCGTAGACCGGGACCGTGTACGGCCGCAGGCGCTTGACCAGGGACGGGAAGATGTTCGTGGCGAGCGCGACCTGGCGGGCGCGGACCCGGCCGTAGGGGGTGCGGACGGCCATCCCGGCGCCGGACGAGGCGAGTTGGAGCGCGGGCGTGTGCTCGTAGATGCGTACGCCCTTCTCCAGGCAGGCCCGCTTGAGGCCCCAGGCCAGCTTCGCCGGGTGGAGCATCGCGACGCCCTCGCGGTCCCAGAGGCCGCCGAGGAAGGTGGGTGAGTCGACGTGCTCGCGCACCGCGTCCGCGTCCAGGAGTTCGGACCCGTCCGCGAGGCCGTGCTCCGCCATCTCGCCGTACATCTCATGGAGTTCGGCGAGCTGGTGCGGCTGGGTCGCCACGTCGATCTCACCGGTGCGTTCGAAGTCGCAGTCGATGGAGTAGCGCTTGACGGCCGCCTCGATCTCGTCGAGGTTGCGGGCGCCGAGCTCCTCCAGCTTCGCGATCTCGCCGGGCCAGCGGGACAGGCCGTTGGAGATGCCGTGCGTGAGAGAGGCGGCGCAGAAGCCGCCGTTGCGGCCGGAGGCGGCCCAGCCCGCCTCGCGGCCTTCGACGAGGACCACCTCGCGGTGCGGGTCGCGCTCCTTGGCGATGAGCGCGGTCCACAGTCCGCTGTAGCCACCGCCGACGACGAGCAGGTCGCACTGTTCGTCGGCGGTGAGGGCGGGCTCGGCGTGCGGCTTGCCCGGGTCGTCCAGCCAGTAGGACACCGGCTGGGCGTCGGAGAGAGACTTGGTCCAACGGGTCATGGCGCTTGGGGCCATGATTTCCAACTCCTTCAGGAATTCACTTACTTGGCGGTTCTGTTGCGACGCTTGCCGAGCAGCATTCCGGCGAGCACCAGAAGCACGGCGACGAGGAACATCGCCGTACCGATCACATTGATCTGAACGGGCGTGCCCCGCTGCGCCGATCCCCAGACGAACATGGGGAAAGTCACGGTGGAGCCCGCGTTGAAGTTCGTGATGATGAAGTCGTCGAAGGAGAGCGCGAAGGCGAGCAGCGCGCCGGCCGCGATGCCCGGCGCGGCGATCGGGAGCGTCACCCTCAGAAACGTCTGCACGGGACCCGCGTAAAGGTCCTGCGCGGCCTGTTCCAGGCGCGGGTCCATCGACATGACGCGCGCCTTGACGGCGGTCACCACGAAGCTGAGGCAGAACATGATGTGGGCGATCAGGACCGTCCAGAAGCCCAGCTGCGCGCCCATGTTGAGGAAGAGCGTGAGCAGCGAGGCGGCCATGACGACCTCGGGCATCGCCATCGGCAGGAAGATCAGCGAGTTCACCGCGCCGCGCGCCCGGAAGCGGTAGCGGACGAGAGCGAAGGCGATCATCGTGCCGAGCAGCGTCGCGCCGATCGTCGCCCAGGTGGCGATCTGCAGGCTCAGCGAGAGCGAGCCGCACATGTCGGCGACACCGCACGGGTCTTTCCAGGCGTCGAGCGAGAACTCCTGCCAGGAGTAATTGAAGCGCCCGGTCGGATTGTTGAAGGAGAACACCGTCACGACGACGTTCGGGAGCAGCAGATACGCGAGCGTGAGCAGACCCGCGATGACGACGAATTTGCCGCGGAGCCAGCGGAAGAAGGCAGCCATCAGACGAGATCCTCCGTCCCGGACTTACGGATGTAGACGGTGACCATGACCAGGATCGCCGCCATGAGGATGAAGGAGAGTGCCGCGGCCGTCGGGTAATCCAGGATGCGCAGGAATTGCGTCTGGATGACGTTTCCGACCATGCGGGTGTCGGTGGAGCCGAGCAGATCCGCGTTGACGTAGTCGCCGGCCGCCGGAATGAACGTGAGCAGCGTTCCGGAGACGACACCCGGCATGGAGAGCGGGAAGGTCACCTTGCGGAAGGTGGTGGACGGCTTGGCGTAGAGGTCGCCCGCCGCCTCGTGCAGGCGCCCGTCGATGCGTTCGAGGGACGTATAGAGCGGCAGGATCATGAACGGCAGGAAGTTGTACGTGAGTCCGCAGATCACCGCGAGGGGTGTGGCGAGGACCCGGTCGCCCTCCGTGACGCCCAGCCAGCTGGTGACGTCCAGGACGTGCAGCGAGTTGAGGGCGCCCACCACGGGCCCGCCGTCCGCGAGGATCGTCTTCCAGGCCAGCGTACGGATGAGGAAGCTGGTGAAGAACGGCGCGATGACGAGTACGAGGATGAGGTTGCGCCAGCGGCCCGCGCGGAACGCGATCAGATACGCGAGCGGATAGCCGAGCAGCAGGCACAGGATCGTGGCGGCGCCCGCGTACATCACCGAGCGCAGGAACTGCGGCCAGTAGTCGTTCAGGGCGTCCCAGTAGGTGGCGAAGTGCCAGGTGACCTTGAAGCCGTCTTCGAGGGAGCCGGTCTGGACCGAGGTCGATGCCTGGTAGACCAGCGGCAGCGCGAAGAAGACGACGAGCCAGAGGATGCCGGGGAGCAGCAGCCAGTAGGGGACGAGGCGGCCGCGTTTGCGGATCTTGCGGGGCGCCGCCTCGGGCTCTTGCTCCGGGGGCGCTTCGGTGAGGGTCGTCGTCATGCGGAGGCGTCCTCCTCGACCTTCTCGACGCCCGCCTCGACGTCCTGCGCGGCGTCCAGGCCGAAGGTGTGCGCCGGGTTCCAGTGCAGGACGACGTCGGTGCCGGGCACCAGGCGGGTGTCGCGCTCGATGTTCTGCGCGTACACCTCGAAGGAGTCGCAGAGCGGGCTGTCGACGACGTACTGCGTGGAGACGCCGATGAAGCTGCTGTCGGCGATGCGGCCCGTGATGCGGTTGCGCCCCTCGGGGATCTCCCCCGCCGCGTCGGCGTGCGTGAGGGAGATCTTCTCCGGGCGTACGCCGAGCAGGACCTTGCCGCCCGTGGCGGTGGAGGCCGAACATCGCGCGGCCGGCAGCGTGAGCTTGCCGTCGCCCGCCTTCAGGGTGAGGTCGTCGCCGCTGCGTCCGGCGATCTCGGCCTCTATGAAGTTCGACGTGCCGAGGAAGTTGGCGACGAAGGTGGTGCCCGGGTTCTCGTAGAGGTCGGCGGGGGCGCCCAGCTGTTCGACGCGGCCCGCGTTCATCACCGCGACCTGGTCGGCCATCGTCATGGCCTCCTCCTGGTCGTGCGTGACGTGCACGAAGGTGATGCCCACCTCGGTCTGGATGCGCTTGAGTTCGAGCTGCATCTGGCGGCGCAGCTTCAGGTCGAGCGCGCCGAGCGGCTCGTCGAGGAGCAGCACCTTGGGGTGGTTGATCAGGGCGCGGGCGACGGCGACGCGCTGCTGCTGGCCGCCGGAGAGCTGGTGCGGCTTCTTGCGGGCCTGCTCGCCGAGCTGGACCAGGTCGAGAATCTCGCCGACCTGCTTCTTCACGGACTTGATGCCGCGGCGGCGCAGGCCGAAGGCGACGTTCTCGAAGATGTCGAGGTGCGGGAAGAGCGCGTACGACTGGAAGACGGTGTTGACGGGCCGCTTGTAGGGCGGCAGTGCCGTGACGTCCTGGTCGCCGAGGTGGACGGTGCCCGATGTGGGCTCCTCGAGTCCCGCGATCATGCGGAGCGTCGTGGTCTTGCCACAGCCGGATGCGCCGAGCAGCGCGAAGAAGGAGCCCTGCGGCACGGTCAGGTCCAGCGGCTGTACGGCGGTGAAGGAGCCATACGTCTTGCTGATCCCGGTCAGGCGGACGTCGCCGCCGTGTTCTTGAGCAGAGGTCATGGTGTGTCCAGGAGAAGTAGAGGGGGTCAGGACTGCCCCGTCAGGGGCGCGGGGAACTGCGCGACCAGCCACGAAGGACCCGCACACGCAAACCGGCAATGCGAAGGCGCCTACGCCCCCGTGAGCTTCGCGAACTTCTCCTCGTACGCCGTCTCTTCCTTCGGCGTGAGCGAGCGGAAGCCGCGGGACTTCGCCGCCATCTCCTTGTCCGGGAGGATCAGCGTGTTGTTCGCCGCGTCCTTGTCGAGCTTCGCGAGCTCGGGGCGTACACCGTCGACGGGGCAGACGTAGTTGATGTACGCGGCGAGGCGGGCGGCGGGCTCGGGCTCGTAGTAGTAGTCGATGAGCCGTTCCGCGTTGCGCTTGTGGCGCGCCTTGCTCGGGACGAGGAGGTTGTCCGTGGACGTGATGTAGCCGGCGTCCGGGATGTGGAAGTCGATCTCCGGGTTGTCGGCCTTCAGCTGGACGACGTCACCGGCCCAGGCCAGACACGCGGCGAGGTCGCCCTTGGCGAGGTCCGACGTGTAGTCGTTGCCGGTGAAGCGGCGGATCTGACCCTTGTCGACGGCCTTCTGGAGACGGGCGATCGCCGCGTCGAAGTCGTCGTCGGTGAACTTCCCCGGGTCCTTGCCCATGTCGATGAGCGTCATGCCGACGGAGTCACGCATCTCGGAGAGGAAGCCGACGCGGCCCTTGAGCTTCGGGTTGTCCAGGAGCTGCGACACCGAGGTGATCTTTTCGCCGTCGGTCGCCTTCTTGTTGTACGCGATGACGGTGGAGATGCCGGTCCAGGGGTACGAGTACGCGCGCCCCGGGTCCCAGTCCGGGTTGCGGAACTGGGAGGCCAGGTTGGCGTACGCGTGGGGCAGGTTGGCCGGGTCCAGTTTCTGGACCCACCCGAAGCGGATGAGCCGGGCCGCGAGCCAGTCCGTGACGCAGATGAGGTCGCGCCCGGTTTCCTGGCCCGCCGCGAGCTGCGGCTTGATCTTCCCGAAGAACTCGACGTTGTCGTTGATGTCCTCGGTGTACTTGACCTTGATCCCGGTGCGCTTGGTGAACGCGTCCAGGGTGGGGCGGTTCTTCTTGTCGTCGACGTCCATGTACTCGGTCCAGTTGGAGAAGAAGATCTGCTTCTCCTTGGCCGAGTGGTCATCGGACGAGACTTCACCCTGGCTCTTGCGCGCCGCCGGGATCCCGCAGGCACTGAGTGCCCCGAGCCCGCCGATGGCGAACGCGCCGCCGGTGCCGGCGCGCAGCAGGGAACGACGGGTGAGGGAGGCCCTGCCGTTCCTGAAGCTGCGCTGCATGGCGGCCAGTTGGGGCGGGGACAGGCGGTCGGGCTCGTACTGCTCCATGCGCTTGGTTGCCCTTTCGGGAGGAGGGCCGCTGGTCGGGCGGCCTACTGGCTATCGGTCCCCGAAGATCGTGCGGTGCCAGTCCTTGCGGACCACCGCGGTGTTGTCGAACATGACGTGCTTGACCTGCGTGTACTCCTCGAAGGAGTAGGCGGACATGTCCTTTCCGTAGCCCGATGCCTTGTATCCGCCGTGCGGCATCTCGCTGAGGATCGGGATGTGGTCGTTGACCCAGACGCAGCCCGCCTTGATCTCGCGGGTCGCGCGGTTGGCGCGGAAGACGTCGCGGCTCCAGGCGGAGGCGGCGAGGCCGTACGGCGTGTCGTTCGCGAGCCTGATCCCTTCCTCATCGGAGTCGAAGGGCAGCACCACGAGGACGGGCCCGAAGATCTCGGACTGCACGATCTCGCTGTCCTGCGCTGCGTCGGCGATGAGGGTGGGCTTGTAGAAGGCGCCGGGGTGGGCGAGCGGCTCGCCACCGGTGACCACGCGCGCGTAGGAGCGGGCCCGGTCGACGAAACCGGCGACGCGGTCGCGGTGGACGTGCGAGATGAGCGGCCCGAGGTCGGTGCTCGGGTCGAACGGGTCGCCGAGCCGCACGCTCTCCATGAGCTCGGCGACGCCCTCTACGAAGGCGTCGTACAACGGGCGCTGTACGTACGCGCGCGTGGCGGCCGTGCAGTCCTGCCCGGTGTTGATGAGCGCGCCGGCGACCGCGCCGTGCACGGCGGCCTCCAGATCGGCGTCGTCGAAGACGACGAAGGGCGCCTTGCCGCCGAGCTCCAGGTGCAGCCGCTTCACCGTGGCGGTGGCGATCTCGGCGACGCGCTTGCCGACGCCGGTGGACCCGGTGAAGGAGGTCATGGCGACGTCGGGGTGGCCGACGAGCCGCTCTCCGGCGTCCCGCCCGGCGCCGCTGACGATGTTGACGACACCGTCGGGGATGCCCGCCTCGGTGGCGGCCTGCGCGAAGAGGAGCGAGGTGAAGGGGGTCAGCTCGGCGGGCTTGAGGACGATGGTGTTGCCGGCCGCGATGGCCGGAAGGACCTTCCAGGCGGCCATCTGGAGGGGGTAGTTCCAGGGCGCGATGGAGCCGACGACGCCGATGGGCTCACGGCGGATGTACGAGGTGTGGTCACCGGAGTACTCACCGGCCGACTGGCCCTGCAGATGGCGGGCGGCTCCCGCGAAGAAGGCGGCGTTGTCGACGGTCCCGGGGACGTCGAACTCCCGGCTCAGCTTGATCGGCTTGCCGCACTGGAGCGACTCGGCCTGGGCGAACTCCTCGGCGCGGTCGGCCAGGACGGCGGCGAAGCGGTGCAGGGCGTCGGAGCGCTCGCCGGGCGTGGCGCCCGCCCACTCGGGGAAGGCGTGCGCGGCTGCGGCGACCGCGGCGTCGACGTCCTTCTCGCCCGCGAGTTCGTATGTGTGGACCGTGTCGCCCGTGGCCGGGTCGACGACCGCCTGGGTTCTCCCCGACGTGCCTTCGGTCAGCCGTCCGGCGATGTACTGCGCGCCTTCCGCGAAATGGTCCTGCGCCTGGAAGTTGTGCATGACGCTCTCCTCCGCCGTCGCCCCCGTCCCGCAGGGGTCGGCGTAGCTCCAGATCGATTTGAGTGCCGATCCTGACAGAGCACTGGTGCTCCAACAAGTGATTCCGTTGTTGCCTTTTGGTTACGCGACGGAATCTGTCGACCAGGTGTCGAGTCGCCCCGGAAAACCCAGGACGGAGTGTCAGTGGTGCGTGCCAGACTCGCATGCATGACGAAGATCGACTCGGTGGAGGCGCTGGTCGCGGCGTTACGGAAGGGCGACGGAGGGCGGCTGAAGTACCTCCATTTCTGGGGCCACACCCCGCGCAGGGACGGCACGCTCGGCTCCAGCTGCCTGAGCCAGTGGTGGCTCGCGCCGTTCACCGTGGACGGTGTGGAGTACGGGACGGCCGAGCACTGGATGATGGCGGCCAAGGCCCGGCTTTTCGAGGACGCGGAGGCGGAGCGCGCGGTCCTCGCCTCACGGACGCCCGCCGAGGCGAAGAAGGCGGGGCGCCTGGTGCGGGGCTTCGACGAGGCGATATGGGAGCGGGAGCGCTTCGGGATCGTGGTCGAGGGCAGCGTCCACAAGTTCTCGTCGACGGACGAGCTCCGCGGGTTCCTCGTGGGTACGGGTTCGCGGGTCCTTGTGGAGGCGAGCCCCATGGACCGCATCTGGGGCGTGGGCCTGGCGGCCGACGACCCCCGGATCGAGGATCCGGAGAAGTGGCGGGGGCCGAATCTGCTGGGCTTCGCCTTGATGGCGGCCAGGGACCGGCTCAGCTAGGCGTTCGGCTCAGGGGCCGGCGGCCGCGGTCACCGCGTGGCCGCCGTCCCCCGAGGCCCCGTCCTCGAACGCGTCGTCCGGGATGACGATCAGCGCCACCAGGAGCCCCACACCCAGCACGACCCCGGCGATCCCGCAGATGAGCCCCGCCAGCGCCTGCCCGGGATTCGTCGCCTCGCCGCGCCGCGCCCTGCCGCGCCCGATCGCCCCGAAGATGATCGCGAGGACGCCGAGGACGATCGCCAGGGGCCACAGGCAGAAGACGGCGGCCGCGATGATCCCCAGGACGAGCGAGGTCACGCCCATCCCGTTGGCGGGAGCCATCGGCATGGCGGGCCAGCCGTACCCGGGCGGGCCCTGCCCCTGGTAGCCCGGATACCCGGGGTAGCCGGGATATCCCTGCGGACTCGGGTACCCCGGGTGCCCCGGACCCCCCGGGTACCCGTACGGCACCTGCCCCGGCCCCTCGGGCCCGATCGGAGGCGGCGGCACCGGCTCACCCGCCCCGGCGGCCGGCGGCGGAGGCGGCGCGAAGGGACCGGCCGCGGCGATCGTCGACTGATCGTGCGCGGAGGGAGCCGACCATCCCGAAGCCCGCCCCGCACCCGGCGGCACCTCCTCGGGCGGCGCCCACGGATCCCGCTTCTCCAACGGAACCGGCGCTCCCGGAGCTCCCGGTGACCCCACAGCCCCCCGCGGCGCGTCCTCCGGCGGCGGTGCCCACGGATCCCGCTCAGGCTCAGCGCCGGCGTCCGGCGCCGGCCCCTCGGCCTTGGACATGGCGAGTCACCTCTTTCATACGTTCCGTCATGCTACGGCCCCGGCGCCGCCCGGCAGCCGCCCGCCCGCCACGGGAATCCCGCCGCCTACGATGTTCCGCGACCCACCGATCAGCCGATCAAGCCCGTTCCTGGGGAGGAAACCGTGACCGACCACCGCACCGCAGAGCAGCAGCGTGACCCACATGCCTTCATCGCCGGCCTGCCCAAGGCGGAACTGCATGTGCACCACGTCGGCTCGGCGTCCCCCCGTATCGTCTCCGCGCTCTCCGCCCGCCACCCCGACTCCAAGGTGCCGACGGACGTGGAGGCCCTCGCGGACTACTTCACGTTCACGGACTTCGCGCACTTCATCCAGGTCTACCTCTCGGTCGTGGACCTGGTCCGCACCCCCGACGACGTACGCCTGCTCACGTACGAAGTCGCCCGCGACATGGCCCGGCAGAACATCCGCTACGCCGAGCTGACCGTCACCCCCTTCAGCTCCGTGCGCCGCGGCATCGACGACCGCGCCTTCATGGACGCCATCGAGGACGCCCGCAAGGCGGCGGAGGACGAGCTCGGCGTCGTACTGCGCTGGTGCTTCGACATCCCCGGCGAGGCGGGCCTGGAGTCCGCCGAGGAGACGCTGCGGCTCGCGACCACGGACAAGCTGCGCCCCGAAGGCCTGGTCTCGTTCGGGCTCGGCGGCCCCGAGATCGGCGTACCGAGGCCGCAGTTCAAGCCGTACTTCGACCGTGCGATCGCGGCCGGCCTGCACTCCGTGCCGCACGCCGGTGAGACGACGGGCCCGCAGACGATCTGGGACGCCCTGACCGACCTGGGCGCCGAGCGCATCGGCCACGGCACCAGCGCCGCCCAGGACCCGAAGCTGCTCGCGCACCTCGCCGAGCAGCGCATTCCGCTCGAGGTCTGCCCGACGTCGAACATCGCGACCCGCGCCGTCACCACCATCGACGAGCACCCCATCAAGGAGTTCGTCGCGGCCGGCGTCCCGGTCACCATCAACTCCGACGACCCGCCCATGTTCGGCACCGACCTGAACAGCGAGTACGCGGTCGCGGCCCGCCTCCTCGGCCTCGACGAACGGGGCATCGCGGCCCTGGCCAAGAACGCCGTCGAGGCGTCGTTCCTCGACCCGGCGGGCAAGGCGAGGATCGCCGCGGAGATCGACACGTACACGGACACCTGGCTCGCTCCGTAGGACGGAACCGCAGGACGGCACCACAATGGGCTCATGCGCACCGTGACAGCCGTGGCCCACCGAGGCGATCCCTACCGCGTCCGCGAGAACACCCTCCCGTCCCTGCGCTCCGCGCTCGAACGGGGCGCGGACGCGGTGGAGATCGACGTCCGCGTCAGCCGTGACGGTGTCCCCGTCCTGCTGCACGACGCGACGCTCAAGCGCCTTTGGGACCACGAGCGCCCGCTGTCCGCGCTCTCCGTCGACGAGGTGCGCGGCCTCACCGGGTACGGCGTACCCACCCTCGAAGAGGCCATCGAGGCGACCGAAGGACACCGGCTCATGGTGGATCTGCCGGGCGCGACGCCCGAGTCCGTACGCACGGTCGTCGGCACGATCGCCGACTGCGGGGCGGCGGAGCGCGCGTACTACTGCGCGGGCGCGCAGACGATGCTCGCGGTGCGCGCCGCCGATCCCGCCGCCGAGATCGCCCTGACCTGGACGAGCATCGCCCCGCCGCGCCGCGCCGTGCTCGACGCGATCAAGCCGCGCTGGCTCAACTACCGCTTCACGCTGCTCGACCGCGACCTGACCGTCGAGCTGCAGCGCGAGGGATTCCTCGTCTCGGCCTGGACCCCGGACACGAAACGCTCGATGCGCCGCCTGGTCGACATCGGCGTCGACTCGATCACCACGAACCGCGTCGACGTGCTCCACAGGGTCCTCGCGGCGAACGCCTGACGGCAAAGGGCCCGCGTCACCGCCCGCCCGTGGCGTACGCGAGCGGCGGCGCGATCGCCTGCGCGTCCACGCCCTCCCCCACCCACAGCCCGATCAGGAGCGCGGCCGTCGCCTCCACAAGCCCTGCCCGGTCGAGCCCACCGGCGGCGAAGGGCTCACAGCCGATGTCCTTCACCAGTTCCCGTACGACATCCAGCGCCCCCTGGTCGTCCCCGCACACCGGGACCGCGAGCGCCCTGCCGTCGAAGACCGGCGGCTCCATCCGCCACACGCCCTCATGGCAGAGGTTGAACGCCTTGACGACATGGGCCCCTGGCACCGCGTCGGCAAGCCGCCGGGCGGCCCCCGGACCACCCTCGGTGAGCAGAACGAACCCCGGGCCCACCGCATTGGAGCAGTCGATCAACACCCGCCCGAGCAGCTCCTCTTGCAACCCTCCAACGATTCCGCCCCCCGCCTCATAGGGCACGGCGAGCAGCACCGCGTCCCCGAACTCGGCGGCCGTGCGGGGCGTCCCGTGCCCCGCCGCCCCGATCCGCTCGGCGAGCGCCGCCGCCCGCCCCTCATCGCGCCCGCCGATCACCACGTCGTGCCCCGCCCGAACCCACTGAGCACCGAGCGCGTCCGCCATGTTGCCCGTACCGATGATGCCTATCCGCATGCCGATCCCCTCTCCTGGAGCCCCGAACTTCGGGGCACAGAACGACAGTAGGAAGCCGCTCAGGCACCATTCGGTACGTGACGAACGACGATCTGCTCGCCGACTGCCGCGCCCGGCTCGCCTTCGATCTGCTCTCCAACACCTGGAACGCCGTGGTCCTGTGGGCCCTGCGGCACGGCCCGCGCCGCCCCGGCGACCTGCGCGCGCACATCGGCGGCATCAGCCCCAAGATCCTCACCGAGACCCTGCGCCGCCTGGAGTACAACGGCCTGGTCTCCCGCACGTCGTACGCGGAGTCCCCGCCCCGCGTCGAGTACGAACTCACCGCCCTGGGCCACACGTTGCTCACCCCCGTCGAGGCCTTCGGCGCATGGGCCTTCGACCACGGCGACGAGGTGATGGCGGCACAGGAACGCGCCGACCGGGCGTCCGGCGAGCCTGCGTAGACAACACGCCACGGCGCGCCTGCCGTCCGGAGGGCCGCCCCCGCGCTGACCTGGGCCGCAGCAACGGGACGGCCATGGAACCGTCGGCTTTCCGCCGGACGTCCTGACCTTGTACGTTCATGTGTGCACAGGGGAGATCCGCTTCACCTGGGACTGGGAGCCGGGCACCCACCGTGCGGCGGCCCAGATGCGCAGCCGGTGGCGCACCGCGGACCCGGACGAGGTCAGCAGGCAGTTCTACGCGATCGTCACCGACCTGGTCGGCACCCCCAGCGAACTCGTCGGCGACGACGGCGCGATCGCCTGGCGCTCCGCCACCAGCCTGTGGGGCAGGCCCCTGGCCGGCACCGACGACGGCCTGTGCCCGCTGTCCTTCCCCGGCCAGTACCGCGACCCGGCAACAGGCCTGCACTACAACCTGTCCCGCTACTACGACCCGGACACCGCGAGCTACCTCTCCCCCGACCCACTGGGCCTCACCCCCGCCCCGAACCACCACGCGTACGTCGACAACCCGCTGCGCTGGAGCGACCCGCTCGGCCTTGAGGGCGACGAGCCGATCCTCATCTATGACGACTCGTCGTACGACAAGCACGGTTCGGGCAGCCAGTCGTCGGCCAAGGGCGAGATCGGCCGCGCCCCCGCGAACGGCCAGGCCGCGCTTGACCGGTCCATCGTCCGCGGCGAGGGCAACAACCCGGACGACTTCCGGCGCGTCGGCGTGGACCACGTGAACAACGAGATCGTGGTTCTCGACCGGCACGAGTACAAGACCGACAAGAACGGCAAGATCGTCAAGGAGAACACTCTGACCAAGCTGGTGAGGGCCAAAATGATCAACAACAAGAAGAAGCAGAAGGTGCTCCCGCCGCCGAAGTGCGACGGGTGACGTACGCAGGAAGCAGGAAGTACCGGTCATGGCGTCCGAATGGAACTGGCAGAGCGGCGAAGGCCTGCTGGGCATCGACGACCCCGCCGAGTGGGACGCGGCCTACGAGCGCGGCGAGGAGCGCCTCGGCACGGCGGTGATCGGACTGGCCTTCAACTGTCCCCTGGAGGAGGCCTCACCACGCATCCTCAAGGCGATGCGGTTGCCGGACCCCCATCAGCGGGGGTTCGCGTACACCGCAGCGGGCACCGCGGCGCGGATCAATGGCGAGCTGACACCAGAGCTCTACGCCGCGCTGCGCACGGAGGGTCCCGGCGGTTTCGCCGAGCACGCCATCAGGGACACCCTGACCTTTGTGCCGTTCCGGCAACTGCCGCCGTGGTTCAAGCGCCGGAAAATCATGACAAGGGTGCGGAACAAGGTGGAGGGCTGGCGGCTGCGATCCGAGGACGCAGTCACTGACGCCTGGAAGGCGCTGCGTCGACGACGCTGACGGAAGGGATCGTCTGTGGCGTCCGTGTGGGACTGGCAGGGCGACGTAAGCCTGTTGCTTTTCGATGACCCCGCCGAGTGGGACGCGGCGTACGAACGCTGCGAGAGCGGTCTCGGTACGGCAGCCATCGGACTGGCCTTCAACTGCCCGCTGGCCGAGGCCTCACCACGCATCCTCAAGGCGATGCGGCTGCCGGACCGCGGTCAGCGAGGATTCGCGTACACCGCGGCCGGCACGGCGGCCCGGGTCAACGGCGAACTCACCCCAGAGCTGTACGCCGCGCTGCGCGCGGAGGGTCACGGCGGCCTCGCCGAGACCGCGGTCGACGACACCCTCGACTACGTACCGTTCCGGGACCTGCCGCCGTGGTTCAAGTGGCGCAAGGTCGCATCGAAGGTGCAGGACAAACTGGCGACCTGGCGGCTGAACATCACGTACGCGGCCGAGGACGCTCGCAAGGCCCTGAGCCGACGCCGCTGACGCAAGGAGGACTGCACCGCGAGAACACCTTCCCAGGCCCTAGGCGACATCCGTCATGCTCGCGAACACCGTGACATTGTTCGGGTAGTAGTTCCGGTCCGCGTCGAACTCACCGCCGCAGGTGATCAGGCGGAGCCCCGCGTGGTCGATGTTCTTGTACACGTCCAGGGTGGGGAATTCCTTCTTCGGGTACTCCTCGACACGGTCCACCGTGAAGGTGGCCGTCTTCCCGTCCTGGCGTGTCACCTCGACGGTGTCTCCGGCTCTCATCGTCTTCAGCTTCTTGAAGACCGCGTCCGCACCGTTCCAGGTCACGTGTCCGGCGATCACCGCCGGGCCCCGGGAGCCGGGGGTGGGGCCCGGTTCGTACCAGCCCGCCAGATCTGGGTTCTTCGGTGTCGTCATCGCCCCTTTCCCGTTCTGCCCCAGCGTCTCCAGCTCGCTGGACACGCCCAGGGAGGGGATGGCGACCCTCTGTGGCACCGACCGGTCCAGGGCCGTGGTCGCCCGGCCGCCCGACTCCGACTCCGACCCCGTCGCCGGTGTCCGGCTCTCCGCCGTGCCGCCCCGCTCCGCGCTCCGGGCCGGCGGCGGCGCCTGCGAGGCAGCCGTGTCCTGGCCCGCGCATGCGGTGAGCACCAGGGCCGCCGCGACGGCGGCGACCGCGGCGGCGGAGGCATGCCGGACACTGGCCCACACCCTGCGGACCGGGCGCCTCACGCGGCATCCCCGGTCTTCACGACCGCCGGGGCAACGGCCGTCATCCGCCGCCACGCGAGAACGAGCGCCCCTGCGGCCGTCACCGCCGCCGCGCCCGCGGTACCGATCACGGCACCCGGGGACACGCCTCCCTCCGCGCCGCCCCCGGTCTCGACCCCGCCGACGGGTACAGATCCGACTGCCGCGCCCTCGACCACACCGCAGTTGGTCGGAGCGGTGGCCTCCTGCGGAAGCTTCGGGTCCAGTTCGCTCTTGCCCGCGCCCTCGAAGTCGTACTTGCCGTTGTCGTTGCGGTCGACGCCGTGCTGCACGATGTGCAGGTCCTTGATGTGGTCCACCACGTCCTGCCCGACGGTGATGGTCCGCTTGTAGCGGACCTTGCCCTCCGCGTCGGCCACCGGCATCCGGTCCACGGCGAGGCCGCTGCCGGCGTCGGTGCCCCCGGAGAGGGTCAGCGAGATGTTGATGTCGCCGTAGTGGACGGTGGCCTCCGTGTTGTCGAGGATGCCGTCGCCGTTGGTGTCGTCGCCGTCGTCCGGGCACTGGAAGTCGTGCCCGTCGGTGGATCCGTGCAGGTGCTGTGCCGAGGGCTGGCCGGGCACCATGCCCTCGGACTTGATCCACACGGTCAGCTCATTGCCGCGCAGGCTCAGGAGGGCCGTTCCCTTGGAGCCGGAGCCGTTCAGCTGCTCCAGGTCGAGCTGGTAGGCCGGGGTGTCCGCCGCGAACACCGGGGACGAGACGGCCACGGTGAGGAGGGCGACGGGCAGAGCGGCGAGCGCCGCGAGAAGACCGGTCCGCTTGGGCATCACGTTCGTTCCATTTCCGCGGCCCCCGAGAGGAAGGGAAGGCCGCATGTCGTACGGAATTCCTGGCGATGCCCGAGCGAGCCACCGAACGCCACATGGGCATCAACTGCCCCTTGACTGCGAGGCAGTTACCCATGAAACGGAACGAGGCTCTCGAGTGTTCAAAGGGAGCTAAAGACCGGCGATCGCGTTCCACCGCTTTGCGAACTCCGTCCGCTCCTCCGACGTGATGTCCCGCGCGATCGCGAGCCGCTTGCGCATCGCGTCGTCCGGGAAGATCAGCGGGTCCTCGGCGAGGGCCGCCACTTCCTTGTCCTTGGACGAGGCGAGGATGTCGCGCGCGGCCGGGACCGGGCAGACGTAGTTGACCCAGGCAGCCAGCTCCGCCGCCACCTCTGGGTCGTAGTAGTAGTCGACGAGCCGCTCCGCGTTCCGCTTGTGGCTCGCCAGGTTGGGGATCATCAGGGACTCCGCCCACAGCTCCGCGCCCTCCTCGGGGACGACGAACTCGATGTCCGGGTCGTCCGCCTGGAGCTGGATCACGTCGCCGCTGTAGGCCTGGCAGGCCAGGACGTCGCCGCTGGAGAGGTCCTTGATGTAGTCGTTGCCGGTGAACCGGCGGATGTGCTTCGCCGCCACCAGCTTCTCCACCTTGTCGCACACGCGGTGGAAGTCGTCGGCCTGCCACTTCGTGATGTCGACGCCGTCGCCCTGCATCAGGAGCGCGAACGACTCGTCGAGCCCGGAGAGCAGCGTGACCTTGCCCTTGAGGTCGTCGGCCCACAGGTCGGAGACATGCTTGATCTCGCGGCCGACCTTGCGCTTGTTGTACGCGATGCCGGTGATGCCGGACTGCCAGGGCACCGTGTGCTTGCGGCCCGGGTCGAAGCTGGGTGAACGCAGCAGCGGGTCAAGGTACTTGGTGACGTTCGGCTGCTTGCTCCGGTCCATCGCCTGGACCCATCCCAGGCGCACGAAACGGGCGCACATCCAGTCGCTGATGACGATGAGATCCCGGCCCGTTTCCTGATGGTTCATCAGGGACGGGCTGATCTTGCCGAAGAACTCGTCGTTGTCGTTGATCTCCTCCGTGTAGCGGACGTCGATGCCGGTCCGCTTCTCGAAGGCGTCGAGCGTGGGCCGCTTCGCCGCGTCATCGTCGTCGGTGTCGATGTAGAGCGGCCAGTTGGCGAAGGACAGCTTCATGTCCTGCCGCGACCGGTCGGGCGCTCCCCGCTCACCGGGGCCGATGTACGCGGCCGGCACACCGCACCCCGCGAGCGCACCGATCGCGGCACCACCGCCAAGGGCGCGCAGCAGGGACCGGCGGGAGACTGAGGAAGCTACGGGGTTCGCTCGCACCTCGGCAGCATGCGCCTGCGTGCCTCGTACAAGCAATGGACGCTGCGTCGACCCGAGCGGTCGGGAAGCGACACCCTGTCGATCACTGGGCGTGCTCCAGCCACCGATCAGGCGGGCTCCAGCCACCCTGCCAGGTCCCCCGCCGTGATCCGCTCCAGCGGCGCGGCGTCGACCGGCCCCGGGTAGAGGCGGTACACCGTGCCGGACGCGGCGTCCTCCGCGCCCGCCAACTCACCGTGCAGAAGCGCGAGAAGGGCACGGCGGCCGGTCAGCTCCGGCTCGGCACACAGCGCGTCCGGCTCCCAGCCGTCGCGGATGCGCAGCGCGAAGTCGGCGCGCGGCTCGTCATCGGCGCGGCGGTAGCCCCACAGGACGTGACCGCGGCCGCGTACGTACACGTCGCCGTCGGTGCGCGCTGCCGCCGTCCAGCAGGCCAGGTCCCACAGGGTGGCCCGGCCCCGCGGCTTGAACGTATCGAGCAGGTCGTTGCCGATGCGCCCGAGCTGCCGCTTGTACCGCCACACGTCGTGGTTGCCGCCGGTGGTGGCGAGGGTGACGTCGGCCCACCACGCGTGCCGCGTCCGCAGGTCGACGATCATCGGCACCCGCAGCGTCGCGTCGCCCGCGAGGTCGAAGCGCTGGCGGACGGTGCGCGGGTCATAGAGGGCCCGTCCCTTGGCCCCCACACCCCCGGCGCCCTCCACCGCCATGAACCCCGCGAAGGCGTCCGGGAGTTCGTCGAAGGGCACGTCGTTGTACGAGAGGACCGCGGGCACCACGAACCGCACCCCCGTGCCCGCCAACCGCGGCAGATCCAGGTCCAGGTACTCGGTGGCGCCGTGCGGGGCCGGCGCCGAGGTCAGGTCCCCGGAGTGCCGGGCGGCGCCGCCCGCGTACTCCAGCTGCGTGTAGTCGCAGAGACCGACGAAGCGCCACAGGTCGTCGTAGAGCGCGACGGACAGGTCGAGGTCGACGCGCAGCCCCTTGGGCTGCAGCCAGTGCAGGAAGAGCCGCACGGTCTCGCTGTCCTTCGGCATGGGCAGCGAGCTGCCGCGTGGCACCGCGACCAGCGAGGCAGCGGAGGCGCGCTCGGCGAACGGCACCGGCAGGTCGGCGAGCGAGGCGTCCAGGACGGCCACGTCGTACCGCTCCCCCTCGCGCACCGTCAGCCGCCGCACAGCCTCCGCCTCGATCAGCTCACCGGCCCGGCCCGCCACCCGGGCGGGCAGCGGCGGCCGGTGGTCCTCGACCGCGTACGCCTTGGTGATCCGCCCGCGCGGGAAGAAGACGCGGCGGTGCCCCGGCACGGAACGGACCTTCATCCGCCCGTACGCGCCGAGCAGCGGCCCGGGAGCCGTGCGCGGCAGGGCATCGGCGAGCGCCTCGCCCACCGCGTCCGGAAGCGTCGCCGAGCCCGACCGGGCCAGCAACAGGTCGAGGCGGCGCAGGAGTTCACCCGGGCGCTCACGAAGGAGTCCGGCGGCGGCCTCGGTGTCCCAGCGGCCGAGCGCCTCCTCGACGCGCCCCTGCCAGGTGACGACGCGCAGCCGGTCGCCTTCGAGCCGGACGTCCTCGTGCCGGGCGGCCTCGGCGAGCAGTGTCTCGCCGAGCGCGCCGTCGCCGATGCGGGTCCCGCGCAGGACCGCGAAGGCGAGCGCCACGCGCGCGTGCCGGTGGGCCTGCTCGAAGGGGTGCAGGATTTCACCGACCCGCTTCCAGGCCTGCGGATTGCGGGCCATGTCCTCGGCCAGGCGCCGGAAGTCGAACCGGTCGAGCAGGGCGAGGAGTTCACGTCGTACGGGCCGCGAAAGCCCCCGCAGACGCGGCAGTTCGAGCAGGTCGGGGTCGCCTCCGGAACGTACGACGAGTACGCGCAGCACATCGGTGGCGGTGTCGGCGTACCGCGCCACCAGCGGCCGCACATCGGGGAGGTCGAGCAGCGGCGCGAGGGCGAGTGCCTTGCTCTCGCGCAGCGGGATGGCGGCCGGGAGCCAGTCGGCTGCGTCGGCCGGGTCCAGGTGTCCGAGGAGCAGGACCAGGTGTCCGAGGAGCAGGACCAGGTCGTCGTGGTCCTGGGGGTCGAGGGGCGTACGGCGGGCGAGCAGCGCGGCGAGCTCGGCGGCGGCGTCGCCCGGCGCACCAAGACGCAACGCGCGCAGGATCTCGCCACCGTCGCCGCCAAGCTCTGCCCCGGTGTCGATCCAGGGATCGGTGGGCCCGTCCGTCTCGTAACGCTGCTCGCAGATCGGGCAGCCGTACCAGACGCAGCACTCCTCGCAGCAGCCCCAGTCCACCATCTTCGGGTGGCAGTCGTCGCACAGCAGATGCGCGCAGGGCGCGAGCGCGCGCACCCGGGCCTTGGTGCCCGCGCAGTTCATGCAGGGCTGGTGCGGCTGGGCCGCGAGATGCGCGAGGACGGTCGCGGTGAAGCGGTCGTACGCGTGCTGGTAGGGGATCTCGTCGGGGAACCGCCGCAGCAGCGGGGCATGGTGGCGGTCGGAGCCCATCAGCGCGTCGACATCGGCGAGCAGCCCCCGCCCGGTGGCCGCGAGGTCGCCGGCGGACAGCGCGGTCAGCGCGCGGCGCAGCGGGGCGGTCAACAGGTGCCCGCGGTCGGCGAGTTCGGCTTCGAGGACGACGACAGCGGCGTCGGTCACGGCGGACCGTCCGGCGCCTTCGGGAACGTACACACTCCGCCGACGGCGCAGCAGCAGTCCCGCGAGATCGTCGGTCGTTGTCGCCGTCATCAGGTCACACCCCCGTAGTACATGAAGAGCGGGGGCGGAGAGTGCGTGCGCTACGGATCTTTTTGCAGAAGAGGAAAAGAAGGAAGCACACAACGGAGCCGCCCCCGCGTACGTGACGGTACGCGGGGGCGGCGGGGCCGGGCATCTCCATTAGGGCGACGAGCAACCCGGCGGACGCGACTAGCCCTCGATCGACGTCATGACGTGCTTGATGCGCGTGTAGTCGTCGAAGCCGTACGCCGAAAGGTCCTTGCCGTAGCCGGACTTCTTGAAGCCGCCGTGCGGCATCTCCGCGACCAGCGGGATGTGCGTGTTGATCCAGACGCAGCCGAAGTCGAGGACCTTGGACATGCGCATGGCGCGCGCGTGGTTCTGCGTCCAGACCGAGGACGCCAGGGCGTAGTCCACGCCGTTCGCGTACGACACGGCCTGCGCCTCGTCCGTGAAGGACTGGACGGTGATGACCGGGCCGAAGACCTCGTTCTGGATGATCTCGTCGTCCTGCTTGAGGCCCGAGACGACGGTCGGGGCGTAGAAGTAGCCCTTCTCGCCGACCCGCCGGCCGCCCGCCTCGACCTTGGCGTGCGCCGGAAGGCGGTCGATGAAGCCGGAGACCTGCTTCAGCTGGTTGGCGTTGTTGAGCGGGCCGAAGAGCACGTCCTCGTCGTCCGGCTGGCCGGTCTTCGTGTCGGCGGCGGCCTTGGCGAGCGCCGTCACGAACTCGTCGTGGATGGACTCGTGGACGAGCACGCGCGTGGCGGCCGTACAGTCCTGGCCCGCGTTGAAGAAGCCCGCCACCGAGATGTCCTCGACGGCCTTGGCGATGTCGGCGTCCTCGAAGACGACGACCGGCGCCTTGCCGCCCAGCTCCAGGTGGACCCGCTTGAGGTCCTTGGATGCGGACTCGGCGACCTGCATGCCGGCGCGCACGGAGCCGGTGATGGAGGCCATCGCCGGGGTGTGGTGCTCGACCATCGCGCGGCCCGTGTCACGGTCGCCGCAGACGACGTTGAAGACGCCCTTGGGGACGATCGAGCCGATGATCTCGGCCATCAGGACGGTCGACGCGGGGGTCGTGTCCGAGGGCTTGAGGACGACGGTGTTGCCCGCGGCGAGCGCCGGGGCGAACTTCCATACACCCATCATCATCGGGTAGTTCCAGGGCGCGACCTGCGCGCAGACGCCGATCGGCTCGCGGCGGATGATGGAGGTCAGACCCTCCATGTACTCGCCGGCCGCGCGGCCTTCGAGCATCCGGGCCGCACCCGCGAAGAAGCGGATCTGGTCGACCATGGGCGGGATCTCCTCGGACCGCGTGAGTCCGATCGGCTTGCCCGTGTTCTCGACCTCGGCCGCGATGAGCTCCTCGGCGCGCTCCTCGAACGCGTCGGCGATCTTCAGCAGGGCCTTCTGGCGCTCGGCGGGCGTCAGGTCACGCCAGGCGGGGAACGCGGCCGCGGCCGCCTCCATGGCGGCGTCGACGTCGCTCTGTCCCGACAGCGGCGCGGTGGCGTAGGACTCGCCGGTGGCGGGGTTGACCACCTCGGTGGTCCGGCCGTCGGCGGCATCCCGGAATTCGCCGTTGATGTAGTTACGCAGACGGCGCAGCTCGGTGGTCACGTCCTGCCCTCCTGATGTCCAGTGGATGAGACATCCACCCTAGTCGTTCTACAGACGCTTTCAACATACCTGCAGGCCCAGAACTGCGAAATCCGTGACGTTCGAAGCTCCAAACAACGAATTTCATCGATCTGGCCTTGCGGAACTGTCGAGTCCCGTGCACCATGGGGTCGTGGCCAGTCGCAGCGCAGATTCCAGCAGTTCCCGACACGGGAACGGTTCTTCGTCCATCGACGCCGTCTCCCTGGCGATCATCGAACAGCTTCAGGAGGACGGACGCCGTCCGTACGCCGCCATCGGCAAGGCCGTGGGCCTGTCCGAGGCAGCCGTACGGCAGCGCGTCCAGAAGCTGCTCGACCAGGGCGTGATGCAGATCGTCGCCGTCACGGACCCGCTCACCGTGGGATTCCGACGGCAGGCGATGGTCGGCATCAATGTCGAGGGCGATCTGGATCCTGTCGCTGAGGCGCTGACAGTCATGGCCGAGTGTGAGTACGTGGTGATGACCGCGGGCTCCTTCGACCTGATGGTGGAGGTCGTCTGCGAGGACGACGACCACCTTCTCGAAGTGATCAACAAGCGCATCCGCGCCCTCCCCGGCGTGCGCTCCACCGAGAGCTTCGTCTACCTGAAGCTCAAGAAGCAGACCTATATGTGGGGAACCCGATAGCCGTGAGCAAGGACCTCAGCCAGACCGCGTACGACCACCTGTGGATGCACTTCACCCGCATGTCGTCGTACGAGAACGCGCCCGTTCCCACCATCGTGCGTGGCGAGGGCACCTACATCTTCGACGACAAGGGCAAGAAGTACCTCGACGGCCTCTCCGGCCTGTTCGTCGTCAACGCCGGCCACGGTCGTCACGAGCTCGCAGAGACCGCGTACAAGCAGGCTCAGGAGCTGGCCTTCTTCCCGGTGTGGAGCTACGCCCACCCGAAGGCCGTCGAGCTCGCCGAGCGCCTCGCGGACTACGCTCCGGGCGACCTGAACAAGGTCTTCTTCACCACCGGTGGCGGCGAGGCCGTCGAGACCGCGTGGAAGCTCGCGAAGCAGTACCACAAGCTCACCGGCAACCACACGAAGTACAAGGTCATCTCCCGCGCGGTCGCCTACCACGGCACCCCGCAGGGCGCCCTGTCCATCACCGGTCTGCCCGCCCTGAAGGCCCCCTTCGAGCCGCTCGTCCCGGGCGCGCACAAGGTGCCGAACACGAACATTTACCGCGCCCCGATCCACGGTGACGACCCGGAGGCCTTCGGCCGCTGGGCTGCCGACCAGATCGAGCAGGAGATCCTCTTCGAGGGCCCCGAGACCGTCGCGGCCGTGTTCCTCGAGCCCGTGCAGAACGCCGGTGGCTGCTTCCCGCCGCCGCCCGGCTACTTCCAGCGCGTGCGCGAGATCTGCGACAAGTACGACGTGCTGCTCGTCTCCGACGAGGTCATCTGCGCCTTCGGCCGTCTCGGCACGATGTTCGCCTGTGACAAGTTCGGCTACGTCCCGGACATGATCACCTGCGCCAAGGGCATGACCTCGGGCTACTCCCCGATCGGTGCCTGCATCGTCTCGGACAAGGTCGCCGAGCCGTTCTACAAGGGTGACAACACCTTCCTGCACGGCTACACCTTCGGCGGCCACCCGGTCTCGGCCGCGGTCGGCCTCGCCAACCTCGACATCTTCGAGAAGGAGGGTCTGAACCAGCACGTGCTCGACAACGAGGGCGCGTTCCACCAGACCCTGCAGAAGCTGCACGACCTGCCGATCGTCGGCGACGTCCGAGGCAACGGCTTCTTCTACGGCATCGAGCTGGTGAAGGACAAGGCCACCAAGGAGACGTTCAACGACGAGGAGACGGAGCGCGTGCTCTACGGCTTCCTCTCCAAGGCGCTCTACGACAACGGCCTGTACTGCCGCGCCGACGACCGTGGCGACCCGGTCGTCCAGCTGGCCCCGCCGCTGATCTCCAACCAGGACACCTTCGACGAGATCGAGGGCATCCTGCGGCAGGTCCTCACGGAGGCCTGGACGAAGCTGTAGTCCGTACAGACGGATCAACACCGGCCCCGGGGGCGCCCGTTCGAGTGAGAACGGGCGCCCCCGGGCCGCGTCGTTTCCAGGCAGCGCGGCCTGGATCCCTAGCGTGCCCAGTGACCGATCGGCCCCGCCTTCGTTCCCCCGTACGGGGGAGGCAAACTGATCTGAACCGAGGTGTACGTGATGGTGGCCCCGCCGGACAACGACGTGCTGTGGGCACGCGCTCTACACGTCACACACAACGGCTCGCCCGCGCTCACCGGCGTATCGATCGGTGTCCGCGAGGGCGAGATCCTCGCCGTCAGCGGCCCGCGCGGCAGCGGCAAGACGACTCTCCTGCGCTGCCTCTCCGGCCAGCTCCTGCCCGAGCGGGGCGAGGTCTGGTTCAACAGCACGCCGGTGCACACGATGGGCCTCGCGGTCCGCGAGCGACTGCGCCGCGACCGCTTCGGCTGGATCGACCCGGAGCCGCACCTGGTGCCCGAGCTCACCGCCTGGGAGAACGTCGCGCTGCCGCTGATGCTGCGCGGCACGTCGAACCGCGGCTCCCGGACCGTCGCCCAGGAGTGGATGGAGCGCCTCGACATCGGCGACTGCGCCCGCAAGCGTCCGCACGCCCTGCTCCAGGCCCAGCGCCAGCGCGTCGTCATCGCCCGCGCCCTGGTCACCATGCCGCCGGTGATCTTCGCCGACGAGCCGACCGCGCCCCTGCACCGCGCCGACCGCGCACACGTCCTTCGTACGCTGACGACCGCGGCCCGCTCGCACGGCATCACGGTGGTCCTTGCCACGCACGACGCCGAGGTCGCGGCCCTCGCCGACCGCACGGTCCCGCTGCTGGACGGGCGGCGCGTGAACACGGTGCATCTGCCGGAGGCGGCGGGTGATGCCGCCCCGGCCACCAGGGCGGACGCGGACGCCGGCGAGGGCTCGGGTGAGGGCTCCGTCGCGGGCGACGCCGACGCGGAAGGCCGGGCCGCGTGCTCGCTCTCCGTCTAGCCCGCGGCGCCCGTCCCCTGGTCCAGCTGCGCCGCCTGCTCGTCGCCGCCGCTTCGGCGGGCACCGGCTTCCTGCTGCTGTGCACGCTGGGGTACGCGATGGGCCACCCGGAAGCGTCCGGCGGGGCCGCCCTTCGGCTCGCCTGGTGCGTGGCGCCGATCGCCGCCACCGTGTACTTCGCCGTCACCGTCGCCCGTACCGATCCGGCGACGCGGCCGCGCTCCGGACTCTCCGCCGTGGGGCTCGGCCCGGCCCGGCTCACGGTGCTCGCCGCGATCTCCACGGCCGTGGCCTGCTCGCTCGGCTCGATGGTGGCGCTGCTGTTCTTCCTGCACCTGCGGGGCGATCTGACAGGGCTCCCGTTCGACGGTGCGGCGGCCGAACTGCTCGCCGCCGACACGCCGTTGCCGCTCGCCGCCGCGCTGACCCTGCTCACCCTGGTGCCGCTGACCGCCTCGGTGGCCAGCGCCCTCGTGCTCCGGCCGCGCCCCGCGAAGCGCGGCACCCAGCAGGAGCAGGACGACCCGGAGCGGCCGGACGCCCCCGCTGCCGCCCCGAGCGGGCTGCCCTGGGGTGTCGCGCTGCTCGCCGCGGGTCTCGCCGTCGAGACGTACGCGAGCCGGGCGGGCGGGGCCGCCGGGGAGTCAGCCCTCGCCATGCCGGGCGGCCTCAACGGCGGCTCCGGGGGTGTGCTCGCCGGATGGGGGCTCACGGCGCTCGGCCTTGCGGTCGCGGGGCCCGGCCTCACCTACCTCTGCGGACGAATCCTGCAGTCGGTACGGCCCGGCGCGATGCGGCTGCTCGCGGGGCGCGCGCTCCAGGAGGAGGCGCGGCGGATCGGCCGGCCGCTCGGGGTGCTGTGCGCGGTGGCGTCGGGCGGGTACGCGGCGCTGTCGCTGTACTCCGGCAGCCGCCCCGACATCGGTCCGCTGACCACGCTCGGCTCGCTGCTCGTCGTGGGCTGCGCGGTCCTCACCCTGGCCACGGCCGCGATCGAGGCGAAGAACGCGCGCTCGGACACGACGGCCGCGCTGCTGCAGCTGGGGGCGCCGATGACGATGCTGCGCGGCTCGGCGGCGCTGCGTGCGGGCGCGCTCGCGGCCTTGTTCGGCCCGCTGACGTGGTTGGTGGCGGAGCTGGCGGCACTGCCTCTCGTGTGAGGCTGCCGCTCGTCCGAGGCTGCCTGTCGTCCGAGGCTGCCTGTCGTCCGAGCCGGAGAAAAAAGTTCGCGTCCTCCGATGAGTTCCGCGTCGAACGGACGTCTACCCCTCCGTACGGCACACGACGCACCAACCACACAGAGCTCAACGGGAGAGACACTCATGTACCAGCAGATGATCTTCGTCAACCTCGCCGTGAACGACGTCGACAGCACGAAGAAGTTCTTCACGGAGCTCGGCTACACGATCAACCCGCAGTTCACCACGGACGACTGCGCCTGCGTCGTGATCAGCGACACCATCGTCGCGATGATGCTCGGCAAGAAGCGCTACCAGGACTTCACGACGAAGCAGATCGCGGACTCGACCACGACCAGCGAGGCGCTGCTCTGTCTGAGCGCCGAGAGCCGCGAGAAGGTCGACGAGCTGGTCGACAAGGCCGTGGCGGCCGGCGCCACCGAGGGCCGTACGCAGGACTACGGCATGATGTACGGCCGCAGCTTCGACGACCTGGACGGCCACACGTGGGAGATCATGTGGATGGACCCGACCGCCGTCGAGGGCTGAGCACGACGGCCCGGCGGTGCCTGCTTAGCATGGGCGGATGCAGTCGACTCCCGAACCCGCATCCGCCCACGCGTCATCGCCCGCCCAACTCCCGGGCGGCGACCGTGAGATCGAGACCCTCGCCGAGTTCGACGAGGTCGCCGCGCGGGGCTCGCTGGCGGGAGTCCGCGTCCAGGGCATAGATCTGACGGAGCGTACGCAGGTGCTGCGGTCCTGCGCCGCCAAGGGCGCCGTCTTCCTCGGCTGTCTGATGGAAGAGGGCGCGGCCGACGCGATGCGGGCCGCGGGGGCGCTGGTGTTCCCGCCGGTGCCGGGTCTGCCGTTCGACCCGTACCGAGGCCTTCTCTACACACCCGACGAGTTGTTCGCCGGGCTCGCCGAAGGCGGGTACGACGCGACGCCGGACGCCCGCGCGTACGCCTGGTTCCAGGAGACCAAGGCGGACGGGGACATCTTCTCCTCGATGCTCCGCGCGATCCACGACGACGCGATCTCCGACGCCCTCGACGAACTGCTCGTCGGCGCACGGGTGGTGGGCGTCATGGGCGGCCACGCGATGGCCCGTGGCTCGGAAGCGTACGAGGGTGCGGCGCGGCTCGGCCGTTCGCTCGCCCGCGCGGGTTTCGTGGTCGCGACGGGCGGCGGCCCCGGCGCCATGGAGGCCGCGAACCTGGGCGCGTACGCGTCAGTCTTCCGCGACGAGATGCTGGACGAGGCACTGGAACTCCTCTCCAAGGCCCCTTCCTTCACCCCGTCGATCACCGAGTGGGCGCGGGCGGCCTTCGACGTCCGTGAGCGCTGGCCGGACGGCGGCGCGTCGGTGGGCATCCCCACCTGGTTCTACGGCCACGAGCCGCCGAACGCCTTCGCCACCCACCTGGCCAAGTACTTCGCCAACGCCACCCGGGAGGACGGCCTGCTCGCCCGCTCGAACGCGGGCGTCGTCTTCCTGCCCGGCGCGGCGGGCACGGTCCAGGAGATCTTCGACGCGGCGACCCCCAACTACTACGAGTCCCGGGGCGAACCGGCGCCAATGGTCCTGGTCAACCGCACGCACTGGACACAGAAGCTCCCGGCCTGGCCCCTGCTGCAGGCGCTGGCGCGGGACCGCTCGATGGAGCCGACGATCGCCTTGGTGGAGAGGGTGGAGGAGGTCCCGAACGCACTGGCATCCCTCCCGCCGGGCGGGGCGAGCACGACGACCTCGTGACGTCGGGCGGTGGCCACCCGGCCTTCCAACCCGCCCGACGAACCTTCCAACCCGCCCCGCGAACCTTCCAACCCGCCCCGCGAACCTTCCAACCCGCCCGGCGAACCCTCCAGCCCATCCGGCGAACCCTCTAGCCCGCCCGGCGAACCATCCAGCCCATCCGGCGAGCCTTCCAGCCCGCCCGGCGAACCTTCCAGCCCGTCCGGCGTTTGAGGACGAACTCGGCGAAGCCGGTGATGACGGCACACAAGGCCCCCGCGCAGCGGGTTTTCGGGAAGGGGCGGGGTTGGGGAAAGAGAATCACCCGAACGAGGCCCGCTCCAGCCAGAACTCCAGCAACTCCCGCTCCCCCAGCACCTCCACAGTGCCGCCATCCAGAGACCGCCGCCGATAGAAGGCCAACAACACCTCAGTAAGCGGCCCCCGCAGAGCAACGGTCGCCTTCTCATGCCCCCGCCGCCAACTGAACCCATCCTCACCGAACTCGATGACCCACTCGGCATTCAGCCCCGCCGGCGCATCAGTCGCGTGCAGATGGATGCTGCGCCCCGCACCCCGCAGCTCAGCAGCACTGTCATCCGGCTGGGACCGCTGCACGTACCGCACGATCTCCAGCCACTCATCGATCGCATCGGCAGCGACATCAGCCGCGACCTCATACGGAACCCCCGCGGCAATCGCCGCGTCCGCCCGGTGAATGGCCACCTCATGCGTCATACGCCGCGCCCAGAACCCGGCGTTCTGCGGCTCGGCCCAGGTCCACACCGGGGTATCGGCGCTCACGGCGGGCAGCGTCTTCAAGGCCAGCTCAGCGGTCTCGGCCAACCAGGCGTCGAGCGCGGCGGGGTCGTCGCCCTCGGGACCACGGATGCCCGGGACGTTCTCCTCCGGGATGTCGTCCGTGGCCCGGGTGGCGACCAGCCGCTCGGCCCAGCGCACGGCACCGCCGATGTGGCGGGCGAGGTACCCCAGGGACCACTCCGGGCAGGTCGGCACCGTGGCCGAAAGGTCGGCTCCGGCCAGGGTGGCCCGCAACTGGCCCAGCTGACCTGCGATTTCGGCGCAGTGGCGGTCGTAATCCAAAGACGTCATGAGGCGCACCCTAGATCGACCGCGCCGCCCGGGCACCCGAGTTTCGCCCCCACTCCCCCACTCCCCCAGGCCACCTCAGCCCAGAACCACGACATCCCCCACGTCAAAGGCGACCCCCACCGTCTCCCCCACCCCAGGCGCATCCCGCAGCGCACAAGCCGCCTCAAGCCTCGGCCCCGCCCCGGGCTCCAGGTGTACGGCGACATGCGTGCCCCGGAAGGTCCGCGCCGCCACCATGCAGGGCATCCCCTCGTCGGCGGGCACAAGCCGCACCCCGGCGGGCCGCACCAGGAGCCGGCACCGGCCGTCCCGTACACCCGAAGGCACCGGGATCTTCCCCCAGGCGGTGTCCGCCACGTCACCGACCACCGTCGCGTCGACCACGTTGTCGAAGCCGAGGAACCGCGCGACGAACTCGTCCGCCGGGTTCCGCCACACCTCAAGTGGCGTACCGGACTGGGCGATCCGCCCATCCCGCATCACGACAACCCGGTCCGCGAGCGCGAACGCCTCGCCCTGGTCGTGCGTGACCGCGAGCACCGTCGTACCCAACTCGTCGAAGAGCTCGCGGAGTTCGACGACCAACCGCTCCCGCAGCGACCGGTCGAGCTGCCCGAGCGGCTCATCGAGCATGAGAAGCCGAGGCCTAGGAGCGAGCGCACGCGCAAGCGCGACCCGCTGCTGCTCGCCGCCGGAGAGCGAGGCGACGGCCCGCCGCTGGGCACCCGGAAGCCCCACGAGGTCGAGCAACTCGGCCACCCGGTGGGCCTGTTCGCCCCGCGCCACGCCGTGCATCCGCAGCCCGAAGGCGACATTGCCCGCCACGTCGCGCTGCGGAAAGAGCTGATGGTCCTGGAACATCAGGCCGACGCCCCGCTTGTGCGCGGGCACCCCCCGCTGGTCCCGTCCGTCGAGCAGCACCTGCCCGCCGTCCAGCTCCTGCAGCCCCGCGACCGCCCGCAGCAGCGTCGACTTGCCGCTGCCGCTCGGCCCGAGGACGCACACGATCTCGTGCTCGGCGACCTCGAGGTCGACGCGGTCGAGCACGGCCCGCGCCCCGAACCGCACCGTCGCATCCGCCAGCGTCAGCAGCCCCACACCGGCACCCGCACCCGCTCCCGTGGCCACACCCATCAGAACTCCCCAGTCGTGCGGTCGGTACGGAGCCGTTCGAGCAGCAGCAGCGACACCGCGCACACCACCATCAAGATCGTCGAAAGGGCCATCGCCTGCCCGTAGTTGAGCTCCCCGGCCCGCCCGAGGAGCCGGGCCACGGCGACCGGCAGCGTCGGATTGTCCGGCCGCGCGATGAATACGGTCGCGCCGAACTCACCCAGGGACACCGCGAAGGCGAACCCGGCCGCGATCAGCAGCGCCCGCCGCACCATCGGCAGGTCGACCTCGCGCCACGCCCGCAGCGGCGACGCCCCGAGCACGGCCGCCGCCTCGCGCAGCCGTCCGTCGACCGCGCGCAGGACGGGAAGCATGGTGCGTACGACGAAGGGCACGCCGACCAGTGCCTGCGCAAGGGGCACCAGGATCCAGGTGGAGCGCAGGTCGAGCGGCGGCTCGTCCAGCGTGATCAGGAACCCGAAGCCGACCGTCACCGCGGACACCCCGAGCGGCAGCATGAGCAGCGCGTCGAAGCCGCGCACCAGGCGACCGGCCTTCCGGGTGAGCGCCGCCGCGGCGAGACCGCCGATCACCAGGGCGATGGCGGTGGCGGCGAGCGCGTACTGGAGGGAATTCCAGACCGCGTCGATCGGCGGGACCAGGAAGGCGCCGCCCTCCGCCGATGTCAGCTCCTGGTAGTAGGTGAAGCCATAGCCGTCGGGGCCGCTCAGCGACCGCTCGATCAGCACGCCGAGCGGCAGCAGGATCAGCACGGCGATCGTCAGCATGACCCCGCCGAGCAACGCCCACTGCCCCACGCCGCGCGGCCGCCGGGCGACCGTGGAGGCGTCGACCAACTGCAGGACGGTCTCCCGCCTGCGTACGGTCCACGCGTGCACGGCGAGGATCAGGCCGACCGCCACGAACTGCACGATCGTCAGGACGGCGGCCGTCGACAGGTCGAGGAGCTGGGCGGTCTGCCGGTAGATCTCGACTTCGAGCGTCGAGTACGCGGGGCCGCCGAGGATCTGTACGACGCCGAAGGAAGTGAAGGTGAACAGGAAGACCATCAGCGCGGCCGCCGCGACCGCGGGGCCGAGCGCGGGCAGCGTCACCGTCCGCCAGGCCCTCCAGCGCGAGGCGCCGAGCATCCGCGCGGCCTCCTCCTGGCGCGGATCGAGCTGCGACCAGAGCCCGCCGACGGTCCGTACGACGACGGCGTAATTGAAGAAGACGTGCGCGAGCAGAATCGCCCACACCGTCGTGTCGAGCCGCAGGCCCCACATCTCGTCGAACAGCCCCCCGCGCCCGACAAGGGCGAGGAACGCGGTCCCGACGACGACCGTCGGCAGCACGAACGGCACCGTGACGGCGGCCCGCAGCACCTGCTTGCCCCTGAACTCGAAGCGCGCAAAGACATACGCGCCGGGGAGCGCGATGAGCAGCGTGAGCGCGGTCGACGCGAGCGCCTGCCAGGTGGTGAACCACAGCACGTGCCGCACGTCGGACTGCCCGATGACCTCCGCGATCCGCCCGAACTGCCACTCCCCGTCCACCTTCAGGCCGCGCGCGACGATCGCGGCGACCGGATAGGCGAAGAAGACCGCGAAGAACGCGACGGGCACGGCCATGAGACCGAGCCGAGCCGCGCTCCCGCGCGTGAACCCCTTACGAGCGGGGGCCTTTACTTCAGTACGAGCGAGGTCCACGACTTGACCCACTGATCACGGTTGTCGGCGATCTTCTTCGGGGCCATGGTCTCCGGCTCGTCGACCTTCACGCCGTGCTTGACGAACAGCTCGGGCAGCTCGACGCCCTCCCGCACCGGGTTCACGAACATGTTCAGCGGCATGTCCTGCTGGAACTCGGTGCTGATCAGGAAGTCGAGCAGCGCCTTGCCGCCCTTCTCGTTCTTGGCGTTGCCGAGCAGACCCGCGTACTCGACCTGCCGGAAGCAGGTGCCGGTCGCGACGCCGGTCGGCGCCTCCTTGGGCTGCGGCTTGGCGTAGAGCACCTCGACGGGCGGCGACGAGGCGTAGGAGACGACGAGCGGCCGGTCGCCCTTGGCCTTCTTGCCGCCGGTGGAGCCGGAGAACTCCTCGCTGTAGGCCTGCTCCCAGCCGTCGACGACCTTGACGCCGTTGGCCTTGAGCTTCTTCCAGTAGCCCTGCCAGCCGTCGTCGCCGTACTGGGCGGCGGTGCCGAGCAGGAAGCCGAGCCCGGGCGACGAGGTCGACGCGTTCTCGGTCACGAGGAGGTTCTTGTAGGCGGGCTTGACCAGATCGTCGAAGGACTTCGGCGGCGCCAGCTTCTTGTCGGCGAAGTACTTCTTGTCGTAGTTGACGCAGATGTCGCCGCTGTCGACGGGCGTCACCCGGTGCTTGTCCTGATCGACGCGGAACTGCGAGGCGATCTGGTCCGAGCCCTTGGCCTCGTACGACTGGAAGAGGTCGTTGTCGAGCGCCCGCGAGAGCAGGGTGTTGTCGACGCCGAAGAAGACATCGCCCTGCGGGTTGTCCTTGGACAGGATCGCCTTGTTCACGGCGGCGCCTGCGTCCCCGTCCTTGAGAACGCTGACCTTGTAGCCGGACCGCTTCTCGAACTCCTTCAGTACGTCCTTGGAGACGGCGAAGGAGTCATGGCTGACCAGCGTGACGTTCTTGGAGTCTGCGGCGTTGTCGCCGCTGCCGTCGGAGCTGCCGCAAGCGGAGAGCGCGACGATCCCGAGGGTCACCGCGACGGCGGTGACCGTGACCTTCTTGGTGGTGCTCACTGAATTCAATCCTCCTGGGGGTGACCAGGAAGAGACGCGGCCCTGCCCACGGACCGGAAGGGTCCGCGGGCAGGGCGCAACAGCTTGAGTGATGTCCGAACTTCCTACCCGGAATGACCCGGGCAAGGTTCAGAGGGTCTGCGGCCAACCTGTCCTTGGCTGCCGCACTCTCAGCGCTGTGGCGCTCCCCTGTCGGAATATGAAGATGTGTTTCGGCTATGAAGTTGTGTTTCGGCCAGCCTAACGCTCCGACGCGGCGAGCTGACCGCACGCCCCGTCGATCTCCTGGCCACGGGTGTCACGAACCGTGACAGGCACCCCATGAGCGGCGATGGCGTCCACGAAGGCCTTCTCGTCCTCCGGCCGCGATGCCGTCCACTTCGAGCCCGGCGTCGGGTTCAGCGGGATCAGGTTCACATGCACGGGCTTGTTCTTGAGCAGCCGCCCGAGCCGGTCACCGCGCCACGCGTGGTCGTTGATGTCCCTGATCAGCGCGTACTCGATGGAAAGCCGGCGCCCGGACTTGGCCGCGTACTCCCAGCCGGCATCCAGCACCTCCCGCACGTTCCACCGCGTATTGACGGGTACGAGGGTGTCGCGCAGCTCGTCGTCGGGCGCGTGCAGGGAGATCGCGAGGCGGCACTTGAAGCCCTCGTCGGCGAACCGGTGGATGGCGGGCACGAGCCCGACGGTCGACACGGTGATGCCGCGCTGCGAGAGCCCGACACCGTCCGGCTCGGGATCGGTCAGCCTGCGGATCGCCCCGATCACCCGGTTGTAGTTGGCGAGCGGCTCGCCCATCCCCATGAAGACGATGTTGCTCAGCCGCGCGGGCCCACCGGGGATCTCCCCGTCCCGCAGCGCACGCATCCCGTCCACGATCTGGTGCACGATCTCGGCGGTCGACAGATTCCGGTCGAGACCGGCCTGCCCCGTCGCACAGAACGGGCAGTTCATCCCGCACCCGGCCTGCGACGAGATGCACATCGTCACCCGGTCCGGATAGCGCATGAGCACGGACTCGACGAGCGTCCCGTCGAAGAGCCGCCACAGCGTCTTACGGGTGGTGTCGTCGTCACAGCTGATGTGCCGCACCACGGACATCAGCTCGGGAAGCAGCGCCTCCTGGAGCTTGCCGCGGGACCCGGCGGGAATGTCGGTCCACTGCTCCGGGTCGTGCGCGTACCGCGCGAAGTAGTGCTGCGAGAGCTGCTTGGCGCGAAACGGTTTCTCGCCGGCGGCGGCGACGGCTTCCTTGCGCTCGGCGGGCGTGAGGTCGGCGAGATGCCGCGGCGGCTTCTTGGCTCCGCGGGGCGCGACGAAGGTGAGTTCTCCGGGTACAGGCATGGTGATTCCAGTGTCGCAGACGGTTGGGGCCCGGCCAGGTCACCGCCTATCGGTGGTGGTCGTCGTTGGTCACCACTGGTCGCCGTGGGCCCCCCTTGGACGGCCCACAGACGGCCCGGCGGTCCCCCAGCTGACGTGCGAGAAGAAGCCCATGCACCCTGCCCGGACCTCATGCCGCCACGGCCCTCAGAGGTACGCCGAGAGCTGGGCCCGTATTGCTGTACGCCGCGACTCAAGTGTCTCAACGCAGGTCAGAAGGGCACTGCTAGATGACGCATCACGGCTCAGCACCTCGACGCGCAGCCCACTTGCAGAGATATTCGAACACATGACCTAATCTTTGTCATGGCGTCGGCCCCCTTCCCCAACGACCTGATCCAGCTCCAGACGGCCTGGACCTGCACGCACGAGGCGCTCGCAGATCCTCAACCGGCCCACCCCGCGATGCTGCGCCGTGTTCTACAACAGCTCTCCACTCACCTGATGTGGCACCCGTTCTGGTCCACAGAAGCAGGCAGGTCGCCAGCAGCCCGCGTCGAGCTGCGCCGCCTCGCCTCCGCACGTTCAGAGGTGCACACGTCATGAGCGAGCGCCTCACCGAACAGCAAGAGTGCATCCTGCGCTGCATCCGGGAGCGGGTCGCCGAGTACGGCGAGAGCCGCACGGTTCGGGAAATCAGCGACCGGGTCGGGCTCTCAAGCACCTCGTCCGTCGCCTATCACCTACGTCGCATGCGGGAGCGGGGCGTACAGGTCGAGACGCGTGGCCGGACGAGCAAGCGCTGCCCGCACTGCGGACTATGACCGAGAACATCGCCAGCACGGGACGATGCGAGCAGAGCCCTCACTGGAATCGAACCCTCGGCTATCGGGGGGCGGCTGGCCGTCCAACTTGCGCCGCACCACTGCCAGTCACCCAGAGGGGAGGTGGTGTGGCTGCCTCAGCGAGCCCCCCCCCCGGCCCCTCTCCTCCGCCCCAGGAAGAGCCAAGTAGGCACGACCTGAGCTAAGGACCACTAGTTTTGATCTGCAAGGGCATTCGCTCTTCAAACCAATAGCAGATGTGCAAAAGCGCGTGATCAAGCAAGGCGATCAGTTGATCCACCATCTCGATTAGAGATGTCGGACGCTTACTGCGCCCAACATCCACTGGATCCGCCTCCCAATGCGCAACATCGTTGCGTTTATCCTTGATTTCCCTCAGAAGAAAAACGTCATTCGGGGAATTTCGCCAGTCCCCTGGCAGATCCAGCAAGGCCCACAACACCTCAAAGTTCTTCTGACCGACCGTTGAGCCATCAGCGAGCCGTAGCGAATCACTGAAATCCTCAACGAGCCGCACATCCGTAGAATGCGCAACCGCCCCCTGAAGAATTGAAGTGCGGGCGAGCAGAGCACCTATCGTACCTTCACCACATTTACGGAAGGCTGGCGCCTCCAATGCGGCAATCAGACCCAAGGGAAGGCTATTTCGCGGGATTCTCAACGCAGCAACATCGGTAGCCAAGGCCCTCGGAAGGTCCCGCATAAAGCACTCAAGCACTCCGCCCATGACGACATATGATAGCGCCCTCCCCATAGCCAAGAACCCGTCTCGATCAAAAGCCTGTGGCTCGATTTGGGTAGATAGATGATGCAGGCGCCGCCGTTCACGGGAGAGTCGCTCCACGGCTTCCGAGAAAATGTTCTCGACTGCACCGTACGACGTCACGTCATCAACTCTTCAGCACGACTAATTCTATTAACAAGCATTGTGCGAGTATTCGTGGCGCCGGTACTAAAATCGACAAGCTTCTCGTCATTTAGCCATCCCGCAGGAGGTTCGACCGGTTCAATCCCCTTACGGAAGAGGCTGCCTACTCCCACCAATACAGCTTCAAATTGATTCAGTGGCGTAATCGAAAGCTTTCCCCTCAAAAATGGCCCGTTAATAATGGAGGATAGAAAGTCTACCGATTTTTCAAAAATTTCCCGATCTGCCGCCAGGTCAGTATCTGAAGCTCTATCGCGCATATAGCCGTTAAGGAAGTTTGTGACCTTTCCATCGAATACAGAGGAACGGTCTAGGTATGCGAAGAATTTGAGCACCAACTCTTCTGCAGTGCCGTTCGTTTGGTTCAATTTTTGCAGCTTCAGAAGGGACTTGAATTGCCTACTCTGCGACAGGTCTTCGAGAAGCTCATGAAATGGACCTCGGAAAATACAGCTACGAATCTCTTGAGGCGTAAGTGCCACTGCTCCAGCGTTAAGCCGCCGAAAAAGCTCAAAACGAACTTCGGGTTCAGATTTATCACTCAACACCTGAACCCGCAAAAATCTCCGATCAAGAGTCATCCGAATTGGCCTAGGAAGCTCCTCGTAGGTCAAATCACCGAAACCGGCTAGCGTCTTGAGCGACTTCAAGCGTAGAGGCGCAGCGCTGAACCGAAAATTTTCGGATTCAGGCGCGTCCACACCCATAAATCGGAGAATCGTACAGATGCGCTGAAGGCCATCTACGACATCCCAAGTAGCATCGCGATTGGTCGCAACGAAAATCGCCGGAACGGGCAGCCCTAGAAGGAAAGATTCAATTAGTGCAGATTGCGTTTCGTCATCCCACCGAAATTGGCGTTGATACGCGGGAGCGATCTTGATCTCCTGCTCAGAAACCATCCGCACCAGCTCGCGCAAGGAGAGGTCAAAGTAGTCCGTGTCAACAGAACGCCTGTGACGGTCAAGTTCATCGAGCAGTCCCGCTTCATCCAGCAGCATGTTGTCGTTGTATCAGACAGCTGCAGAGCTTCGCAGCGCATCAGAAGCGCGTGTGCTGCAGGCAGTTGAGGGGTGCGCTGAGTCCCCCTTCCATCCGGCGATACCGGCTTCCCTCGGCACCGCCGCGGCGGTGCTCGCCCAGGCTCCGGCCAACTAGCTGGTCAGGGGCTGTCTGCACGGTAGGGGCGGAGTTTGAAGCCGTCCAAACCCGCGCCACGACGATTCCCAAGAGCGTCCCGCTCTCAACCTCTGCACCCGGTTGAGCTGCTGGAAGCCCTACAAGTCCGACGGACGCATGGTCATCGGCCGCGACCGCCTCACCCGCGCCCTCAAGAACCGTGACGGCGAGGGTTCCGCTTCCACCGCCGGATAGAGGGAGGCGCGCCCCCGGCGGTCAGGGAGGCAGGGAGAACTCCCTGACCGCCTCCCTGGCCCTGACCTGCACGAATGATCACTCAGGGAGGCGGGGAGGCCCGCAGGTCACCGCCCTGAAACCCCCTTCACACGCACCTCGGCAGGGGGTGTCTTCGCCTCCCTGACCTCACCCCAGAAGGGATTCCGCATGTACCCCGAAACCCAACAGCGCGCGCCCGCGGAACGGGCCGTGACCGTCCACCAACCTACCCCGATCGTCCCGGCACAGGCTGCCCCGTTCGTGTCCGCCAACGGCCAGGTAGCGGCGGTGCAGTCCATCGTGCTGCCCGACGGCCGCGTGGTCACCGGGTATGCCATCGAGCTCGCCAAACCCGAACCCGCCGCCGCCAAACCGGTCGTCTCGCGGACAGCGGTGAACCTCGCGCTCGGAGGCATCGGGTTCGGCGCCGTCTGCGGCGGCCTGCTCCTGCTCACCACGTTCATCGCCGCACTCACCGCGCTGATCACACATCTCATCATCCTGGCCGCCGTTATCTTTGGCGGCTGGATCGCCGTCCAGATCCTCGGCCACGACGGGGGCGGCAACACCTTCCACATCCGCAAGGCCGGCATCAAGCGAAACCACTTCCACGGCTGATAGTCGGACGGAGGCGTCACGCGCTCAGGGGGAGTTACCCGACGGTGGTGTACGAGGTGCATCGCTGATACCTAGATCCGCGCGCATGGCACCCCGCATCGCATCCCAACGCTCCCAGAGCCAGTTCAGGTACACCTCGATTTCTTCGAAAGATCCGTCTGATTCTGGGTGACCCTCTTCCAGATTCTTCGTCCTGCGGTAGCTCTGCCCGAGAGCAATAGCCAGCTCATCTAGATAGCTCAAAACCGAGGCGGAAGCAATCATCTGGGCCTCGGCGAAAGCCGTGTGATGCGCTTGACGTGCTGCTTCAAGTTCCTGGCTGGCTTCTTCGGTCACCTGGCCACGGTGGACGAAGTACAGGAAGTTCATCAACTGAACCCGATACCTGCGGAAAGCAGCGTTCGTGTCCACGTAGCAAGTGCGCCGTTGCTCTAACCCCTCACGCTCCTGCTCGCGCCGCCATTGGGTTCGGTCCGCTTGCTGGTGTCTCTCAAAATCCGCTTCTAAAGCTCTGGCTTGCGAACCCTGGGAGAGGACCGGAGCTAGCAGCGTTCCCATCACACCGCACACCGCAACAACCAGAGCAATCACTGCACTATTCATAGCCCCCCTGACTCCCCCGACGGGGGCAACCGCCTTCTCGCCAAAGTCCGCGGCTGCCCCCCTATCCCAGCTCACGGGAACTGGAGAACCCAAGCATGACCCAACCCACGGACAACCCGCGAGACCCTTCCCCAAGCCGCCTGCAAGACGCTGCCCTGGAGGCCGCCGCTCGCGGCTGGCACGTCTTTCCCCTCCGTCCCGGCACCAAGCGCCCCGCCCTGCACGGCGAAGCCGCCTGCCCCCGCACCGGAGTCTGTGTTAGCGGGCACCGCAAGTGGGAGCAGCGCGCCACCACCGACGCGGACCGTATCCGCGCCGCCTGGTCGCACGGCGAGTTCAACGTCGGTATCGCCACCGGCCCTTCCAGGCTGCTGGTCATAGATCTCGACATGCCCAAGGACAGCAGCAATGGGGACACGCCTTGCCGCGTGACGACCTTCAAGGCGCTCTGCGAGCGCACCGGCCACACCGTCCCCGACACCTGCCGGACGCGGACTGCGAGCGGCGGTCAGCACCTGTACTTCGCTGCTCCACCCGGCGGACGGCTGACCAACACCGCAGGCACGATCGCCCCGTTGGTCGACACCCGCGCATGTGGCGGCTACGTCGTCGCAGCGGGCAGCACCCACCCCCGCCGGACCCTACGAAGCCGTAGGCGGCTCTGTGGCGACCTCACTGCCCGGATGGCTGTGAGCATCCTCAAGCCCGCCCCAGGGCGTCACTGGCTCCTTCAGTGGCCGAAACGGCACAATCCCGCTGATACGCTGACATCGCGCTCGCCAACGAGACTCGCAACGTCGCCGGATCTCAACACCGGGAGCGCGAGGCGAAGTTGTTCACGGCGGCGCGCGCCCTGGGGCGGTTCATCGCGTGGGGCGACCTCCCCCGATCGACGGTCGAGGATGCTCTTCAGGGAGCAGGCGAGGCGGCCGGACTGCCGACGTCTCAGTGCCGCGCGACCCTGCGCAGTGCACTGAACTGGTCCATCGCCCACAACCAGCGTCGCCAGGTAGCGGCATGAGCACCCCTCGCCGCCCCTCACTGAAGAGCATCACCCCCACCCCGACCGTCCCGTGCATCGCCGACCAGGCCGCGCCCCGGACGGCCGTGGGCGAGCCGAAAGACGTCTCGCCGAAGGCGTCCCCCCATTGCTGTTCGCCCTGACCCGCCACGCGGCGACGGACGGTCCCCCGTGGCATGGCTCCACATCGTGGCACCCAAGGGCGCCGTCCCCACCGCCAACAGCCAGTGCGAGTGCGGCAGGAACCGCAGCGCCGTCGGCAAGCCTCGCGTCCTGGCCTTGATCGAGGACCACACCGCCCACCGCGACCAATGCCTGTTGCGTACTCCCCAGGAAGGAAGGACGGCCGCATGACCGCCGAAGAACTACCCGCCCCGTCCAACCCGATGGCCGTCGCCCGCAGGGTAATCCCCGACTGGCAGGACCCGAACGGCAACCTGCTGTGCCGCCGCTGGCGCGGCTCCTGGATGCGCTGGACCGGCACGTGCTGGCGTGAGCTGGATGAGCACCAGATGCGCGCGTCCATGTACAAGCGGCTGGAGCACGCCACCTTCAAAGGCGGCGCAGACCGCGAGGGGCAGCCGGAAATCCGCGACTGGGCACCAACCAAACAGAAGATCAGCAACCTTCTCGATGCGCTCGGAGCCATCACGCTGCTGCCCACCGAGGCGGACGCACCTTCCTGGATCGAGACCAACGCGGACAGCGGTGACCGCATCCCGATCGTGGCGTGCGAGAACGGCCTGCTGCGGATCCGGGACCGGGCTCTGTTGCCGCACTCGCCAGGCTTTTTCAACCTGGTCTCGGTCCCTTTCGCCTACGACCCGCAAGCCAGTGCGCCGAGCTGGGAACGCTTCCTGCGGCAGATCTGGCCGGACGACCCGGCAGCCATCGCAGCGTTGCAGGAGTGGTTCGGTTACATCCTGTCCGGCCGCACCGACCAGCAAAAGATTCTCCTGATCAAAGGACCCCTCCCGCTCCGGGAAAGGCACCATCGCCCGCGTCCTTAAAGAGTTGGTCGGCCGGGAGAACCTCGCCGGGCCACCCTGGCCGGGCTCGGTAGCAACTTCGGTCTGTCGTCCCTGATCGGCAAGCCACTCGCGGTCATCTCCGATGCGCGCCTGTCCGGCAAGGACGGCGGGCAGGTCGTCGAACGGCTGCTGACCATTTCCGGGGAAGACACCATCGACATCGACCGAAAGTTCCGCGACCCGTGGACGGGCAAGCTGCCCACGCGCCTGATGGTGCTGCCCAACGAGCTGCCGAACTTCGGGGACTCATCCGGGTCATTGCCCGCCGCTTCGTGGTGCTGAGCATGACCGTCTCCTGGCTCGGCAAGGAGGACACCGGCCTGACCGACAAGCTCGCCGAGGAGACGCCCGGCATCCTCAACTGGGCTCTGGATGGCCTCGCCCGCTTGGAGCGTGGCGGACGCATCACCGATGTCTGAGTCGTCGCGGGAATCGGTCGTCATCATGCAGGACACCGCCTCGCCTACAAGCGCGTTCGTGCGCGAGTGCTGCATCACCGGGGCCGACACCACGGTGCCAGTCGACACCCTGTGGGCGGTATAGCGGGAGTGGGCCGAGGACAACGGCGTTCGCGCCGTCGGCACGAAGCAGATGTTCGGCCGCAACCTGCAATCCGTCGTCCCCCAGCTCCACCGGGCCCGCCCCCGCGACCAATTCGGCCGGCAGGTGCCCACCTACACCGGGATCACGCTCAACCTGTCTGACCTGCGATTGGCCGGGTCCGACCCTGGTTCCTCTGCATTTCCCCCGGGAAGTTCTCCGGGCTTCGCTATGCAGTGAGCACCAGCGCGGGAACAATGCTCCCATGGGCGTTTGGGGGACGTTGCTCGCGACAGCCGTCGGCGCTGCCATCGCGCTACTGGGGCAACGCCTCATGAAGCGTGCCGAGGACAGGGTGCGCCTGTCGGAGTTGCTCATGGAGCAATGCGCCTTGATCGCTGCCTCAGTAACAGACTTCGAGGATCGCATTTGGGAGGAGCGGGTCCTCGGCATGGACGATCGCGTCAGTGGCTACGACCTCCCCGCCCACGTGCTGGCGTCTGTTCGGCTACGGATCCTCACTCGGGACGCCGCCTTGCTTGCGGCACTTGCGGAGTTGAACACGGCCGGCAAGGAACTGGGGAGCTACTGGAGGCAGGGCCACGTGGACGATGAGTCGTACGCCCGGCTGTGGGAGCGGCACCACAAAGCCATACCAGCGTTCATCAACGCGAGCGGCGAGGCGGTCCGCCGCCGCCTCGCATCGGCCTAGCTCCACACCCTCCCACGGCCCAGGCACGGCCCAGCAAGCAGCAATTGGCCCCCTATCAGCGGCAAACGCACTGGTAGGGGGCCAATTCTCGTCTCTGACCTGCCAGTTCTCCGGGTACAGGCATGGTGATTCCAGTGTCTCAGACGGCGGGGGCCCGGCCAGGTCACGGCCGCTGCTTCGGCCCCACGTCGGCGTGGAGCAGGCTGTGGTCCGAGTACGGGGTGGGATGCACTCCGTGTTCGAGCCGGTCGAAGCCCCGCAGGAAGACGTAGTCGAACTTGGTGTGCCAATCGGTGGTCGTCTTGCAGATGCCGGTGGCCGCGGGTCCGCACTCGGGGTCCACGTCCGCGGCCAGGCCCCACATCCCCGTGAGCTCAGCGGCAGTCGGCACCGCGTTGAAGTCGCCGAGAACGATCGCGCGGTCGTGCCGGGCGACCTCCGCCGCCAGTACGCCGACCTGTGCGGCCCGGACCGCTTCTTGGTGGCGATGGGCCAGGTGCGTGTTGAAGACCCGGACGGGCCGGCCGTCCACGAGGGTGGTGACGGCCATGTACCCGCGGTCCTCGGATCCGCCGTCGGGATATTCCACGCTCGTACGGTCCGTCATCGGCGCCGCCGAGAGGACCGCCTGGCCAAAGGCGCCCGGACTCCACGGCAGTCCCCCGCAGCGGCCCCAGTTGCGCAGAACCGACCCATATTCGACGTGGTAGACCAGCCCGTACTGGTACTGCAGATGATCCCGGATGCTCTCGACGTCCCGGACACACGCTTCCTGCAGGCCGACGACCTGGGGCGCGTACGTCGCGATCTCCGCCGCCCGGCCGACGTTCTGCCCGCTCGCGTTGCAGGGGTTGCAGATGTTCCACGTCATGACCCGGTTCGGCACGACCTCTTCGGGACTGCCGGCCGGCAGTGGCTTGGCGATGTGCGCACCGTTCGGGGCACTGGGGCCGAGGAGCGCCGCGCAGGTCACGATCATGGCGCCCGCGAGTAACCGCGCCCCGGTTCCGCTCACCATCGCCTCCTCAGAGTGGAGACACAGACAGCATGTGAGGTCTCCTGAAACGAGGCTATGCCAGGACTGCGACCAAACCGCTGTCATGACCCTGCCATTGATCACTACAGTCTCCCCTGACAACATCAACTCCGCTGGAGGTAATCAGCACGTGTTGAATCAAACGGGGAAGGCGCTTCTGATCGGCGCCACCGCAGCGCTCGCCGTCACGACCGCCGCACCGGCCAACGCCCAGACCGGGGCCCAGGCCAAGGCCGCTGCGAGCGTGAGCAAGCACCAAGAGGTGCGCTGCGTGAAGCAGAGCGGCAGGACCTGCGTGTACTCGGTCCCTTCTTCTACTGGAACAAGAAGGGGTCCACCAAGCGTGGCCTGAACTATGTCCAGACAGCCAGGTCTCCGTACAAGGCCGGCAAGGCACGCTGGCTGTACAAGCAGCCGGGCGGCTCGACCCACGTCGGCAAGAGCTGGCGCCCGGCCCACTCGGTTCCGCACGGCAACGCCGCCGAGGTCGAGCGGGGCAAGACCGGGACCACCACGGGGCGCAAGTTCCGCAAGGGCACGCTGGTCTGCGTGCAGTGGAAGAACCTCTCGCAGAAGGCGTGCCACAAGCTGAAGTAAGTGGCGTACGAAAGCTGAAGAGGGCGTACGAAAAGGGGCTCGCCGTCCAGTGACGGCGAGCCCCTCTCGTACACAGACGCGGGTCAGCCGGAACCCACAAAGATGACGAGCAGCAGCCAGACGACCGGGGCCGTCGGCAGCAGCGAGTCGAGGCGGTCCATGATGCCGCCGTGGCCCGGGAGCAGCGTGCCCATGTCCTTGATCCCGAGGTCCCGCTTGATCATCGACTCGCCCAGGTCACCGAGCGTCGCGCTCGCGGCGACCGCGAGGCCGATGAGCAGCCCCTGCCACCAGGTGCCGTCGTCGATCAGGAACTCCATGCACAGCGCGCCGGCCGCCATCGCGAACGTCACCGCGCCCAGCAGGCCCTCGCGGGTCTTGCCGGGGCTGATGCGCGGCGCCAGCTTGTGCTTGCCGAAGCGCCAGCCGATCGCGTACGCCCCGGTGTCGCTGACCACGGTCAGGAGCAGGAACGTGAGCACCCGCTGCGGGCCGTCGTCCGCGGTGAGCATCAGCGCCACGAACGTGGCGAGGAACGGGACGTAGAACGCGGCGAAGACCCCCGCGGTGACGTCCTTCAGATAGCCCTCGGGCGGCTCGGTCATGCGCCAGACGAGCACCGCGAGCGCGGTGAGCGCCATCGCGACCCAGGCACCCTCGGCCCCGCGGACGTACCCGGCGACGACCATCGCCGCGCCGCCCACCGCGAGCGGCACGAGCGGCGCCTTGATGCCCTTGCGCTCCTCGAGCCGCGAGGTGAGCTCCCAGAGGCCGACCACCACGGCGACCGCTATGACGCCGATGAAGACGGCCTTCACGATGAAGAGCGACGCGACGATCACCGCGCCGAGCCCGACACCGACTCCTATGGCCGCCCCGAGGTCACGGCCCGCGCTCTTCTTCTGCGGCGCTTGAGGCGCACGAGGCGCTTCGGGGGCGGGCTGTGGTGCGCTGGACATGGGCTCCTGGGGTGCGTCAGGCACGTCGGGCACGATGGGCATGGGCTGCGTCTCTGCTGGATACAGGGCGTCATGCGCATCGTACGCGGGACCTGCCGGGGCAGCCCCTTGAGCAGGGCCCTGGTCGGGCGGCCCCCAGTACCCGGTGCTGGGAGGCGCCCCCCAGGAAGAGTCGTTCACGGATCGGATTCCTCAGTCCTCAGACCCGAGCACTCAGACCTCGAGCAGCTCGGCTTCCTTGTGCTTGAGCAGCTCGTCCACCTGGGCGACGTACTTCGCGGTGGTGTCGTCGAGCTCCTTCTCCGCGCGACGGCCCTCGTCCTCGCCGATGTCGCCGTCCTTGATCGCCTTGTCGATCGCTTCCTTGGCCTTGCGGCGGATGGAGCGGATCGAGATCTTGGAGTCCTCGGCCTTGGTCTTGGCGACCTTGATGTACTCCTTGCGGCGGTCCTGCGTCAGCTCGGGGAACGTCACTCGAATGATGTTGCCGTCATTGCTCGGGTTGACGCCGAGGTCGGAGTCGCGGATCGCCTGCTCGATGTTGCGCAGCGCGCTCTTGTCGAACGGGGTCACCACGGCCATCCGCGGCTCGGGCACCGAGAACGAGGCCAGTTGATTGATCGGCGTCAGGGCGCCGTAGTAGTCGGCCACGATCTTGTTGAACATCGCCGGGTGCGCACGGCCTGTGCGAATCGCGGCGAAGTCCTCCTTGGCGACCACGACGGCCTTCTCCATCTTCTCCTCGGCCTCGAGGAGGGTCTCTTCGATCACCACTTGCTCCTGCGTTTGTGAGTGGGCTGGGGGCGCCCCCACACGGTGAAGTAGGGGGAGTCCATGGGGCGTCGGCTGCGTCGCGTCTCTTTCCCTGCACCGTGTCCGACAGGCAGGGCTTTGTCCATCCCTCGGGGGACGTGCCTGGGTCAGACCCGGGTGCCGTGGTCACCCACGAGCGTGCCGATCTTCTCACCCTTGACGGCGCGCGCGATATTGCCTGCGGAGAGCAACTCGAAGACGAGGATGGGCAACTTGTTGTCCCGGCACAGCGTGATCGCGGTCATGTCGGCGACCTTCAGGTCGCGGGTGATGACCTCGCCGTAGCCGAGCGCGTCGTACTTCACCGCGTCCGGGTTGGTCTTCGGGTCGGAGTCGTAGACCCCGTCGACGCCGTTCTTGCCCATGAGCAGGGCCTCGGCGTCGATCTCCAGGGCGCGCTGCGCGGCCGTGGTGTCGGTGGAGAAGTACGGCATGCCCATACCGGCGCCGAAGATGACGACACGGCCCTTCTCCAGGTGCCGGACGGCGCGCAGCGGGATGTACGGCTCCGCGACCTGCCCCATCGTGATGGCGGTCTGCACGCGGCAGTCGATGCCTTCCTTCTCCAGGAAGTCCTGCAGGGCAAGGCAGTTCATGACCGTGCCGAGCATGCCCATGTAGTCGGAACGGGCCCGGTCCATGCCGCGCTGCTGCAGCTCGGCGCCGCGGAAGAAGTTGCCGCCGCCGATGACGGCAGCGATCTGGGCTCCGTCGCGCACGACGGCCGCGATCTCCTTGGCGATGGCGTGCACGACATCGGGGTCGACGCCAAGGCCTCCCCCGCCGGCGAATGCCTCGCCGGAGAGCTTCAGCAGGAAACGACCGGCGACTTTGCCGTCGTCGCTCTTCGTGTCGGCCTTGGTGGTCATGGAGTTCTCGCTTCTTTTTGCTCGGCGCACATACGAAGAAGGCCACTGCCGGTGGGGTGTTGTTCGCATCCCATGCTCGGCAATGGCCTCCTCGTCAGATCTGCGGTCGTACGTCGCGTACTGCGTGGGGTACGCGGGCGACCGCTGTCGACCCTAGCGGGGTCTACCGTCGATCGCGGTACGGACTCAGATGCCGACCTTGATGCGCGAGAAGCGCTTCAGGGTGACACCGGCCTCGTCCAGAACCTTCTGGACGGACTTCTTGTTGTCGAGCGCGTACGGCTGACCGAGGAGGGTGGCCTCCTTGAAGAAGCCGTTGACGCGACCCTCGACGATCTTGGGCAGCGCGGCCTCGGGCTTGCCCTCGGCGCGGGTGGTCTCCTCGGCGACGCGGCGCTCGGACTCGACGACCTCGGCCGGAACGTCCTCGCGGGAGAGGTACTTCGGCGCGAAGGCGGCGATGTGCTGGGCGATGCCCTTGGCCAGGTCGGCGTCGGCCTTGTCCAGCTCGACCAGAACACCGATCTGCGGGGGCAGGTCGGGCATGGTGCGGTGCATGTACGCGGTGACGAAGGCGCCCGAGAACTGCGCGAAGCGGTCCAGGACGATCTTCTCGCCGAGGTTGGCGTTGGCCTCGTCGACGTACGCCTGGACGGTCTTGCCGGCCTCGATCTCGGAGGCGAGCAGCGCCTCGATGTCGGCCGGGGACGTCTTGGCGATGTGCGCGGCCAGCGAGTTCGCGACGGCCTGGAACTTCTCGCCCTTGGCGACGAAGTCCGTCTCGCACTTCAGCTCGACGATCACGCCGGAGGTGTTGTCGTCGGCGATGAGGGAGACCACGGCGCCGTTCTCGGCGGAGCGGCCCTCGCGCTTGGCGACGCCCTTCTGGCCCTTGATGCGCAGGGCCTCGACGGCCTTGTCGACGCTGCCGTCGGCCTCGTCGAGCGCCTTCTTGCAGTCCATCATGCCGGCGCCCGTGAGCTCACGGAGCTTCTTGACGTCAGCGGCGGTGTAGTTCGCCATGATCGAAAATTTCTCTTTCGGAGTCTGAAAGATCTACGAAGGTCTACGGGTGAACGGCGGGGGCCGATCGGGCCCCCGCCGTCAACTACCGAACCGGTGAAGGCCAGGCCTTACCGAACCGGTGAAGGTCAGGCCTGCTCGGCGTCCGCGGCCGGAGCCTCGGCCGCGGCCTCGGCGGCCGGAACCTCGGCCTGCTCGGCGTCGGCGACCTTCTCCGTCTCGGCGGAGGTCTGGACCTCGGCCTCAGCGGCCTTCTCGTCCTTCTTGTCACCCTCGAGCAGGTCGCGCTCCCACTCGGCGAGCGGCTCGCCCTGGGCCTTCTCGCCCGGCTTCGAGTCACCGGTGGCGACACCGGAACGGGCGATGAGGCCCTCGGCGACGGCGTCGGCGATCACGCGGGTGAGCAGCGTGACGGAGCGGATCGCGTCGTCGTTGCCGGGGATCTTGTAGTCGACCTCGTCGGGGTCACAGTTCGTGTCGAGGATCGCGACGACCGGGATGTTGAGCTTCCGGGCCTCGCCGACAGCGATGTGCTCCTTCTTGGTGTCCACGATCCAGACGGCGCTGGGCACCTTGGACATCTCGCGGATACCGCCGAGGGTCTTCTCCAGCTTGGCCTTCTCGCGCGACAGCACGAGAAGCTCCTTCTTGGTGAGACCGGACGCGGCGACGTCCTCGAAGTCGATCTGCTCGAGCTCCTTGAGGCGCTGCAGACGCTTGTAGACGGTCGAGAAGTTGGTGAGCATGCCGCCCAGCCAGCGCTGGTTCACGTAGGGCATGCCGACGCGGGTCGCCTGCTCGGCGATGGCCTCCTGCGCCTGCTTCTTCGTGCCGACGAACATGACCGTGCCGCCGTGGGCGACGGTCTCCTTGACGAACTCGTAGGCGCGGTCGATGTACGACAGCGACTGGAGCAGGTCGATGATGTAGATGCCGTTGCGCTCCGTGAAGATGAAGCGCTTCATCTTCGGGTTCCAACGACGGGTCTGGTGACCGAAGTGGACGCCGCTTTCCAGCAGCTCCCGCATCGTGACGACGGCCATGGCCGTACTCCTTGGTGTTCTCGGTTGTGCCGCGTCCGCCGGACGGCGGTCGCGCCTGACGCCCGCGATGCGCCGTGCCGCAAAGGACCGAGAGGCGCTGGCACCTGGCTTTTCATGGCCTGGTGTCGGGGCGTGCGAAGTCGACCCGGTGACCCGGATCGCCACAAGAAGTGTACGGGACCCGCGAGGTAGCGGGTGACGCCGCTGTCCACAACCGGCTGGTAGTCCACAGATCCGGTCCAAGATCCCCGCGGAGGGGCCCGGCGCGGGACGGTTCTCGTATGTCTCACATGCGACGAGAGATGCGCCTGGTGGCGCTGTTGGCGGTACTGATCATGGCGGCGGCGCTCCCGGCCGCCGCCGGTGAGCCGGGCGGCAGCTGGCCCGTGGGAGTGCACCCCTTGGTGGTACGCGGCTGGGAGCCCCCGGCGACTGAGTACGGCCCGGGCCACCGGGGCGTGGACCTCGCCGCACCACCGGGGGCGGTGGTCCGCGCGGCAGCTTCGGGAACGGTGTCCTTCGCCGGGCGGGTGGCAGGCCGGGGCGTGATCTCGGTGGACCTGAAAGCCACGGGCGATCCCCCACTGCGTACGACCTATGAACCCGTACGGGCCAAGGTCAAAAAGGGCGACTCCATCACCACGGGCACCCCTCTGGGCACCCTGGAACTCCCAACGAACCACTGCCCCCAGAGCTGCCTGCACTGGGGCTTACGCAGAGGCGAGACCTACTTGAACCCACTGGGCCTACTGCCACCGTGGCTACTGGGAAGAGCTCCGTCGCGCTTGCTGCCGGTACTCCCGCAGCTACCGCTGCTGTCTCTGCGGGCAGGCGCTCCACCGGACGGCACCCCACCCGGGCCGCCCGCGTTGTGGGCAGGCGCTCCACGAGGCGGCACGCCACTCAGGCCGCCCGCGTTGTGGGTAAGCGCTCCATCGGGCAGCACCTCACCCGGGCCGCTCGCGTTGCGAGCAGGCACTCCACCGGGCGGCACACCACCCAGGCTGCCCCCGCTCTGAGCTGGCGCTCCACCAGGCAGCGCCCCACCCAGGCCGTCCCCGCTGTGGACAGCCGCTCCACCGGGCGCCATCCCGCCCAGGCCGCCCCCGTTGTGGGCAGGCGTTCCGCACGGCGGAACGGGTGGGCACAACGCACCGCTGCCGGGTCCCGATGACGCCGCGGTGCCCACCGGCACGCTGCCGGGTGCCGAGAAACCGGGCCTCAGCCCCGCACGCCCCGCAGGGCCATGGCGACCGCCGCCTCAGTGATGGCCGAGGGATCCTCCGCGGCGCCCAGCTCAATCCGCCGGACAGCCGCGTCCACCACACCCTGGAGCAGCATCGCCGCAAGCCGAGGCTCCGCATGCCCCAGCGAGGCCAACGCCTCGCCGATCATGGTGACAAGCCCGCCGTGCGCAGCACGGATCTTCTCCCGCGCCCCGGCGTCCAGCTCGGCAGCGGAGATCGCCACAACGGCCCGGTGCCGACGGTCCCCGACCAGATCCAGCTGCCGCCGCACATACGCCTCGACCTTGCCCTCGGCCGACTCCGCCCGCTCCATCGCCGCCGAAACTTCCGCCGCCCAGACGGGAAAGTCGACCTCGCAGAGCTCTTCGACGACCGCGGCCCGCGACCGGAAGTACTCGTACACGGAGGACCGGGCGAGCCCGGTGCGCTCGGCGAGGGCGGGGAAGGTCAACGCCTCCGTACCGCCTTCGGACAGCAGGGACCGCGCAGCGTCCAGCAGGGCGCCGCGCTGCATCGACCGGTGCTCGGCCACAGAGGCCGCTCGAATCCTTGGCACACGTCCACTCTACGGACGCGATCGCCGACACGGGAGTCGATACGCCCCCGAGCGCCCACCGCACGCCCCGCCCGGCGCAGCCGACGGCAGGACCGATTCAGCGGGCTCAGCGGCCAAAACTCGCCAGCTTCGCCCGCAGCTGCAGCACTGACTTCGTGTGGATCTGGCTCACCCGGCTCTCCGTCACGCCGAGCACATTGCCGATCTCCGCGAGGGTGAGCCCCTCGTAGTAGTAGAGCGTGACGACGGTCTTCTCCCGCTCCGGCAGCGTGTTGATCGCCCGCGCGAGAAGGCGCCGCAGCTCTCGGTCCTCCGCGACCTCGACGGGGTTGTCGGCCGCGGTGTCCTCGAGCGTGTCCATCAGGCTCAGCCGGTTGCCGCCCTCGCCGCCCACATGCAGCAGCTCTTCCAGGGCCACCACGTTCGCCAACGACAACTGGCTGAAAACCGCGTGCAGTTCCTCCAGCGCGATCCCCATCTCATGGGCGACTTCGCTCTCCGACGGCGTACGCCGCAACTGCGCCTCGAGCGTGGCGTAGGCCCGCTCGACATTGCGCGCCTTCTGCCGCACTGACCGGGGAATCCAGTCGAGCGCCCGGAGTTCGTCGATCATCGCGCCACGGATCCGCGTGATCGCGTACGTCTCGAACTTGATGGACCGCTCGATGTCGAACTTCTCGATCGCGTCGATGAGCCCGAACACCCCGGACGAGACGAAGTCCGCCTGCTCGACATTGGGCGGAAGCCCCACACTCACCCGACCCGCGACGTACTTCACCAGGGGTGAGTAGTGCAGGATCAGTTGCTCGCGCAGCCGGCCGTCCCCCGTCGCCTTGTACGACCGCCACAGCTCGTCCAGCGACGAGGGTGCGGGAGGCCGCTCCCGCTCGCCGCTACGGGCGGCGGGGGGAGCTGCCGCCCGGTCGGACCCTGAGGTGTGCTGGGGCATTCGTCGCCTTGAGCCGTTCTGCCGTGTACTGGTGGAGTCACTCGGACCCGTGAGGTGAACTTGCGTGAAGTGAATGAGGTTGTCCGTCTGATTGCCTGTCCGCGCCGGAATCCTTGTGAGCGTAGCGTGACTGGAGTGTTGCAGTGTGCGAAGAGTATGGGATCGCGCGTACGCAGATACGTTCCGCTTGACGCCCCGGAGAGTCCCCCTCATCGCAATGCGTGACGACCCCGGAGCGCCAACTGCGTGAATTCCCAAGGCCATCGGGGATTCATCCGGACGGCCGAACACGTTCCGTCACGACCCCCCTCTCTTCGAGAAGACCGACAGAATCGCCTGGCGTGTCAACTGCCAGCCATCGCCGTGTCGTTCGACGAACCCCAGTGAGCGCAACTCGTACAGCCGACCGACAACCTCGTCCACCGCCGTGCCTGCCCCCAGCGCGATCTCCCGCGCCCCCGCGCTCCCGCGGGCGGGCAGCGCGGCCAGGACGCGCGCGGCCTGAGGGGCGAGCAGATCGCGCGGCACCACCGGGCCTCGCCGCTGCGGCGCCACGTCGCCCATGTCCCCCACCAGCTCGACGACTTCCGCGGCGTCGGTCACCAGAACACCCTCGCCGCGCAGGAGTTCATGCACGCCCGCCGAGAGGCCGCTGGTGGCGGGGCCCGGCACCCCCATCGTGTAGCGGCCGAGGTCCTGGGCGCAGCGCGCCGTGACGAGCGCGCCGCTGCGGTACGCCGCTTCGACGACGACGCTGCCCCGGGTGAGCGCGGCGATCACTCGGTTCCGGAGGATGAATCTGCTCGGCGTCGGATGGTCCCCGGGCGGCAACTCCCCGACCACAAGCCCCTGTTCCGCGATCCGCCCGATCAACTCGGCGTGCCCGCGCGGATAGGGCCGGTCGACCCCGCACGCGAGCACCGCCACCGTGGCACCGCCCGCCCCGAGCGCACCCCGATGCGCCGCACCGTCCACCCCGTAGGCCCCGCCCGAGACGACGACCCAGCCCCGCTCGGCGAGCCCCGCGCCGAGGCCTGCCGCCATGTGCGCGCCGTACTCCGTGCAGGCCCGCGCGCCGACCACGGCCACCGACCGCAGCGCCCATATCCGCAGGCTGGGCCGCCCCCGCACCCACAGCCCGACCGGTCTGGCGTCCCCGAGGTCGTCCAACTGCACGGGCCACTCCGGCTCCCCGGGACAGACGAACCGCACCCCGGCATCCCGCGCCACCGCCAGGTCCCGGGCCGGTCTCGCCCGCTCCGCACGGGCCCGCAGCCCTTCCCACCGCGCGGGTGTCACACCGTCGAGACGCTCCTCCCCCTCGACGAGCCGCCGCACCACTTCGAGGGCCCCGGCCTCCCGCAGCCACCGCCCGCCCACCTCGTCCCCCGGTTCGAGGATCCGGGTCAGGGCGGCCCTGGCCAGGCGCTCCTCGTCCGAGGCGGATCCGGACGTCATGTCAGCGCCCCGATCGCCATCGGCACGCCCCGCGACACCCCCGTACGCAGCTGCAGCGCCAGGCCCACGTCCTGGGCGCAGGGCCGATCGCGGCCCGCGAGGTCCGCGACGGTCCAGGCGACCCGCAGCACACGGTCGAGCCCCCGTGCGGTCAGGAAGCCGCGCTCCAGGTCCACTTCGGCCGCGTCCAGGGCGCCCGGTTCGGCTGGCCACCGCGTACGCAGCGCATGTCCGGGGACCTCGCTGTTCGTCCGCCAGCCGGTGTCGGCGAGCCGGGCCGCCGCTCTCTCCCGGGCGGTGCGCACCCGGTCCGCGACGGTCTGTGTGGAGTCGCCCCGCGTGCCGTACCCGGACAGTTCGGATCGCGTGACGGGCTCCACCTCGACCTTCAGGTCGATCCGGTCCAGCAGCGGCCCCGAAAGCCGCGCCTGGTAGCGGCGGACCGCGGACGCAGGGCATTCGCAGCCGTCGCCCAGCAGGGTGTGCCTGCCGCACGGGCAAGGGTTGGCCGCAAGGACCATCAGGAACTTCGCGGGCAGCCGCACCACTCCCGCGCTGCGGGCGATCACCACATGGCCCGCTTCGAGGGGCTGGCGCAAGGAGTCCAGTGTCTGGCTGCTGAATTCCGGCGCCTCGTCGAGGAAGAGCACGCCACGGTGAGCCAATGAGACCGCCCCCGGCCGTGCCAGCCCCTTGCCGCCGCCCACGAGGGACTGCATCGTCGCGGAGTGGTACGGCGCGACGTCCACCAGCGGCTTGCCCGGTGGCAGCATGCCCGCCACCGAGTGGACGGCGGTCACCTCCAAGGACTCCTCGCGGGTGAGCCGGGGCAGGATCGCCGGCAGCCGCTCGGCGAGCATCGTTTTTCCGGCGCCCGGCGGCCCCTGCAGGAAGAGGTGGTGCGCCCCCGCGGCGGCCACCTCCACTGCGGTCCGCGCCGACACCTGCCCGACCACGTCCGCCAGGTCCAGCGCGTGGGCGTCGTCAAAGCCGCCGCTGAGCCCCGTCCCGACCCCCGTTCCGGGGACACAGAGCCCGGCGAGCAGCGGGTCGGGGCGCCCCGGCTCGTCCGGCTCCTCCACCGGCACCGGCTCATCGGTGAGCACCGCGATCAGCTGCCGCAGGCTGCGCACCCCGAGCACCGAGATGCCCGGCACCAGGGCCGCCTCGGCCGCCGTGCAGTCCGGGACGACGACCTGCTCATAGCCCGCGTCGGCCGCCGCGAGGACCGCCGGAAGGACCCCGCGGACCGGCCGCACCCGCCCGTCGAGCCCCAGCTCGCCGATCATCACGATGTCGGCGAGCACCCGTGGATCGATCCGCTCCGCGGCCCCGAGCACCGCACAGGCCACAGCCAAGTCGAATCCGCTGCCGCCCTTCGGCACCGAAGCCGGGCTGAGCCCCACCGTGAGCTTCTTCTGGGGCCACTCACCCCCAGAATTGACCACGGCGGCCCTGACCCGGTCCTTGCTCTCCGTCAGGCTCTTGTCGGGGAGCCCGACCAGCGTGAACGCGGCGACGCCCGGCTCCAGATCGGCCTGCACCTCGACGACGACGCCCTCGACGCCCACCAGCGCCACCGAACACGTACGCGCGAACCCCATCAGGCCACCCCCCGCGCGTGCTCCACGACGGGGGCGCCACGCCGCGGGATCAGCACGCCGACGAGGTCGATCCGGACTCCACCCGGCGGTGGACCGCCGCGCTCCTCGATCCAGCGCTCGGCCAAGCGCCGCAGCCGCTCCGCCTTGGCGCGACCCACGGCCTCCATCGGATGCTGATAGATCGCCGAGCCCGTCAGGCCCGCCCTGCGCGTCTTGACCTCGCAGACGACGAGCGCTTCGCCGTCCATGGCCACGATGTCGATCTCACCGGTCCTGCCGCCGCGCCAGTTGCGCGCCAGAACCGTCATTCCGGCTTCACCGAGCCGCCGCGCGGCCAGTTCTTCGCCGTACCGCCCGAGTGCCCCCCGTGCGTTCATGTCGGCACCACCTCCGACACCCACATTGAGGCTCGGTCCCGGGCCTTGTGGATCTTGGTGGACGACTCACGCGTTGTGGATAACCCGCTCACCCGATGCGGTGAACTCAGCCTCCCGGCAGCTCGAGATCGCTCTTGTTGAGCTCCTCGATGTTCACGTCCTTGAACGTGAGCACCCGCACCTGCTTCACAAAACGTGCGGGCCTGTACATGTCCCACACCCAGGCATCCGCCATGGATACCTCAAAGAAAACCTCACCCTGGACCGAGTGCACCTGCATCTCGTAGTCATTGGTGAGGTAGAAGCGCCGTTCGGTCTCGATCACATATTTGAACAGACCGACGACATCGCGGTACTCCCGGTAGAGCTTCAGCTCCATCTCGGTCTCGTACTTCTCGAGGTCCTCGGCGCTCATGGCATGTTCCCCTTCAGCCTTGCGTCCCCCTATTGTGCGTCAGCCCCCTGAGCCCCTACACGATTTCCGTGTCGAGGATCTCGGGCCTGCCCGGAGGACCCTCGTCGAGCAGCCTGCGAAGCAACTCGGCGAGCCTGGTCGGATACACCGTCTCATGTGCCTCGGTCAGTTCCTGGCACGTCCACCAACGCGCTCCGGCCACACTCCGCTGTTCAAGCTCCGTCAACCCTGTGGGCCTGGTCGCCGTCTGTGACGTACGAGCCAGGAAGTACCGCTCGTCCTGGTCCCAGCGCCGTCCGGCGAAGGGGAAGGAGCAGATCCGCTGCCACAGGGCGGGGCCGAGCTCGACCTCGGTGATGCCCGTCTCTTCCATCAGTTCACGCAGCGCGGCCTGTTCATGCGTCTCGTCGCCCTCCAGACCGCCGCCGGGCGTGAACCACCAGTCGTCCGCCGGATTCCCCGGCTCGTACCCGTGCAGCAGCAGGATCCGGTCCTGCGGGTCGAGGAGAACGACCCTGGCGACCTTGCGCAGTGGCCGCGCCGTCCGCTCAGCCGACATGGGCTGCCTCTCCCGAACGGCCACGGCTGCGCGCCCGCTCACGCCCGCGGCCAAGACGCTTGGCCACCGGACCATAGGCGGCACCGCCCAGGACGAGGACCGCTCCGGACACCACGGCGGTCACCATCAGCTGCAGCGGGCCCGGATCGGAGATGCCGCCCGACATGTCCGCGAAGCCGTCGGGGCGCTCCAGCATCCCGAACTTGCCCATCGGCCAGGCAACCGCGTCGACCCGCCCCTCGACCGCGCCGCGCGGCACGGAGCCGTGCTCGCCGTCGCCCAGGTGCACGCTGGAGTCCAGGGAGCCGCTGCGCTCGTCGCCGAGCAGGAAGAGCCGGCCCTTGGGCACGGTCGTGGCGGGGATCCCGGTGGCCGCGACCCCCGCGCCATCGGGGAGATACGGTTCTGCGACCTGCTTGCCGTTGACCACCAGCTTGCCGTCCGTGCAGCAGGAGATCCGGTCGCCGCCGACGCCGACCACGCGCTTGACCATCGGCAGGTCGCCCCAGCTCGCCTGCCGGAAGACGACGACGTCACCGCGGCGCACCTCGCTCCCGTCGATCCGCTGGGCGAGGACCCGGTCCCCCGCGCCGATCGTCGGCGTCATCGACCCGGTGGGCACGGTGTAGGGCTGGTACACGACGGCGCCCCACACGAAGCCGCCGAGGAAGAGCACACAGCCGAGGGCCACGGCCAGTCCCGACAGCACGCTGCCGAGCCGCCCGCGGCCCTCGTCCGTACGTTGTGTCCTGCTCATCCCAGTGCTCCCCCATGTCGGAGACGACCTCGCGCCCCAACGAACAGGGGTACGGAAGATCAGCGATCTGGGACGGCACCCTACCCGGCGGTACCTCCGCCAGAAACCCTCGTGCTCCCGGCCGCGGCCGCCGTGAGACGGCGCCTGCGCCACAGCACGACCGGCACGGCACCCGCGAGCCCGAGGGCACCCGGTGCGGCGCTCAGCGCGGCGCTGATGCCCGGCTGGTCGAAGGTGTCCGGCTTGGGCAGCGTCGCCCAGCGGGTGGGCGGCCAGGCGATCACGATGGCACGGCCCACGACATTGTCCACGGGGACGGCGCCGCCGCCCGGCTGGTTCTGGTGGTAGCGGGAGTCCAGCGAGTTCTGCCGGTGGTCGCCCATGACCCAGATCTTGCCCGCGGGCACGGTGACCTTGAACTGACCGCCCTGGTCGTCGACGCTGCACGGGGTGTTGCCCTCGAAGACGTACGGCTCGTTCAGCGCCTTGCCGTTGACCTTCACCGGTCCCGTGCCCTTGCACTCAACCGTGTCGCCGCCGACCGCGATGACCCGCTTGATCAGGTCCTTCTCGTCGGCGGACGGCATCAGGCCGACCCAGCCGAGGACCCGCTGGATCGCGTTCGGGTCGGGGGTCGGTTCGCCGTCCAGCCAGTGACCGGGGTCCCTGAAGACGACGACCTCGCCGCGCTCGGGCTCCGAGCCGAACCACGGTGTCAGCTTGTCGACCAGGACCCGGTCGCCCTGCTGCAGGGTGTTCTGCATCGAGTCCGACGGAATCGAGAACGCCTGCACCAGGAAGGTCTTGATCACCAGCGCCAGGATCAGCGCGATACCGATGAGGAGCGGCAGCTCCTTCCAGAAGGAGCGGGGCTTCTTCGCGCCCTTGGCCGGCTTCCCGTCCGGCTCAGCGGGTGCGGGCTCGTCGCCCGCGGTGTCACTTCCGGGGCTCACGCCGTCCGCTGCGGCCTCGACCTCCGGCTCGTCTGATCGCCCTGGCTGCTCCTCGGGCCCACCGTGTCCGGACCGTGCGCCGACCGCCACATCCCCCACATCCACTCCTCAGTCCGTGCCGCTGCCTGCCCCATATGCGATGCAGGCCCACCACTCCCATAACGAGCGGGAGTTCCGCAGGGGTCGGGAGTCCGGTCAATCCGTATCGATGACCAGGAGCCACCCTATGCGACGGTCCGAGGGCGACGTCCGATCCCGCTGGCGCGTCGGGCACCGACGCGTACGTATCCGGTTCCTCCAGCTTGCGCCAGTGGTCGAAGGGCCAGGCGATGACGAGTGCGCGCCCGACCACGCTGTCCTCGGAGACGGTGCCGCTGAACTTCTCGGTGCGGTGGAAGCGGGAGTCGGCCGAGTCGGAGCGGTGGTCACCCATCACGAAGAGGCGCCCCTCAGGGACCTTCACCTTGAACTCGAAGGACGACGGCTCGTCCTTGTCCTCGGGGTGGATGTACGGCTCGGTGAGCGGCACACCGTTGACGGTGACCTTGCCGTCCTTGTCACAGCACTTCACGGTGTCGCCGCCGACGCCGACCACGCGCTTGATCAGGTCCCGTTCGTTGTCGGAGGGCAGCAGACCGATGAAGGTCAGGCCCTCCTTGAGCTGCTTGACGCCTACGGGGTCGTCCTTTTTCTTGCCCTTCTCGTCCTCGAGCCAGCCTCCGGGGTCCTCGAAGACGACGACGTCGCCGCGCTCCGGCTTGGCGCCGAACCACGGGGTGAGCTTGTCGACGAGTACGCGGTCGCCGATCTTGATCGTCTGCTCCATCGAGCCCGACGGGATCACGAAGGCCTGCACCAGGAAGGTCTTCAGGACCAGGGCTATGAGGAGCGCGACGCCTATGAGGAGGGGTATCTCCTTGATCGCCGAGCGCTGCCTGCGCCGCTTGACCTTCTTGGCGAGCTTGCGCCGCTCGGCCCTTCCGGGCAGTACGGGTCCGCTGGTGGGCCGGGATCCGGTGGGCAGCCGGGTGTCGGCGCGATGGCTGGCGCGTGTGCGTCCGCGGTTACCCATGCGCGCCGCCTGGTGCCGGCACGCGTGCGTAGCCGCCGGGACGCTCCAGGGAGGTCCAGCGTCCGATGGGCCAGGCGATCCAGTCGGCTCTGCCGATGACGGAGTCGACGGGGATCATTCCGCCGCCCGGCTGCCCCAAGTGGTCGCGGGAGTCACGGGAGTCGCTGCGGTGGTCCCCGAGCAGGAACAGGCTGCCTTCGGGTACGACGACGTCGAAGGGCACCTTGGAGGGGGCGTCCCCCGGGTACAGGTAGGGCTCGTCGACGGGTTCGCCGTTCACCTTGATCCTCCCCCGCTTGTCGCAGCAGACCACGCGGTCTCCCCCCACTCCTGCGACCCGCTTGATGTAGTCGGCATCTCCGAAGTAACCGCTGCCGTCGAAGACGACAGCGTCACCCCGCTGCGGCTCGGAACCGAAACGGTACGCCAACTTGTTGACGAGTACCCGGTCTCCGACCCGGAACGCGGGCTCCATCGAGCGGCTGGGGATCTGGAACGGCTGCACCACAAAGGTGCTGACCAGCAGCAGGAACACCGTGCAGATGAGCAGGGTGAGGGTGGCTCTGCCACCGGGCAGCCATGCGACGAACGACATAAAAGCGGAGCGCGACCGATCCTCCGCCCCCGCGGACTCCCCGACGCGCTCGGCGTCCTGGGAATCGGTGGGTGGGGAGGAGCGGTCGCGCTCCGTGTGCTGTGCTTCGGTGTCCATCGGAGCCAGATGCTATCCGGCTCCGATGTGAACCAGTGCGCTAGCTCAGCTGTCGCGCTTCTCCTTGATCTTCGCGGCCTTGCCGCGCAGGTCACGGAGGTAGTACAGCTTCGCGCGACGCACGTCACCGCGGGTGACGAGCTCGATCTTCTCGACGATCGGGGTGTGCACCGGGAAGGTGCGCTCGACGCCGACGGAGAAGGAGACCTTGCGGACCGTGAAGGTCTCGCGCACGCCGGCACCCTGGCGACGGATGACTACGCCCTTGAACTGCTGCACACGGGAGCGGTTGCCCTCGATGACGCGCACGTGGACGTTGACGGTGTCACCCGGGCGGAAGGCCGGGACGTCGGTGCGCAGCGAAGCGCTGTCGACGGAGTCGAGCAGGTTAGCCATGATCGTCTGCTTTCTTCACTGATGCCACAGGTCATCAGCGGGAGATTCGTGATGAGGATTCGATAGCTGATCGCGTCGGGCGAGCGTCGTTCCCCCTGTGGCAGGGGCGCACGCTGGACGTACAGCAGCGGCCTATTCTTCCACGGCCTCGGGGTGTCGCCCAAATCGGCCGTCGGGACCGGGCCGCCAGCCCAGGATGCTGAGCATTTCGCGGTCCTTCTTGTCGAAGACAGCGGGATCGCAACGCTCGATGAGATCGGGCCTGTTGCGGGTCGTGCGACGCAGCGCCTCGTCCCTGCGCCAGCGCGCGATCTTGCCGTGGTGGCCGCTGAGCAGCACGTCCGGAATGCCCTGGCCGCGCCACTCGGGGGGCTTCGTGTAGACGGGCCCTTCGAGGAGGTTCGCCATCGCTCCGGGGGCGAAGGAGTCGTCGCGGTGGGACTCGGCGTTGCCCAGGACACCGGGCAGGAGCCGGGCCACGGCCTCGGTCACGACCAGGACGGCCGCCTCGCCGCCCGCCAGGACGTAGTCGCCGATCGACACCTCGTAGACGGGCATCCGGGTCGCGTACTCGTCGATGACGCGGCGGTCGATGCCCTCGTAGCGTGCGGGCGTGAAGACCAGCCAGGGCCGCTCGGAGAGCTCGACGGCCAGTTCCTGGGTGAAGGGGCGGCCGCTGGGCGTGGGGACGACCAGGACCGGCCCGTGGGCGCCCGCTTCGTACCCGTCGGCGAGCGCGTCGTCGAGGGCCGCGCCCCAGGGCTCGGTCTTCATGACCATGCCGGGACCGCCGCCGTAGGGGGTGTCGTCGACCGTGTTGTGCCGGTCGTACGTCCACTCCCTGAGGTCGTGCACGTTCACGTCCAGCTGTCCACGCGCGCGTGCCTTGCCGACGAGGGAGACGTTCAGGGGTTCCAGGTACTCGGGGAAGATCGTGACGACGTCGAGCCGCATCAGGCGTCGCCCTCCGGGGCGGCTTCGGCGTCGCGCGTGGAGACGATCTCCGCGCGGTCGTCGATCAGGCCGGGCGGCGGGTCGATGATCGCCCGCTGCTCCTCCAGGTCGATCTCCGTGACGATCTCCTCCACGAAGGGGATCATCACTTCGCTGCCGTCGGGGCGCTCGACGATGAAGAGGTCCTGCGAGGGCAGGTGCGAGATCTCGGTGATCCGGCCGACCTCGAGCCCGTCCTTGGTGACGATGTCGAGGTCCATCAGCTGGTGGTCGTAGTACTCGTCCTCGTCCTCCGGAAGCTCCTCCGGATCGACCTCGGCGATCAGCAGCGTGTTGCGCAGCGCCTCGGCGCCCGTGCGGTCGCGTACGCCCTCGAAGCGCAGCAGCAGACGGCCGCTGTGCACCCGGCCGGTCTCGATGGTCAGCGGCCCCGTGGAAGCGGGGTCGGTGGCCAGGACGGCGCCGGGCCCGAGCCGCAGTTCCGGCTCGTCCGTGCGCACCTCGACGGTGACCTCACCCTTGATGCCGTGGGCGCGTCCGATCCGCGCGACTACCAGCTGCACTGCTCTCTCTCCTGTCGTGTGCCCACGGCGTTCCTCCGTCGGCGGCTACAAACGACTACGGGCCGGGGAAGGCCCAGAAGCCCTCCCCGGCCCGTGCCGGTGCTGCGTGCGGTTCAGTGAACCTGGTCCACGTCGACGAGGTCGACGCGGACACCGCGGCCGCCGATGGCGCCCACGACGGTCCGCAGAGCCCGCGCGGTGCGGCCGTTACGGCCGATCACCTTGCCGAGGTCGTCGGGGTGTACCCGGACCTCCAGAACGCGCCCACGACGCAGGTTGCGCGAGGCGACCTGCACGTCGTCGGGGTTGTCGACGATGCCCTTCACGAGGTGCTCGAGAGCCTCCTCGAGCATGCTCAGGCCTCGGTCGACTCGGTGGACGCAGCCTTGTCGGCCTCGTCCGCCTTCTTGTCAGCCTTCTTGGCCTTCTGGGTGATGGCCTCACCCTTGGCGTCGTCGCCCTCGAGGCCCTTGGTGAAGGCCTCGAACGCGGCGCGCTTGTCCTTGGGCTCGGCGACGAGCAGCGGCGCCGGGGCCGGCAGGCCCTTGTGCTTCTGCCAGTCACCGGTGAGCTTCAGGATCGCCATGACCGGCTCGGTCGGCTGAGCGCCGACGGAGAGCCAGTACTGCGCGCGCTCCGAGTCGACCTCGATGCGCGAGGGGTTCTGCACCGGGTGGTACAGGCCGATCTCCTCGATGGCCCGGCCGTCACGGCGGGTACGGGAGTCGGCGACGACGATGCGGTAGTGAGGCGAACGGATCTTGCCCAGACGCTTCAGCTTGATCTTGACTGCCACTGGAGTGGTGTCTCCTGGTCTTGACGTGGTTGGGCACAACGAGATGCCACGTGGGGTTGCGGTACTCGGGGTGCCCGATGGACGCGTCAGCCGGAGGCGAGAGGGTTCCTATGCGGCTGTCGAGTACAGCTAGCCATTGTGCCATACGCCTCCGGGACGACCGAACCTGGTCGGTCGTCCCGGTCCAGCTCAGCCGTGTCAGCCGGCGGCGGCGCCGACCACTTCCGGGATGCGGAAGGGCTTGCCGCAACCGCCGCAGACGATGGGAGCCTGGGCGAGCACCGACGGGACCACGCGCACGTTGCGCCCGCAGTCGCAGACCGCCTTGACGCGGACTCCGCCCCCGGAGGAACCGTGCCGGGCGGCCGGGCCCCGGAAGCTGCGCGCCGTGTCGGCGGCCGTCGCCGCGGTGTGCGCCTTGAGGGCACGCTGCAGGCGCTCGATCGTCGGGCGGTAGCGCTTGCGCGCCTCGGGGTTGAGCGTGACCAGTGAGAAGCCGCTGCTCGGGTGCGGCTCCTCGGGATGGTCAAGGCCCATCTCCTCGGCGATCGCGAGGAATCTGCGGTTGTGATAGCGGCCCGCGCGTGAGGTGTCGCGTACGCCGCGTGAGGCGGCGATGCCATGGACTGCCTCATGGAGCAGTCGCTCGAAGGAGAGCTCGGCGCCGCAGGCGGACGACGATTCTCCGATCAGGGATTCGGGCGCGGCAAGGTCTGGCAGCTCGGGGTGGTGCCGCTGAATGTCGGCCCACGCCTGTGCCAGCTCTGCGGCGAGAACAGGTGGTGTCGTGCTCACGTCGTGAACAACGAGCCGGGGTGCCCAGGGGTTCCATTCCGGGGCATCCCAAATAATTTGCACGTACCCGTCAGTTGCCATTGATGCGTCCGGACGAGGGCGGGTGCGCTGATCTGCGGAGAAGCCTCGCAGCTCACAACAAGCCGGTACGTAGTAGCGCGTACGTCCTACCGGCTCCCGTGGGGCCCGTGTCGCCTGAAGAGGCGTACGGCCGGAATCGCGCACTCAGTAGGCGCGGGCCACGACAGCGACGTTACCGCGGGTCTCATCGGCGTCCGGCACCGACCCGTCCTCCGCGACCAGACACCGTACGGAGACGGAGTGCTCGGCGAGCGCCGCCTCACCCTCCGGGCCCAGCGCGGCCCACGGGATGCGGGCCCAGCCGCCGGCGGCAGCGGCCTCCACTGCCTGGTCGATGGTGGTGACGTCCGAGGTGCGGGACTCGCGGCGCTCGCGGGCCTGTGCCAGGAGCAGCTTCTGGTCCTCTTCGAGGACGGTGGGCAGCAGCGCGGTCAGGGAGTCGATCGCGACCGGTTCCTTGCCGCCCGGGATGCGCCGGGCCACCATCGCCGTGCCGTTCTCCAGGTCGCGCGGGCCGACCTCGACGCGGACCGGCACCCCCTTGAGCTCCCAGTCGACGGCACGGCGCCCGAAGGGTGTGTCCGTGCGGTCGTCGACCTGGACGCGTACGCCCGCCGCCTTGAGGCGGTCGCCGATCTCGCGGACCTTCGCGAGCACCGCCTCGTCGCCCTTGATGGCGAGGACGACGACCTGGACGGGCGCGAGGCGCGGCGGCACCCGCAGGCCGTTGTCGTCGCCGTGCATCATCACCAGGGCGCCGACCATCCGTGTCGTACTGCCCCAGGAGGTCTGCCAGACGAGCTCCTGCTTGCCCTCCTTGGACAGGTACTGGGTGTGGAAGGCCTTGGCGAAGTTCTGGCCGAGCTCATGGCTCGTGCCGAGCTGGAGGGCTTTCCCGTCGCCCATCATGCCTTCGAGGGTGAGCGTGTTGATGGCGCCCGCGAAGCGCTCCCGGGCGGTCTTGCGGCCCAGGACGAAGTCCATCGCCAGGACCTCGCGCATGAAGTCTCCGTAGACGTGCTCGTGGATGCGGGCCGCGAAGTCGCGTGCTTCCTCCCGCGTCGCGTGGGCGGTGTGGCCCTCCTGCCAGAGGAACTCCGACGTGCGCAGGAAGAGGCGGGGCCGCAGCTCCCAACGGACCACGTTCGCCCACTGGTTGATCAACAGCGGCAGGTCGCGGTAGCTCTGCACCCACTTGGAGAAGTACTCGTTGACGATCGTCTCGGAGGTGGGGCGGACGACGACCGGCTCCTCCAGCTCCTTGCCGCCGCCGTGCGTGACGACGGCCAGTTCGGGGGCGAAGCCTTCGACGTGCTGGGCCTCCCGGGTCAGATACGACTGGGGGATGAAGAGCGGGAAGTACGCGTTCTGGGTACCCGTCTCCTTGATGCGGGCGTCCAAGTCCTGCTGCATCCGCTCCCACAGGCCGTAGCCGTACGGTCGGATCACCATGGTGCCGCGCACCGGCCCGTTGTCGGCCAGCTCGGCCTTGTTGATCAGATCCTGGTACCAGCGCGGAAAGTCTTCCGCCCGGGGCGTGAGAACGGGTGCTTTGGCCATGGCGCGCATGGTACGGCGGAGCCTCACGCAGGGCGCGGAATTTACGCCTCCAGGGGGCGCACAACGGTGGCACGCAAGCATTGCCACACAACCCCTGGACGCCACGACGGATGCGGAGTTCTCTGGCATACGGGGGGAGTGCGAGCGCACTGCACGGGGGCGGACGAACCGTTGGAATACGACACTCCAGTAACTCTCGGCGGATTGGGGCGCTTTCGATGACACCTACACTCGCGCAGCCGCGCCGTCCCCGCGCGGGCACGACCCCCCGCGTGGACCGGCGCGCACGCGCGCGTGACTGGGCGGAGATCCAGGAACGGATGCTGGTTCCGCTCTATGAAGCGGTGTACGAACGACTCGAAGTGGGCGGCGCGACCCGGCTCCTCGGCCTCGGCTGCGGCTCCGGACTCGCCCTCCTGATGGCTGCCTCACGCGGTGCGGCCGTCACCGGTGTCGACCCGTCCGCGCCCGAGCGGCTCGCCCTCGCGCGCGAACGCCTGCTGCCCGACGCGGCCTTGGGCACACGCCCGCGCGGCGACACCCGTCTCGTCGAGGGTGGTCCCGCCGACGTGGCGGGGCCGGACGTACCCGCGTACAACCTGGTGACCGCGTTCCAGCCGATCGGCTGCATGGCGGGCGACTCCGAGGGCCTCTCCGCCCTTCTGGAGGCCGCCGCACCGCTCGCCGGGCGCGGCACGCCCGTGGTGCTCGCCGGCTGGGGTCCGCCGGAGCGCTGCACGACCTCTTCGGTACTGAAGGTGGCGACCAAGCTCGCCGACCCTCTCCGTAGTACGGGGAGTTGGCGCCCCGCGCTCCGGGACGACCTGGAGGAGGTGGCCCAGCGGGCCGGGCTCAAGCCGGACGGGTCGGGCCGTGTGGCGTGCCCCTTCGGATACGCGGACACCGAGAGCGCGGTCCGCGGCCTCCTTTCGACGGGCCTGTTCGACGCCGCGGTGGGCGCGACGGATCAGGCGCAGGTCGAGAAGGAGGTGACGGAGGCGCTGCATCCGCATCAGCGGCGGGACGGGACGCTGTGGATGCCCAACGTGTTCCGGTACCTGATCGCGCGTACGCCCTAGCCCAGAGCCTCCTGGAGCCGCTCCAGGAGGGCCCTGGCCGCAGGGCCCGCAGGCCCGTCCGTGCGCCAGGCCAGCGCGATCCGGCCCCGCGGCCGCGGATCCGTGATCTCCAGGGTGCGCAGCCCGTACGCGGCCGCCGTACGGGGTTCGAGCGCCGGCAGCACGGCCACACCCAGGCCACGGACGACGAGTTGGACGAGCACCTGCGGTGCCGCCGCCTCGAAGGCGATGCGGGGCCGGACGCCGGCCTGCGCGCAGGCCCGGTCGAGCACCCCGCGCAGGCCGGTCCCCCGCGGCAGGCTGATCAGCGGTCGGTCCCGGAGCTCCGCCAGCGGAACGGTCGTACGGCCCGCGGGGGTGAGCAGCGGGTCGCCCGGGAGCACGACGGCGACCAGGGGTTCGTCGATCACGAGCCGGAGGGAGACGCCCGGCGGCGGCTCCTCGTCCGCGAGGCCCAGCAGGGCGATGTCGAGTTCCCCGCGGCGCAGCGCGGCGAGCATCCGGTCCGATGTGTCCTCGGTGAGGGCGATCTCGACATCCGGGTGGGCGTCGTGGAAGTCGGCGAGCACGGAGACCACGTCGAACTCGTGGGTGGCCGCGCCGGACACGAGGCCGAGCGTGACCTGGCCGCGCAGCAGTCCGGTGAACGCGTCCGCGGTGTGCCGCATCCCATCGGCGGCGGCGAGCGCGGCCCGTGCGTAGGGCAGGACGGCCGCCCCCACCTCCGTGAGGGTCACCGACCGTCCCGAGCGGTCCAGGAGGGGCTGGCCGAGCTCCCGTTCCAGTTGCCGGATCTGGGCGCTCACCCCCGGCTGGGCCAGATGCAGACGGGCCGCGGCGCGGGTGAAGTTGGCCTCCTCGACCACGGCTACGAAGTACTGCAGCTGCCGGAGTTCCATAACTGGGCATGCTAGCCGCGAGAAGATCCAGCTCTTGGACTTATGGCCGAGCGCTCGCGACCCTGGAGGCGTGGACATCAGAACCGCCATCGCCGCCGAACGCCGAGACCTCGCCGACCTGCTCGACGGCCTGCCGTCACCGCAGTGGGACGCGCCGACCCTGTGCGCGGGGTGGCGGGTGCGGGAGGTCGCGGCGCACATGTCGCTGGGTTTCCGGTACTCGCTCCCCAGGACCCTGGCCGAGCTCGTCAGGGCGCGCGGCAGCCTGCACCGGATGACCGACCGCTGCGCCCGCAGGGACGCCGCCGCCTCCTCCCCCAGGGAGCTCGCCGCGTTCCTGAGGGACAACGCGGAGCACCCCTGGCAGCCGCCCACCGCCGGAATCGAGGGGGCGCTGGGGCACGACGTGGTCCACGGCCTCGACATCTCGGTCGCCCTGGGGCTCGACCGCAGGGTTCCCCTGGACCGCGTACGCATCCTTCTTAAGAAGGTCACGCCCAAGAGCACCAAGTTCTTCGGGGCGGACGTCGGCGGGGTCGAACTGCGCGCCGACGACCTCGACTGGAGCTACGGCAGCGGCACACCGCTGACCGGCGCCGCGCAGGACCTGCTGCTGGTCCTGTACGGCAGGAAGCTCCCCCCGGGGCATCTCCGGGGGGAGCTCGGGTCCCGCTTCGCCACCGAACCGGCTGCCTAGTCGGCGTCCTTGGTGAACCGGGTGATGCCGGCGACACGGTAGGCGGCCGCCTCCTCCAGGGTCTCGTTCGCGAGCAGCGCCTCGGCCAGGTCGTCCAGTTGGCCGCGGTGGTCCCGGAGTTGGCGGCACGCGCTCTCGTAGCACTCGTCGACGATGCGGCGCATCTCGTGGTCGATCGCGTCGAGGGTGCCCGGGGCCGCCGCGAGTCCATAGGGCTGCTGGCCGTCGTTCGGCAGAGCGGAGAGACGCCCCACACGCTCGCTCATGCCCCAGCGGGCGACCATGCCGCGGGCGATGTTGGTGACCTGTTCGAGGTCGCTCTCGGCGCCCGTCGTGATGACACCGAAGACGACGTGCTCGGCCGCCATGCCACCCAGCGCGCCGACGATGCGGCCGCGCAGATACTCCTCCGTGTACGCGTACTTGTCGGCGTCCGGGGTCGACAGGGTGACGCCGAGTGCGCGCCCCCGGGGCACGATCGTGATCTTCCGTACCGGGTCGGCGCCCGGCTGCAGCATGCCCAGGAGCGCGTGGCCGCTCTCGTGGTACGCCGTGCGCCGCCGCTCCTCGTCGGGCATGACCAGCGGCCGCTCGGCCCCGAGCTGCACCTTCTCCAGGGCCTCGGAGAGATCCGACTGGGTGACCTTCTTCTGCTGGCGCTTGACGGCGAGCAGGGCGGCTTCGTTGGCGAGGTTGGCGAGCTCCGCGCCGGTCATCCCCGGTGTCGTACGGGCGACTTGGGCCAGGTCGGCGTCGTCCGCGAGCGGGATCTCGCGCGTGTGGATCTTGAGGATGGCCTCGCGGCCGCCGCGGTCGGGCGGGCTGACGGTGACGACCCGGTCGAAGCGGCCCGGCCGGGTCAGGGCGGGGTCGAGGATGTCGGCACGGTTGGTGGCCGCGAGGACGATCACGCCCTCGGAGCCCGAGAAACCATCCATCTCGGTGAGGATCTGGTTCAGCGTCTGCTCGCGCTCGTCGTGACCGCCCATGCCGCTGCCGCCGCCGCGCGCCCGCCCGATGGTGTCGATCTCGTCGATGAAGATGATGGACGGCGCGACTTTCCGGGCCTCGGCGAAGAGTTCGCGTACGCGTGAGGCGCCGACGCCCACGATCATCTCGATGAACTCCGAGGCGGACGCCGAGAAGAAGGGCACCCCCGCCTCACCGGCCACGGCCCGCGCGAGGAGCGTCTTGCCGGTGCCCGGAAGACCCGCGAGCAGCACGCCGCGCGGCATCTTCGCGCCCATGGTGCGATAGGCCTCGGGGTTCTTCAGGAAGTCGACGACATCGCTGAGCTCGCCCTGGACCTCGTCGATGCCCGCCACGTCGTCGAAGGTGGTGCGCTGCTCGCCGGGTTCGAGCTCCACCGGCTTCGGCGGCGCCTTCCGCCCGAGCATGCCGCCCGCGCCGCCCATCCCCGAGCGCATCCGCCGCGCGATGAAGATCCACAGGACGACGAGCAGCAGCATCGGGGCGAGCGAGATGAGCAGGTTCGCAAGGAAGCTGCGCTCCTGGACGACGGGCTCGGCGGTGACGGTGACGGCGTGCTCGGTCAGCTCGTCCCAGAGCTTGTCGTCGGCGAAGGCGGGCCGCTGGGTGGTGAACTTGGTGTACGTCCCCTTCTCGTCGCCCGGCTTCTCCTGCTCCTTCTTGAGCTGCCCCTGGATCGCGTCGCCCTTGGCGTAGATCTTCGTGACGTTCCCGGAGTCGACCTGCTTGCTGAACTCCGTGTACGAGATCGTCGGCTCGTCGCCCTCGTTGAAGAAGGAGAGGACGAGGTTGGCGATGAGATAGACGATGAGCGCCGTGAGGATGAGCCCGCCCCACCCGCCCGGCATCTTCTTCTTGGGCGGCGGCTTGGGCTCGGGCGGGGGCGCGCCCTCGGAGCGCCAGGGCTTGTCGGGCGCCCGGCGCGGTGGCACAGGGTTGCTCATATCCGGACGTTACGACACAAACACCTGCCGGGCACTCGCTCCGAAAACGCCTGAGGCGCCCCTCTCCGGAGAGGGGCGCCTCAGGCGGCGTACGACATACGAGGCGTCAGCCCATGAACTTCTTGAACTCGTCGGGAAGCTCGAAGTCCTTGTCCTGCTGCCCCGCGGGGAGACCGAAGGCGCCGCCTTCCTGAGCCGCCTGCTCGCGGCGGGCGGCGTCCTCCAGCTCCTGCTGCTTGCGCTTCATCGGGTTGCCGGAGCGCTGCTTGCCCTTGGCCTGCTTCTGCTTCTTCTTCTGCTTGCCGGGGCCGCCACCCATGCCCGGCATCCCGGGCATACCCGGCATGCCGCCGCCCTGGGCCATCCGCGACATCATCTTGCGGGCCTCGAAGAACCGCTCGACCAGGTTCTTGACGGCGCTGACCTCGACGCCGGAACCCTTGGCGATACGGGCACGGCGCGAGCCGTTGATGATCGTCGCGTCCTGCCGCTCGGCGGGCGTCATGGACTTGATGATCGCGGCGGTCCGGTCGACGTCCCGCTCGTCCAGATTGTTGATCTGGTCCTTGATCTGCCCCATGCCGGGCATCATGCCGAGCAGCTTGCTGATGCTGCCCATCTTCCGGACCTGCTCCATCTGGGCCAGGAAGTCGTCGAGCGTGAAGTCCTTGCCCTTGCTGCTCGCCAGCTTGGAGGCCATCTTCTCGGCCTCTTGCTGCGAGAAGGTCTGCTCGGCCTTCTCGATGAGCGTGAGCATGTCGCCCATGCCGAGGATGCGGGACGCCATGCGGTCCGGGTGGAACGCGTCGAAGTCGTCCAGCTTCTCGCCGTTCGAGGCGAACATGATCTGGCGCCCGGTGACCTGCGCGATCGAAAGCGCGGCACCACCACGGGCGTCACCGTCGAGCTTCGAGAGCACGACACCGTCGAAGCCGACGCCGTCACGGAAGGCCTCCGCCGTGTTGACGGCGTCCTGGCCGATCATCGCGTCGACGACGAAGAGGACCTCGTCGGGGCTGACGGCGTCGCGGATGTCCGCGGCCTGCACCATCAGCTCCTGGTCGATGCCGAGGCGTCCCGCGGTGTCGACGATGACCACGTCGTACTGCTTGGACGTGGCGAACTCGACGGAGTCCTTGGCGACCTGGACCGGGTCGCCCACGCCGTTGCCCGGCTGGGGCGCGTAGACGCCGACGCCGGCGCGCTCGGCGACGACGGACAGCTGGTTCACGGCGTTGGGCCGCTGCAGGTCACAGGCGACGAGCAGCGGGGAGTGGCCCTGGCTCTTCAGCCAGAGGCCGAGCTTTCCGGCGAGGGTGGTCTTACCGGCACCCTGCAGACCCGCGAGCATGATCACCGTGGGCGGGTTCTTGGCGAACCGCAGGCGTCGCGTCTCGCCACCCAGGATGCCAATGAGCTCCTCATTGACGATCTTGATGACCTGCTGGGCGGGGTTGAGCGCCTGGGAGACCTCGGCTCCGGCGGCGCGCTCCTTGACCTGCTTGATGAAGGCACGGACGACGGGCAGCGCGACATCCGCCTCGAGCAGGGCGATGCGGATCTCGCGGGCCGTGGCGTCGATGTCCGCCTCGGACAGGCGGCCCTTGCCCCGGAGGTTCTTGAATGTCGCTGCGAGGCGGTCGGAGAGAGTATCGAACACGGCGGTCGCGAATCCTCGGGTCGAAGGGGACAGGTCGCCCTCCAGGGTATCTGCTGGGCGCTGGAGGGTACCCCGCCCCTTCGGGTCTGCGCTTTTACCCCTTTTCCGGGCACTCAGAGCGGACCTACCCCCGCAACGCCTCCTCCACGGCCCGCGCCACCCCCGCGGCCCGATCCCCCGACAGCGGGGCCCGCGGCCGCCCCTCTCCCCCCGTCACATAGAACGCGTCCACCGCGTTCGCCCCCAGCGTCGACACATGCGCACTGCGCACCACCACCCCGGCGGACTCCAGCGCCCGCCCGATCCGGTGCAGCAGGCCCGGCGCGTCCTGGGCCCGTACCTCGATGACCGTGGCGAGCCGCGACCCCGCCGACGCCACCGTCACCCGGGGCGGCGGAGCCACCGTCCCGCGCCGCCGCGGATACGCCGCGTCCCGTTCGGCGAGGCGGCCCGCGATGTCCAGGGAGCCGTCGAGCGCCCGCACCAGGTCCGCCCGCAGCCGTGCCGCCTGCGGCAGGGACCCGTACTCCGCAGCGACCCGCCAGTTCAGCAGGAGCACGGAGTCCTCGCCCCCGGTCGGCAGACCCACCGCGCGGAACTCCGCGGTCCGCACCGCGAGCCGATGCATGGCGAGCACTCCCGCGACGGCGGGCAGCACCCCGGCCTGCTCCGGCACCGCGATGACGAGCTCCACCCCCAGCGGCTCCGGATCACCCCCTGGCTCGGCCGACTCCCCCTCCGTCTGCGCCCGCAGCGACAGCACCGGCCCACCCGTACGGAACGCCTCCACCGCAAGCCGCTCCTGCTCGGCCGTGGGCGCCGCGTCCTCGGCCGGCGCCCCCGCGGGCTCATCCCCCGAGAGGACCCCCGCGACCCGCTTCACCAGGTCGGCGACGAGCGACCCCCGCCACGCCGACCAGGCCGCGGGCCCCGTGGCCAGCGCGTCCGCCTCCGTCAGCGCGTGCAGCAGCTCCAGAGTCCCCGTCGAGCCGACCGCCTCGGCCACCGAACGCACGGTCGCCGGATCGTCGAGGTCCCGCCGCGTGGCCGTCTCGACAAGCAGCAGGTGATGCCGCACCAGCGTCGCGAGCACCGCCACATCCGCCCGGTCGAACCCGATCCGGGCGGCGACATCCCGGGCGATGATCTCCCCGGCCACCGAGTGGTCCCCCGGCCACCCCTTGCCGATGTCGTGCAGAAGGCCCGCGACAAGGAGCAGGTCGGGCCGCCCCACCCGACGCGTCAGATCGGCGGCCCGCACGGCGGTCTCCACCAGATGCCGGTCGACGGTCCACGTGTGCACGGCGTTCCGCTGCGGCCTGCACCGCACCCGCTCCCAGTCCGGAAGCAGCCTCGTGATCAGCCCCTCGGCCTCCAGCGCCTCCCACACCTCGACGGTCGGCCGCCCCGCGCCGAGCAGCGTCACCAGCTGCTCCCGCGCCTCGGCGGGCCACGGCGTGGGCAGCGGCCGCACCGTGGCGGCCATCCGGCGCACCGCGTGCAGCGACAACGGAAGACCGGCCTGCGCCGCGGCCGCCGCCGCCCGCAGCGGAAGCACCGGGTCACGCTCGGGCCGGGCGGCCCGCGCGAGCACGACCTCCCCGTCCTGCTCGACGACCCCCTCGGCCAGCGGCGACCGCTCGGCGGCCGCCGCCCCCTTGCCGCCCCCGAGCATGGCCCGCAGCCGCGGCCGCACGGACCGGGACCGCAGCACGCGCCCCACCTCGCGCCACGTCACATCACTGGCGTACGAAACGGTGCGCGCGGCCTCGTACACCTGCCGCAGCAAGGTGTCGGCGTCCAACAGGCCCAATTCCGCCGCGACTTGATCCTGCTCCTGCAGGGCGAGCCGGTCCGTGGCCCGCCCCGTGGTCAGATGCAGCGCGTCGCGCACGTCGAGCAGCCGCCGCCGCGCGTCGGCAAGCCCTTCCCGGGGTGCGTCCGCCAGCCACGACGCGGCGACGGCCCGCAGCGCGGTCGCGTCGCGCAGGCCGCCCCTGGCCTCCTTCAGGTCCGGCTCCAGGAGATAGCTCAACTCCCCCTGCCGCTCGGCCCGTTCCTCGCACAGCTCGCGCAGCTCCGGCAGCCGCTTGGGCGCGAGGTTGCGCCAGTCGGCGAGCACGGCCGTGCGAAGGCCGGCCGTCAGACCCAGGTCACCCGCGATGTGCCGCGCGTCGAGCAGCCCCAGCTGCACCTTCAGGTCCTCGCCCGCTGTCTTGCGGGCCTCCACCGGCGTACGCACGGAGTGATCGAGCGCGAGCCCGAGGTCCCAGACCGGGTACCAGATGCGGTCCGCGAGGGACGCCACCTCGCCGGGGTCCGCGCTGCCGTCGTGCAGGAGCAGCAGATCGAGATCGCTGCGCGGCGAGAGCTCTCCTCGCCCGTAGCCGCCCACGGCGACCAGGGACGCGCCCTTCGGGGCGTCCGCTGCCGTGAAGAGCCCGGTCAGCCAGTCGTCCGTGAGGTCGGCGAGGGCCGAACGGCGCGGCGGCCCGGACTGCGCCTCTCCTTGGAGGAGGCGCAGCCGGGCCGCCGCATAGCCGCTGGGGCCGGAGTCTTCCGAATCCGATTCGGTTCGTACGTCCACACTCGTCACCCAGCAGCTCCTGTCAGTCCCGCTCAGTTCCGCTCAGTCGGCCGGTTTGCGTCACAGCGCGTCGGGTCCGCGCTCGCCGGTCCGCACGCGGACCGCCGTCTCGACCGGGATGCTCCAGACCTTGCCGTCCCCGATCTTGCCGGTTCGGGCGGCCTTCACCACGACATCCACGAGCTGTTCGGCGTCGTCGTCCTCCACGAGGACCTCGATCCGGATCTTCGGTACGAGATCGACGGTGTACTCCGCGCCGCGGTAGACCTCGGTGTGACCGCGCTGGCGGCCGTAGCCGCTGGCCTCGGTGACCGTGAGTCCCTGCACTCCGAAGGCCTGGAGGGCTTCCTTGATCTCGTCGAGCCGGTGCGGCTTGACGACCGCGGTGATGAGCTTCATGCGTCCACCTTCTTGTTCTTCTCGGTCGCAGCCTTGGCCTCCTGGACCGCGGTCGGCACGGCAGCGCTGCGGGTGGCGGTGCCGCCGCCCGCGCCGCTGAAGTCGTACGCGGTCTCGGCGTGCTGCACCTGGTCGATGCCGGAGACTTCCTCGTCCTCGCTGACCCGCATCCCGATGGTCTTGTCGACCAGGAAGGCGAGGATCGCGGAGGCGATCAGGGAGTACGCGAGGACGGCGCCGACACCCGCGGCCTGCTTGCCGAGCTGCTCGAAGCCGCCGCCGTAGAAGAGGCCCTGAGCCTTGGACTGGACGCCACCGGTGGCGAAGAAGCCGACCAGTAGCGAGCCCGCGACACCGCCGACGAGGTGGACACCGACGACGTCGAGGGAGTCGTCGTAGCCGAACTTGAACTTGAGGCCGACGGCCATGGCGCAGAGCAGACCGGCGATGGCACCGATGGCGATCGCGCCGAGCGGCGAGCAGGAGCCGCCGGACGGGGTGATGGCGACGAGACCGGCGACGGCACCCGAAGCGGCGCCGAGCGTGGTGAACGCGCCGTGCCGGATCTTCTCGTAGGCGAGCCAGGCCAGCATGGCGGCGGCGGTGGCGACCTGCGTGTTCAGGAACATCATCGCGCCGACGCCGTCGTCGTTGCCCAGCCACGATCCGGCGTTGAAGCCGAACCAGCCGAACCACAGCAGACCGGCGCCGAGCATGACGAGCGGCAGGCTGTGCGGCCGCATCGGGTCCTTCTTGAAGCCGACGCGCTTGCCGATGACGAGGATCACGCCGAGCGCGGCGGCACCGGCGTTGATGTGCACGGCCGTACCACCGGCGAAGTCGATGACGCCGAGCTCGAAGGCCCAGCCGCCCGTGCCCCACACCCAGTGCGCGACCGGGAAGTAGACGACCGTGGCCCACAGGGCGACGAACAGCGCCCAGGCGGTGAACTTCACGCGGTCCGCGAGCGCACCGCTGATCAGCGCGGGCGTGATGATCGCGAACATCAGCTGGAAGACCGCGAAGACGAAGACGGGGATGGTGTAGCCGTCCCACAGCTCGTTGAGCCCTATGCCGCTCAGTCCGACGTAGTCGGACGACCAGCCGAAGAGGCTGCCGTGGTCGGTGCCGAACGCGATGGAGAAGCCGTACAGCACCCAGAGGATCGTGACGATCCCCAGGCTGATGAAGCTCATCATCAGCATGTTCAGGGTGCTCTTGACGCGGACCATGCCTCCGTAGAAGAAGGCGAGGGCCGGCGTCATGAGCATCACCAGGGCGGAACAGATGAGCATGAACCCGGTGTTGGCGGCAGACAGTTCGTCTGCGGCGATCGTGATGCCTGGGGGCATCGGCGTCTCCTCGTCGTCGTATGCGGCCCGTGCGGGAGGGCGGTACGGGGTGGGCCGTTATGCGCCACGAGATTGGCGCAGCGCCGTTTCGTGGGGCGCCCCTCGATGTTTCGCACCGGTGACGAAGAGGTCGTGCGTGTTACGCGTCCATGAACTGCCGGGTGGCGCGGGACGCGGACTCATACCCTGCGACAACGCACAGAACCGGCCGCGACGGCCATCCGGTTGACCTGGCGTAGGGGAGCCGAGTCGGGCTGTTCGGGATGGTCCTGCCGCGGCCGGAGCCTTGCGGGCGCCGTCAGACCGCCTCCGCGGTTTCCGGCATGTCCACGGCGAGCCGCTCGGTCAGGCGTACGACCTCGGTGACGTCCCCGAAGTCCCGCACGGCGGTGTCCACGGTCTTGCGAAGGCGGGTGTTGACCCGCTCGGAGCGGACCTTCTTGGCGATGTCCAGGGCCTGCGCCGCAAGCATCGTGCTCCGCTCGGGCTCGCGCTGGAGCAGGTGGACCGTGGCCATGCCGATCAGGTTCAGGGCGTACGAACGCTGGTGCTCGGCGTCCTTGCCGAAGAGGTCGACGGCACGCTCCATGACGGGCTCGGCGAGCGAGGCGTAGGTGGGGCTGCGGCCCGCGACATAGGCCAGGTCGCGGAACGAGTGGGCGTTCTCGCCGTTCAGCTCGGCCTCGGAGAAGAAGCGGATCCAGTCCGCCTCGGGCTCGTCGAACTCCTCGGCGTCGGCGAAGGTGTCCTCGGCCATCCGCACGGCCCGCTTGCACTTGCCGGGCTGGCCCATGCTGGCGTAGGCGCGGGCCTCCATCGCATACAGCATCGCCTGGGTGCGCGGGCTCGCGCAGTCACGGCTGCCGTACTGCGCGAGATGGATGAGTTCGAGCGCGTCGTCGGGCCGGCCGAGGTGGATCATCTGGCGGCTCATGCTGGAGAGGATGTACGAACCGAGCGGCTTCTCGCCCGCTTCCTTGGCGGCGTGCAGTGCGAGCACGAAGTACTTCTGGGCGGTGGGCTGCAGCCCCACGTCGTAGCTCATCCACCCGGCGAGTTCGGCCAGCTCGCCCGCGACCTTGAAGAGCCGCTTGGCGGTGGCTTCGGGCTGGGGCTCCTGCAACAGGTCCGTCACCTCGTGCAGTTGGCCGACGACGGCCTTGCGCCGGAGCCCTCCCCCGCACTGGGCGTCCCACTGGCGGAACATCACCGTCGTGGACTCGAGGAGATCGAGCTCAGGTTTGGAGAGCCGCCCTGGCCTGCGCGTCGGCGCGGCCGGCTCGGGGTCGCCGGACGGCATGGTCGGCCCGGGGACCAGCCAGCGCTGCATGGGCTCGATGAGGGCGGGGCCCGCGGAGAGCGCGAGCGAGGTGCCGAGGAAGCCGCGCCGGGCCAGCATCAGGTCGCTGCGCGAGAACTCGCTGATCAGCGCGACGGTCTGGGGCCCCGTCCAGGGCAGGTCCACGCCGGACACGGAGGGCGACTGGTGCGCGGCGCGCAGACCCAGGTCCTCGACCGCCACCACACAGCCGAACCGCTCAGAGAACAGCTCGGAGAGGATGCGCGGAATGGGCTCGCGGGGATTCTCGCCGTCCAGCCAGCGGCGCACCCGTGAGGTGTCGGTGGAGATGTGATGGGCGCCCAACTGGCGTGCTCTGCGGTTCACTTGGCGCGCGAGCTCGCCCTTCGACCAGCCGCTGCGCACGAACCAGGAGTTGAGCAGTTCGTTTGGGCGCTTCTCAGCGTTCGCACCACTTCCGCCATTGCCGCCCACTGGAACGCCCCCATTCCTCAAGACACTTGCACGGCCCACGCCAAGCCCTACCAGAATGCCGCGCGATGCGGCTCTCCGTCCGGAGAACGTCACCCATCGAACAGGGAACCGACTTGCCTCCGGCATACCCACGAGTGCACGAGTCTCAGGGCTTGTGCACTGAAAGTAATCCTACGATCACCCCTCCGGCGAGGGCGATCGCGGAAACGCCACCATTCGCCACCCCTTCGAATGAACTCCCCGCCCGCTACAAGCGATTGACTTGACAGTGGACGACCGACAGTGGGCGGAGCGGAGCACTCAGGGGCGCGAATGACCGAGCACACAACCCTCTGACCATCGAGCGCCACCCGAAAACAGAGGGTCACGATCCGATTCCGTCACGTAACCGCGCTGCGCTCGACCCGTTGGAGGGGGCATGGGCTTCACGATCGGCGGCATCCGGGGGACCAGAGAACCCCGCACCGGTTCACGGCGGCGCGGCCGCGCGTCGGACTGCACCGCGGTGGCCGAGTACACCGGACTCTGGGGCTGGGCCGCGGTCCCCGGAGCGCGCGCACTGGACGGCCGCTGCTCCTGCGGCGCGGCCGACTGCCCTTCCCCCGGCGCCCATCCGCTCGCCTTCGCCCCCGAGGTCCCGGCCGGGGCGCGGCTCGACGAAGTGGCGGAGGCCTGGGGCCAGTTCCCCGGCGCCGCCGTGCTGCTGCCCGTGGGGCGCGCCTTCGACGTGATCGAGGTGGCCGAGACGGCGGGCCGCCGTGCCCTTGTCCGCCTGGAGCGCATGGGGCTCCCGCTCGGCCCGGTGTCGGCCACACCGGACGGCCGCGCGCACTTCTTCGTGGCCCCCGGCGCCGCCGCCGAACTCCCCCAGCTGCTCTACCGCATGGGGTGGGACGACGCCGGCATCGACCTGCACGGCCGGGGCCCCGGCAGCCACATCACGGCCCCACCGTCCGACCACGCGGGCCTCGGCCCGGTCCGCTGGCTGCGCGCCCCGGACCTGGACTCGGCAACGCATCCACCGCAGGCGCGACTGGTCTTGGGGACGCTCGCGTACGTCGCCCATCGCTCCCCGGCCTAGAGGCGCCCGCACACGGAAATGCCCACCCCGGCTGCACCCCGGGGTGGGCATTTCTTCACGTACGGTGCGGGAGCGCCCCGAAGGGGCGCGGGGAACTGCGCGACCAGCCACGACGCACCCGCAGCAGAAGGCGGCCCGCCAGGCAGTGCGCTACTCCCCGATCAACGCATCCACAAAGGCCTCAGGCTCAAACGGCGCAAGATCATCCGCACCTTCACCAAGCCCCACCAACTTCACCGGCACACCCAGCTCCCGCTGAACGGCAACAACGATTCCGCCCTTGGCGGTGCCATCCAGCTTCGTCAGGACGATGCCGGTGATGTCGACGACCTCGGCGAAGACCCGCGCCTGCACCAAGCCGTTCTGCCCGGTCGTGGCGTCGAGCACGAGCAGCACCTCGTCCAGCGGCGCGTGCTTCTCGACGACGCGCTTGACCTTGCCGAGCTCGTCCATCAGGCCCGTCTTGGTGTGCAGCCGGCCCGCGGTGTCGATGAGGACGACATCGGCGCCCTCCGCGATGCCTTCCTTGACCGCGTCGAAGGCGATCGACGCCGGGTCGCCACCCTCGGGGCCGCGCACCGTGCGGGCGCCGACGCGCTCGCCCCAGGTCTGCAGCTGGTCCGCGGCGGCCGCGCGGAAGGTGTCCGCCGCGCCGAGGACGACCGAGCGGCCGTCGGCGACCAGGACGCGGGCGAGCTTGCCGGTGGTGGTGGTCTTGCCGGTGCCGTTGACGCCGACGACCATCACGATGCCGGGCGTCTCCAGGCCCGACTCGGTCTTCACGGCGCGGTCGAAGTCCGTGCCCTCGCGCGTGCCGAGCAGGGCGATGAGCTCCTCGCGCAGCAGCGCGCGGAGCTCGTCCGGGGTGCGGGTGCCGAGCACCCGGACGCGCTCACGGAGCCGCTCGACCAGTTCCTGGGTGGGGGCGACGCCGACGTCGGCGGTGAGGAGCGTGTCCTCGATCTCCTCCCAGGTGTCCTCGTCCAGGTTGTCGCGGGAGAGGAGCGTGAGCAGCCCCTTGCCGAGCGCGTTCTGCGAGCGGGAGAGCCGGGTGCGCAGGCGGACCAGGCGTCCTGCGGTGGGCTCCGGGGTCTCGATCTCCGGGGCGGCCTCGGGGGCCTCCTCGGTGACCACCGGCGCCTCGGCTCCGGCGCCCGGGAGTTCCACCTCCTCGATCGTGCGGCGCGGTTCGTCGCGCGGCGTCTCGGCCTCGTCGCCAACCTGCGGTTCGGCGGGAGGGGCGGTGATGGTGGGCGTGGTCGACGGCGCCTGCGGCGGCAGCTGCTTCTTCTTGCGGCTGCCGATCACGAGCCCGCCGAGCGCGCCGATCACGACCACGGCGATGACTACAGCAAGGATGACGATTTCCATAACCCACCCAGTATCAGTCATGGGTGCAACCCGAGCCCAGGCTGTAGCTTCCTCCAAAGAACAAAGGCCCATAGAGGGCACTACTCGGACTAAAGTACGATGGAGCTCTCCGCATCAACGCGCGTAGAGTCCTTGCGATCACCCCCACGGACGGCTCGCAGCGTTGCGATCCGAGCGAGAGGCACGGAACCACCCCCATGAGCACCACCGCCGAAAACGAAGGCGCCCTGGAGACACGCGGCCTCGAGCCCGTCCCCGACTCCGAGCGCACCGGCAGGACCCGCGAGCTGTTCCCCACATGGGTCGCGGCCAACATCAGCGTCCTGCTGCTCACCATGGGCGCGGGCCTCATCGTGACCAATGGCCTCAACTTCTGGCAGGCCCTGGTCGTCGCCCTCGTGTCCCCCGTTCTCAGCTACGGCATGGTCGGGCTGATCTCCATCGCGGGCAAGCGCGGCGGCTCGCCGGGCATGACGCTCTCGCGCGCGGTCTTCGGCCAGCGCGGCAACCTCTTCCCGGGCTCCCTGATCTGGATCGCCCGCTGGGGCTGGGAGACGATCAACGCGGTCACGGGCGCGTACGCGATCATCGTCGTCCTGGACATCTGCTTCGGCGTGAAGTCCAGCACCTGGCTGACGGTCGTCACGCTGGTCGCCTTCGTCGCCGGTACGTTCGTCATCAGTGGCCTCGGCCGCAAGGTGCTGCACATCTGCAACACCTGGGCGACGTACCTCTTCGGCGCGTTCAGCGTCCTCGTACTGGTCTACCTCATCGCCAACACCCCGTGGTCAGACGTCTTCTCCGAGTCGGCGGGCTCCACCGCGGCGATGGTCGCGGGCGTCGGCGTGATCGCCGCCGGTGGCATCAGCTGGGTCCCCACCGGACCGGACTTCACCCGCTACCTGCCGCGCACGGCCTCCAGCAAGGCCCTGGTGGGCAACGCGATCGGTGGCGCCGGCATCGTCGTCGTACCGATGGTCCTGATGGGCGCCGTCATGGCGGTCAGCACGCCGTCCCTGTCGTCGGCCGCCGACCCCGTCTCCTTCCTCGGCGAGCTGCTTCCGACGTGGATCGCGGTGCCGTACCTGGTGATGGCCCTGATCGGCATGCTGCTGATCAACTCGATGTCGATGTACTCCGCGGGCTTCACCGCGATGACGCTCGGCATCAAGGTCCCGCGCGCGTGGGCAGTGAGCATCAACGCCATCATCAGCCTGATCTTCGGCTACCTGCTGATGAACGTGGCCAGCAGCTTCATGGGTTCGTTCATCTCCTTCCTGACGCTGCTCGCGGTCGCGTTCTCCGCGTGGATCGGCGTCTTCGGCGTCGACATGCTGCGCCGCAAGACGTACGACGGCGAGGCGCTGATGGACACCAAGCGCACCAGCGCCTACTGGTACAAGGCCGGCTTCGCCTGGCAGGCCATGACCGCGTGGGCGGTCGCCCTGGTGATGGGTCTGCTCTTCACCAAGGTCGACTGGTTCAGCGGCCCCCTCGCCACGTCCTGGGTCGGCCGCAACGGCCTCGGCTGGCTGGCCACGATCGTCATCGCGGCCGTCCTGTACGCGGTCCTTCCGCGCACACCGGCCGTCGAAACGCCCGGCGGCAAGGGCGACGACACCGAGCTGGTCAGCGCCTGATCCGGAGCAACTCCCGCCGGACACTGTTCATCTGACACCACGTCAACTAACGTCCCCCTTCGCCGCCCATGGTGAAGGGGGACGTTCCGTATGCCCGTCACAGTCGTCCGTTTCAACCTCGTCGATCCCGCGGCCACACCCGGCTCGCTGAGTGAACGCTACAAAGCCGCCCTGGAGATGGCCGCTTACGCGGATGACCGGGGCATCTCCACCGTGCAGACCGAGGAGCACCACGGCGTCGGCAACAACTGGCTGCCCTCGCCCTTCACGTTCGCGGGCGCGGTGTTCGGCGCGACCCGGCGCATCGCCGTGACCGTCTCCGCGATCATCGGCCCGCTGCACGATCCGCTGCGGCTCGCCGAGGACATCGCCGTACTCGATCTGCTGAGCGGCGGGCGTCTGGTGACGGTGGCGGGGATCGGCTACCGGCCCGAGGAGTACGCGGCCTTCGGCGTCGAGTGGAAGCGGCGCGGCAAACTCCAGGACGAGCTGCTCGAAACGCTGCTGCAGGCCTGGACCGGCGAACCCTTCGAGTTCCGCGGCCGCACCGTGCGCGTCACCCCGCGTCCGCACACCCAGCCGCACCCGCTGCTCCTGGTCGGCGGCTCCTCACAGGCGGCGGCCCGGCGCGCGGCCCGGCTCGGCCTGCCGCTCTTCCCGAGCGCCCATCTGCCGGACCTGGAGGCGTACTACAACGAACGCCTCGCCGAGTACGGCACCGAGGGCTGGACGATGATGCCCGCCGCCGAGACCCCGCTCCTGCACATCGCCGACGACCCGGACCGCACCTGGGCCGAGCACGGCGAGCACTTCTTGCACGAGGCCCGCACCTATGCCTCCTGGCAGTCCAAGGACATCCGCTCGGCGGTGAAGTCCGCCGCCACGACGGTGGACGAGCTGCGCGCCGAGGGCGTCTACCGCGTGCTCACGCCCGACGAGTGCGTGACGTACGTACAGGGCGGCGCCGCCAATCTCGTACTGCATCCGCTGTCCGGCGGGATGCCGGTCGACGAGGGATGGCGCAGCCTGCACCACTTCTGCGAAAACGTACTGCCCCGGCTCAAGGAATAGGTCCTTGAACCGGGGCAGCTTCCTCAGAGGAGGGGCAGCGGGGATTAGCCCATCTCCTCCAGGGTCTTGCCCTTCGTCTCCTTGACGAACTTCATGACGAAGGGGATCGAGAGCGCGGCGAAGGCGCCGTAGATGATGTACGAGCCGGTCAGGCTCCACTCGGACATGCTCGGGAACGTCTTGGTGATCGCGAAGTTGGCGAGCCACTGGGCGGACGCTGCGACGCCGAGGGCGGCGGCGCGGATCCGGTTCGGGAAGATCTCGCCGAGCAGCACCCAGACCACCACGCCCCAGGAGAGCGCGAAGAAGAGCACGAAGAGGTTGGCGGCGATGATCGCGGTCAGACCCTGTGCGTCCGGCAGCGAGACGGTGTCGCCGGATCCGGTCCGGTACGAGAACGCCCAGGCCATGGTGAACAGCGCGAGAGCCATGCCGGCGGAGCCGATCAGGGCCAGCGGCTTGCGGCCGATCCGGTCGACGAAGATCATCGCGATGACGGTGCCGATGATGTTCACGATCGACGTCTCGAACGAGTACAGGAACGAGCTGCTCGGGTCGTGCCCGATCGACTGCCACAGCTGGTTCGAGTAGTAGAAGATCACGTTGATGCCGACGAGCTGCTGGAACACCGAGAGCCCGATGCCGACCCAGACGATCGGCAGGAAGCCGACCTTGCCGAGCAGGTCCTTGAACGAGGGCTTGTGCTCGCTGACCAGACCGTGGTGGATCTCGGCGACGCGCGCGTCCAGGTCGATCTTGTGGCCCTCGACCTCGCCGAGCACCTTCTTGGCCTCGACGTCACGGCCGACCTGGATCAGGAAGCGCGGCGACTCGGGGATGACGAAGGAGAGCAGGCCGTAGAGGACGGCCGGGATGACCATGACGCCGAGCATCAGCTGCCAGGCCTCAAGGCCCATCAGCTCACCGCGCTGGTCGTCGTCCGCCAGCTTCAGGATGCCGTAGTTGACCAGCTGCGAGACGGCGATGCCGATGACGATCGCGGCCTGCTGGAAGGAGGCGAGGCGGCCTCGGTACGCGGGCGGGGCGACCTCGGCGATGTAGGCCGGGCCGATGACGGAGGCCATGCCGATGCCGATGCCGCCGATGAAGCGCCACATCGTGAGGTCCCAGGCCGCGAACGGCAGGGCGGAACCGACGGCGCTCGCCGCGAAGAGGACGGCGGCGATCTGCATGCAGCGGATGCGGCCGATGCGGTCGGCGATGCGTCCGGCGACCGCGGCACCGACGGCACAGCCGAGCAGCGCGGTGGCGATGATCCAGCCGAGCGTGTTCGCGTCGACGTCGAATCGGTCCTGGATGGCGACGGTCGCGCCGTTGATCACCGAGCTGTCGTAGCCGAAGAGGAAGCCACCCATCGCGGCTGCCGCCGTGATGAAGATGACGTGGCCGAGATGGTCCGGCTTGGCCTCTCTGCCTTCGGGCTGCGGCGCCTTCGTTGTGCTGGTCACATGGACTCCTCGGGCCACCGGCTGCATTGCCGGGGGTGGGGGCGAGCACTTCAAGTGGCGCACAACTTCACGCCGCCCACCACCTGAAGGTAAAAGCAACGTTGCAGAGACTATGCCTTCAAGTTTCGAAGTCAATACCTGGGTTCCTGTGAATTTCAGGCACGCGTGAGGTGAGGTTCGTTCAAGTCTTGAAGTAGTGACGACCCAGTGAAGAGAGTGCGCAGCGGGCTAGCGAAGCCGCTGGCTGATCACCTTGGATACGCCGTCGCCCTGCATGGACACGCCGTACAGCGCGTCCGCGACCTCCATCGTCCGCTTCTGGTGCGTGATCACGATGAGCTGCGAGGCCTCCTGCAGCTCCTCCATGATGCGGATGAGGCGCTGCAGGTTGGTGTCGTCGAGCGCGGCCTCGACCTCGTCCATCACATAGAAGGGACTGGGCCGCGCCTTGAAGATCGAAACGAGCAGCGCCACGGCGGTCAGCGACCGCTCACCACCGGAAAGCAGCGAGAGCCGCTTGACCTTCTTGCCCGGCGGGCGCGCCTCGACATCGACACCGGTGGCGAGCATGTTGTCGGGATCGGTGAGGATCAGGCGTCCCTCACCGCCCGGGAAGAGGCGCGAGAAGACCCCTTCGAACTCCCGGGCCGTGTCCCGGTAGGCCTCGGTGAAGACCTGCTCGACGCGCTCGTCGACCTCCTTCACCACCTGCAGGAGATCGGTGCGCGTCTTCTTCAGGTCCTCGAGCTGCTCGCTCAGGAACTTATGGCGTTCCTCCAACGCCGCGAACTCCTCAAGCGCCAGCGGGTTCACCTTCCCGAGCTGCTGATACGCCCGTTCGGCTGACTTCAGCCGCTTCTCCTGATCACCGCGGACGTACGGCACGGGCTTGTTGCGCGGGTGCTCCGGGTCGTCGGGCAGCTCCTCGCCCTCGGCGGGCGGCGAGGGCGGCACGAGCTGGTCGGGGCCGTAGTCGGCGACGAGGCCCGCCGGCTCGACGCCGAGCTCCTCGAGCGCCTTGGCCTCCAGCTGCTCGATCCGCATCCGCTTCTCGGCGCCGAGCACCTCGCCCCGGTGCACCGAGTCCGTCAGCTTGTCCAGCTCGGCCTTGAGATCACGGCCCTGATTCCGCTCGGCGACGAGGTCCCGCTCCCGGACCTCCTTGGCGCGCTCGGCGGCACCGCGCTCCGCATCGGCCCGTGCGAGAGAGACCTCGACGTGCGCGAGCAGCTGCCGGGCGCCGCGTGCGACGGCGTCGGCGACGGCCGCCTCGTGCCGCATCCTGGCCTTGCGCTGCTCGGCACGCGCGCGTGCCTCGCGTTCGCCGCGCGCGGCCCGGTCGAGCGAATCGGCCCGGCCCGCAAGCCCCTTGACCCGCTCCTCATGGGTACGGACCTGAAGCCTGGCCTCCATCTCGGTCTGCCGGGCATTGGCCCCGTCGGCGGCGAGCCGATCGCGCACGGCGGTGTCGGGCTCCTCCTCGGCCGGCGCCTCCTCGGCGACCAGCAGCCGTTCGGCCAGCTCCTCGGCCTCCTCGACCGCCTTGTCCAGCGCGTCCTGCGCCTTGGCCGCGGCGGCGGCACTGCGCTCGGCCTCACCGGCGGCGCCGCGCGCCTGCCCGGCGAGCGCGCCGAGCTGCTGGGCCACGGCCGACTTCTCCCGGTCGGCGGCGCGCCTGCGCTCGCCCAACTCCTCGACGAGATCGGCCACTTCCTTACGCCGCTCACCCGCGAGGTGCTGTTCATCGGCGAGCCGCTCGCAGGCCGTGCCGAGCTCGGCGAGTTCGGCCGCGGCCTCGTCGACGGATGCCTGCACCTCCAGGAGGCTGGGCGCACCCGCGGACCCGCCCTGCGCGAAGTGCGCCCCGAGCAGGTCACCTTCGGTGGTCACCGCGGTCAACTCGGGCCGTGCGTAGACGAGATCCTCGGCGTCCTCGAGCGTCCCCACCGCCACCACGCCCCGCAGCAGCCGCCGCACGGCGGGCATCAACTCATCGGGGCCGCGCACCAGTTCGGCGACGAAGGGCGGACCTTGGGCGGCTACGGACCGAGCACCATCGGGGCCACCGCCGGGCTGAGCGGACAGCGCCTGCACTCGGGCGCTGCTACCTGGAGCCTCCGGTCCACACTGCCCCGCACCCCCCGACTCCACGCCGCCCGACCCCGCACCATCCGACCCGACGCCACCCCCCAGCGCCTCTCCACTGCCACCGTCGACCTGCACACCGCCACCGGCCGCACCACGAGGACCCGCAGCGCCCGACTCCCCACCGCCCAACCCGACGCCACCACCCAGCGCCTCCGCACTGCCACCGCCGACCTGCACACCGCCACCGGACACCTCCACACCACGCGGGCCCGCACCACCCGACCCCGCACCATCCGACTCGACGCCATCACCAAGCGCCCCCGCGTCGCCACCGTCGGCCCGCACACCACCACCGGACACCCCCGCACCACGCCGGCCCGCACCCCCCGACTCCGCGCCGCGCGCGCCCGCCGAACCGCCGCGTCCTGCGTCCCACGCGTCCGGCGCCCCCGCCAGCAACAGCGCGGCCCGCCCGCCGTCCTGCTTCCGCAGCAGCCGGATCGCCTCCGCCGCCGATGCGGGGGTGCTCACCGCGATCGCGTCCGCCGCGGCACCGAAAGCCGCGGCGACCGCGACCTCGTACCCCGGAGCGATGGTGAGCAGCTCGGCCGCGGGCCCCAGGAGCCCGACGATCCGGTCCTTGGCGGCGAGCAGCGCTCCCGTGCCGTCCTTGCGGCGAAGCCCGAGCGCGAGCGCGTCGTGCCGGGCGGCGACCGCGGCCCGCTTGCGCTCGGCCCCGGTGGCCGCCTCCCGCGCGGCGGTGAGCGCGGCCTCGGCATCGGCGAGGGAACGCTTCGCCTCGTCGTGCCGCCCGGCGAGCTCCGCGTCCCCGGCGTCGAGCCCGTCGACCTCCGCCTTGAGCTGCTCGTACTCCTCCTGGGCGGCGACGGCGCGCTCCCCCGCCTCGTCACGGGCCACGGCGAGCCGGTCGATCTCGGCCTGCGCGGAGCCCGCCCGCGAGCGCGCCGCGTTGACCTGGCCGTTCAGCCGCGCGAGCCCCTCGCGCCGGTCCGCGATGGCCCGCGCCACGTCCTTGAGGCGGCGCTCCTCGACCGCCAGCTCCCGCTCAAGATCGGCACGGTGGCCGACCGTGTCCTCAAGCGCGTGCTCGGCAGCTTCGAGAGCGGCCTCCAGCTCCGCCTCCTGCTCGCGGATCCGCGCGGCCTCGCGCTCCATGTCCTCGGGGTCGCGGCCACGGCGCTCCTCCGGCGGCGCGGCGGTCGCGCTCTTGACCCGGGCGTCGGCGAGGGAGACGGTGCCGCGCACCCGCTCGGCCAGCTGCGACAGCTCGTACCACGTCTGCTGCGCCTGCTGGAGCCGCGGCGTGAGGCGGCGCACCTCGTCCTCGAGCTCGGCCTCGCGCTGCAGCGCCTTCTTCAGCTCGGCCTCGGCGGCGTCCTTGCGCTGCTTGAGCGCCGCCTCGTCCGCCACTTCGGTCTGCAGCGCCGCTCTGAGTCGTACGAGATCGTCGGCGAGGAGCCGCAGCCGGGCATCGCGCAGATCGGCCTGGATGACGGCGGCCCGCCGGGCGACGGCTGCCTGCCGCCCGAGGGGCTTGAGCTGGCGCCGCAGTTCGTCGGTGAGGTCCTGGACGCGGGCGAGGTTGGCCTGCATCGCGTCGAGCTTGCGCAGCGCCTTCTCTTTGCGCTTGCGGTGCTTGAGGACGCCCGCGGCCTCCTCGATGAAGGCCCTGCGCCCCATCGGGTCGGCGTGCAGCACCCCGTCGAGCTGGCCCTGCCCGACGATGACGTGCATCTCGCGGCCGATGCCGGAGTCGGAGAGCAGTTCCTGGATGTCGAGGAGCCGGCAGGTGTCCCCATTGATCTGGTACTCGCTGCCGCCGTTGCGGAACATGATCCGCGTGATGGTGACTTCCGCGTACTCGATGGGAAGCGCACCGTCGGAGTTGTCAATGGTGAGGGACACCTCGGCCCGGCCCAGCGGCGGCCGCCCGGTGGTGCCGGCGAAGATGACGTCCTCCATCTTGCCGCCGCGCAGCGACTTGGCACCCTGCTCGCCCATGACCCAGCTGAGCGCATCCACGACATTGGACTTGCCGGAGCCGTTGGGTCCGACGACGCAGGTGATGCCCGGCTCGAACTTCAGCGTCGTGGCCGACGCGAAGGATTTGAAACCGCGCAGGGTGAGGGCCTTGAGGTGCACGCCGCTGGACTCTACCTTTCACTGACCGTTTCACCCATGAAGATGCAGGGCACATCAGACGGTAAAGGAACCGGGCGACACGGGGGCAAGAAAGAAGGGACGCCGAAGCGTCCCTTGCAGATCTGGACAATCGATCTGGACAAGCGGCTGACATGGGCAGCCCGACCACGTGCGTTAGCAGGCAACTCACAAGGCGGAAAGCGCGTGACGCACAATGATCATTACGCCAATGATCGTTACGCAGCACCTTGCGAGGACAGACGCCTTTACTGAGGTGGCAGTGGTCAGGTGAGCGCAGGCTCCGCCTGGGGTACGTCGATGCTCTCCAGGAGCGATTCGTGAGAAGCGGCAGCCGCGAGCGCATCGTTCTCGGCCTGGATCTTCACGAGCTCAGATTCCAGGTCCTGGACGCGCTGCTGGAGCCGTCGCATCTCGGCGAGAAGTCGCGGGTCGGAACCGCCGACGTAACCGAGAAGCGCCTTTGCCATGATGGATGGTCCTCCACAATGAGTGACCGACCGAAGCGGTGTGGGTCGTGAGGGAATCGCACCCGCGGTGCTTGGCACTCGTTGTTCCTGCTGGTCTTGCTGGCCGTTCTCACATGCCAAACAGCTAAGGTGCGCGGGGCTTCCAGAGTCTCACCAAAAAGTTTGACGGTCAACACGATCACGCCCCGTATTGGCGGGCAACCCGGGGGCGTCGCGCCGTCAAAACTGCGGCGCGGCCTCTGCTGCGGGGCCCTGGGGGCGTGTCGATCATCTTTACCTGCGGAGCCTGCCACGCCAAGGGGTTCTTGGCAACCACCAGGTCTTTCCTGCCCGAGGCAGTTGCCTTGGGCACTCCTGTGCGGGCCCGCACTTCCAGTCTCCGTCAGCGAATCGCGAACGTCTCGTAGATGCCGCGCGGGGTGTCCCAGATCTCAGTGACTCCGTCGACGCGGCCGGGAGTGTCGCCGTCCCGCAGCCAGTCGAGAAGCTCCTGGGCGCCCGCTCGCGGACCCTCGGCGACCACTTGTACGCGGCCGTCCTCCAAATTGAGAGCAAAACCACTCAGGCCGCCGATCTCCAGCGCCCTCGCCCGCGTGAACCAGCGGAAACCCACGCCCTGCACCCGGCCGCGAACCCAGGCGGTGAGTCTGACTTCTTCGTTCATGGGTGCACGCTAACCGGCCAATTGCTCTCGGAGCACTTCGCCCCCATGCGCCATCGCGTACAGTCCCGACTCGATGAGCCTCACTCGTATGGGTGAGTCACGTTGACCGCTAGGACGAGGAAGGCCAGAGATGGGACGCCACCGACGCTCCGGCGCAGGGGGAGCCGCCACCGGCCGCGCCACTGGGGCACCCGCCCCGTACGCCGATGACTACGCGGGCGCCCCCGAGCCCCGCACCGCCGCCGTGTCGCACCGCCGCAAGGGCCGTGTCGCCGCACCGGTGCGCACCGGCCTGCTCGGCGTGTCCGCCGCCGTCGCGATGGGCGCCGTGGCGATCGCCTCCGGCCTGGTCCCCGGCTCCGACAACTACTCGCTGGGCGGAGGCGGCGACTCCAACAAGGTGCGTTCCGCGAGCTCCCCCACCGGTGTGGCGCCGCAGGGCGGCGCGGACACCGATGCCGACGCCGGCCGCGAGTCGGCCACGCCGAGCCGTGGCACGGACCGCACCGAAGCACCGGACCCGTCCCCCTCGCAGTCCACCGAGACGCCCTCGCGGAAGCCGTCCGAGAAGCCCTCGTCCCAGGCACCGAAGCCCAAGCCGGAGCCGGAAGAGACGACGAAGGCGCCGAGCCCCTCGCGCACCGCCCCGCAGAAGCCGAAGGCACCCCCGGCGTCGGCGCCGAGCTCGAAGTCACCGTCCGCGGAGGCCACGGCCGAGGCCGCGGTGCTCACCCTCGTCAATGAGGAGCGGGCCAAGGTGGGCTGCTCCCCCGTGCGCGCGGACGACTCGCTGGCCTCGCTGGCCGGTGACTTCAGCTCGGACATGGCCACCCGCGACTTCTTCGACCACACCGACCTGGACGGCGCGACCCCGTGGGACCGCGCAGAGAAGGCCGGGATAGCGAATCTGGGCGGCGAGAACATCGCGCGCGGCCAGGCCAACGCCCAGTCCGTGATGGACGCCTGGATGAACAGCCCCGGCCACCGCGCCAACATCCTCAACTGCGACTACAAGACCCTGGGCGTCGGTGCGCACTTCGCGCCGGGCGGCCCTTGGTGGACGCAGGACTTCGGCTTCTAGGACGAGTCCGCCGGTCGGAAGCGCTAACTTTTTGTTAGCGCAGCCCATGAGTCAGCGCTGTGCACGAGTATGCTGTCCGCATGGACGCGACCACCCGGACCGAAGACGCCACGACCCCGGACCTGGCGTACGACGTGTTCTCCAGGCAGTGCCCGTCGCGCGGCACGCTGGAGCACGTCACGGGACGCTGGGGCGCGCTCACCCTGGGCGCGCTGCACGACGGCACGTTCCGTTTCAACGAACTGCGCCGCCGTGTCGACGGCGTGAGCGAGAAGATGCTGTCCCAGACGCTGCACGCGCTGGAGCGCGACGGCCTGGTGCACCGCGAGGCGCAGCCCACCAACCCGCCCCGCGTGGACTATGAACTCACCCCGTTGGGACGGGAGTTCGCGCAGCGCCTGATGACCCTCGTGCACTACATGGAGGGCCGGATGGACGACGTACTGGTGGCGCGGGAGCGTTACGACGCGGAGCGCGGGGGCCGCTGACAGCGCGGGCAGAAGTAGCTGGAACGGTTCATCCAGGGGCGCCGACGCATGGTCGTGCCACAGCGGCGGCACGGCTCGTCTTCCCGGCCGTAGGCGTCGAGCGACCGCTCGAAGTAGCCGGACTCGCCGTTCACATTCACGTACAGACTGTCGAAGCTGGTGCCGCCGACGGCGAGCGCCGCGTTCATCACGTCCCGTACGTGGCCGAGGAGTTCGGCCGTGCGGGGGCGGGTGAACGTGGCGGTGGGGCGTTCGTAGTGCAGCTTCGCGCGCCAAAGCGCCTCGTCCGCATAGATGTTGCCGACTCCGCTGATCAACGACTGGTCGAGCAGGGCGCGTTTGATCGTCGTACGACGTCGGCGCAGTGCGTCGTGGAAGGCCGCGTCGTCGAAGAGCGGGTCCAGCGGGTCGCGGGCGATGTGCGCGATGACGTCCGGGAGTCCGTCGGGGGTGTTCTCGTGCAGCGAGAGGCCGCCGAAAGTGCGCTGGTCGACGAAGCGCAGCTCGGTGCCGAGGGTGTCCTCGAAGCCCATCCGGATCCTCAAGTGCTTCTCGTCCGGGGCCTCTTGGGGCTGGACGAGCAGCTGCCCGCTCATGCCGAGATGGGCGAGGATCGAGGTGCCGCTGTCCTCGAGGGGCAGCCAGAGATACTTGCCGCGCCGCATCGCCGTACCGACACGCTGCCCCTTGAGCCGGTGCGCGAAGTCCGCTCCGCCCGCGAGATGCCGCCGCACGGCACGCGGGTGCAGCACCTCGACCTCGATGACGGTCCGATGCGCGACCCAGCGCTCAAGCCCTCGCCGGACGACTTCGACTTCGGGCAGCTCGGGCATGACGCTTGTCCATTTCGGGATAACGGGCGGGTGGGCGGGAAAAGCTGGTGCCGGCCACCCAAGAGGCGACCGGCACCAAAAAACGGTGGAACAGAGCTCAGACGGAGGGTGCGTCCGCAACCCCGTCAGCCGAGGCGGCAGCCGCCTCCGCAGCCTTGATCCGCTCATCCGCAGCGGAGCGAATCTCGCGCCACGCGGACTCCGCGGCCTGCTGCTCCGCTTCCTTTTTGCTGCGGCCGGTGCCGGTGCCGTACGAGACGCCTCCGACGCGGGCGGCAGCAGTAAAGGTCTTCTCGTGGTCCGGGCCGCTCTCCGTGACGAGGTACTCGGGCACGCCGAGGCTCTCGGTCGCGGTGAGCTCCTGGAGGCTGGTTTTCCAGTCCAGGCCCGCGCCCAGGTTCGAGGACTTCTCGATCAGCGGGTCGAAGAGCCGGTGCACCAGCTCGCCCGCCGCGTCCAGACCCTGGTCCAGATAGACCGCACCGATCACCGCTTCAAGGGTGTCGGCGAGGATGGATGCCTTGTCCCGGCCACCCGTGCCCTCTTCGCCCCGGCCGAGCCGGATGAAGGAGCCGAGGTCGAGGCCGCGACTGACCTCCGCAAGCGCACGCGAATTGACCACCGCGGCCCGCAACTTGGCCAGCTGGCCTTCGGGCAGGTCGGGGTGGGTGCGATAGAGCGTGTCCGTGACGACGAGGCCGAGCACCGAGTCCCCGAGGAACTCGAGCCGCTCGTTCGTCGGCAGGCCGCCGTTCTCGTACGCGTACGAACGGTGGGTCAGCGCACGCACCAGAAGGGCGGACTCGAGTTGGTACCCGAGCCGCCCTTCCAAAAGCGTGTGGGACGAGGCCGTGTTCTCCGCCTGCTTCTTGGCGTTTTCCGCCTTGGCGTCATCCGCCGTTTTGTGGCTAGACACGGTGCCTCTCACCAGCCGCTCAGACCTCGAGGACCTGGCGCTTGTTGTACGTGCCGCAGCTCGGGCACGCAATGTGCTGCAGCTTCGGCTCCTGGCAACGCTCACACGAAACCAGGGTGGGGACCGCAGCCTTCCACTGCGACCGGCGGTGGCGCGTGTTGCTGCGCGACATCTTCCGCTTCGGAACAGCCACGGCTACTTCTCCTGCTTCTCGTCGACGCCAGCTTCGGCGCCGCTCATCTCGTCCTTCTCGCCGTCCTGGATGGTCCCGGCGAGTCCCTGCAGTGCCGCCCAACGGATGTCGACGGCGTCATGGTGGTGGTCCGGGTCGTCCGCGAGCCGCGCTCCGCACTGGGAACACAGGCCCGGACAGTCGTCCTGGCACACCGGCTGCATCGGCAGTGCGAGCACTACCGCATCACGCAGCACAGGCTCGAGGTCGAACATGCCGTCCTCGAGATAGAGCCTGTCCTCATCTTCCTCGGCGTCGTCGGCCGGTTCCGCGGTGCGGCTCCGGTCGTCGGCGTCAGGGTACGAGAACATCTCCTGGAAATCCGCGTCGACCTCAAGCGTCAGCGGCTCCAGACACCTTACGCACTCCCCCTCGGCCGATGCACGGGCGGTGCCTGTGACAAGCACCCCTTCCATGACCGACTCCAGGCGGATCTTCAGCTCGACCGGGGCGCCCTGCGGCACTCCGATGACCCCTTCGATGCCGAAGGTCGCCGGCGAACCGGGTGCTTCGACGGAACGGGTCAGCCGCTGCAGCGCACCGGGACGCCGACCCAGCTCGTGTGTGTCGAACACGAGAGGGTTTCGGTGGTCAAGGCGAGCACTCAGGGCTTTTCCTGCTTTCAGATCCTGGAAGTTCAAGGAGGCCACCCCGCCATGAGTGAGAACTAGGTGCTCTCTCACAAGCCGGGCAGCCTGGATCGCGGACGTACGCGCGACCGAAGAGCCAGGATACTGGACCATTCGCTCTCGGCCCAATCCGGTACTAGCGACCCTGTTCGTACTGGCGCAGCTGCTCCGCGGTGATCATGCCGGTGTCGAAGAGGCTGGCCTCCTCCAGCGCCGCGGGAGCCTCGTACTGAGGCTGTTCGTAGCCCTGCTGCTGGTAGCCGTACGGATCCTGCTGCTGGTAGCCGTACGGGTCCTGCTGGGCGTACTGCTGCTGGTACGCGTACTGGTCCTGCTGCTGGTAGGCGTACGGGTCCGGCTCCTGCTGGGCGGCCGGGGCGTAGGGCTGCTGGGCCGGGATCTGCGGGGCCGCCGGGGGCTGCTGCGGGGCGGCGGGCGCTGCGGCGGCCATGGGTCCCGCGAGGTCCGCCAGGTACTCGGCGTCGGTGGTGTGCGCCTGGGAGGAGCCGTCGCCCTGGGCCAGGCCCGCGAGGTCGTCGGCGGGGGCCCTGCCGTGCAGCGTCTGGCGGCCGCGGCCGACCGCCTCCAGGGTCTTGGCCAGGACCGCCTCGAAGGCGCCGAGCTTGGCGTCCACGTACGCGTCGGCGTCCCGGCGCAGTGTCTCCGGGTCGTGGCTGCGCTCCGGGGCGTCCTCGTCCTCGTAACCCTGCTCGTCGAGGCCGGGTCCCGTGCCGAGGAGCTTCTCGCGGCCGCGGCCGACGGAGCCGAGGGTCTTGGTGAGGACGACCTCGAAGTTGGCGAGCTTGCTGTCCACGTAGTCGTCGGCCTCGACGCGGACCTCTTCGGCGGCCTGACGGGCCTCGGCGAGGATGCGGGCCGCCTCGCCCTGGGAGTTGCGGGCGACCTCCGTGTCGGAGATCAGCGAGCCGCGTTCGGCGTGCGCGGTCTCGATGATCCGCTCGGCCTCCTGGCGGGCCTGCTCGACCAGCTGCTCACGGCCGCCGATCAGCTCCTGGGCCTGGGCGAGGGAGCCGGGCAGGGCCTGGCGCACCTCTTCGAGCATCGAGAGCAGATCGGCGCGATTGACCACGCACGAGGCCGACATGGGCATGGACCGGGCGCTGCCGATCGCCTCGACGATCTCGTCGATCTTCTTCTGCACGTCCACCGTGTGCTCGCCACTCTCTACAGCTCGTTGGGAGACGGACGGGAAGACTGTAGCCCCTGATCAGCCTCTGGCGAGGCGCTTGTTGAGGGCTTCGAACACCAGCGGGGGCACCAGGTGCGCGACGTCGCCGCCCCACGCCGCGACCTCCTTGACGAGCGAGGAGGACAGGAAGCTGTAGGTGGGGTTGGTGGGCACGAAGAGGGTCTCGACGCCCGAGAGGCCGTTGTTCATCTGGGCCATCTGCAGTTCGTAGTCGAAGTCGCTGACCGCGCGCAGGCCCTTGACGATGGCCGGGATGTCCCGCTGCTTGCAGAAGTCGACGAGGAGGCCGTGGAAGGACTCGACCTCGACGTTCCCGAAGTCGGCGGTGACCTCACGGATCATCTCGATCCGCTCCTCGACGGAGAAGAGGCCCTTCTTCGACTGATTGATCATCACCGCGACGTGCACCACGTCGTACAGCTTGGAGGCGCGGGCGATGATGTCGAGGTGTCCATTGGTGATGGGGTCGAATGACCCCGGACAGACGGCGCGGCGCAACTGAAGTCCCTCGCTCTCCGGTCCGGTCATGGCGCGATCACTGAGTCGTCGCACGTAGAGGCGGCGCGACCGTACCAAAACGTGCCTTCGCCGTAGCGACGGGACCTCAGCGCTTCGAAACCGTCGGGCCAGCCGAATTCTCCGCCTCTGGTACTGCGTTCAACGGTGACGAGCGCGTCGTCCGTGAGCCAGCTTTCCGCGCGGAGTGTGAGCAGGATCTCCCGAAGATCGTCATCGGTGACGGCGTACGGCGGGTCGAGAAACACCAGGTCGTACGGGGCGCTGGGGGTGCCGCCCTGGACGATCTGGGCTGCTTTGCCCGCCCTCACCTCGGCGCCGGGCAGGCCGAGCGCCTTCACGTTCTCCCTGATGGTGCGCACCGCGCGGGCGTCCGTCTCGACGAGCAGGGTGTGGGCGGCGCCGCGGGACAGCGCTTCGAGGCCGACGGCGCCGGACCCGGCGTACAGGTCGAGGACGCGTGCGCCGTCGAGCGTGCCCTGGAAGGCCTGCCAGGTGGAGAACAGGCCCTCGCGCGCGCGGTCCGACGTGGGCCGCGTGCCGTTTCCTGGCGGGACGGCGAGGCGGCGTCCGCCGGCCGTACCGGCGATCACGCGGGTCATCTGAGTCCTTGTCGGTGTACGTACGGGATGGTGCCGTCCCAGTGTCTCAGCCGACGCCCCATGGCCGCCGCTCAGCCCTTGTCGAGGTACTGCTCGCGCTCGGCGTCGAGCAGGGCGTCGAGGGCGGTGCGCAGCGCGGGCAGGTGCTCCAGGTCCGGGTCCTTGGAGACGACCGAGACGGCCTCCTCGCGGGCCTCGGCGATGATCTCCTCGTCCTCGATGACGGCGAGCATGCGCAGGCTGGAGCGGACACCGGACTGCGCCTGGCCGAGGACATCGCCCTCGCGGCGCTGCTCCAGGTCGATGCGGGAGAGCTCGAAGCCGTCGAGTGTCGAGGCGACGGCGCCCAGGCGGGCGCGGGCGGGGCTCGCCTCGGGCATGTCGGTGACCAGGAGGCACAGGCCCGGGGCCGAGCCTCGGCCGACGCGGCCGCGCAGCTGGTGCAGCTGGGATACGCCGAAGCGGTCGGCGTCCATGATCACCATCGCGGTGGCGTTCGGGACGTTCACGCCGACCTCGATGACCGTCGTGGCGACCAGGACCTGGGTCTCGCCCGCGGCGAAGCGGCGCATCACCGCGTCCTTGTCGTCAGGCTGCATCCTGCCGTGCAGGATCTCGACCTTGAGGCCTTGGAGGGGTCCCTGGGCGAGCTGCTCGGCGACCTCGATGACGGCGAGCGGGGGCCGCTTCTCCCCCTCGTCCTCCGGGGACTCCTTCTTGGCGCCCTTCTTGGCGCCCTTCTTGGGGTCGTCCTCCTCGTCGCCGATCCGGGGGCAGACCACGTACGCCTGATGGCCGTTCTCCACCTCCTCGCGCACGCGCTCCCACGCGCGGGCGAGGAAGTGGGGCTTGTCCTGGGCGGGGACGACATGGCTGGCGATCGGCGAGCGGCCCGCGGGGAGCTGGTCGAGGACCGAGGTCTCCAGATCGCCGAAGACCGTCATCGCGACCGTGCGCGGAATGGGCGTGGCCGTCATGACCAGGAGGTGCGGGGGCTGCTTGCCCTTGCCGCGCAGGGCGTCGCGCTGCTCGACCCCGAAGCGGTGCTGTTCGTCGACGACGACCAGGCCCAGGTCGTGGAACTGGACCTTGTCCTCGATCAGCGCGTGCGTGCCGATGACGATCCCGGCCTCTCCGGTGACCAGGTCGAGCAGCGCCTGCCGGCGTGCGGCGGCGCCCATGGAGCCGGTGAGCAGCGTGACCTTGGTGGCCTGCTCGGAGCCGCCCAGCATGCCGCCCTCGGCCAGCTCGCCCATCGTCTCGACGATCGAGCGGTGGTGCTGCTGGGCGAGGACTTCGGTGGGCGCGAGCATCACGGCCTGTCCGCCCGCGTCGACGACGGCGAGCATGGCGCGCAGGGCGACCATCGTCTTGCCGGACCCCACCTCTCCCTGGAGGAGGCGGTGCATCGGGTGCTCGGTCGCCAGGTCGTCGAAGATCTCCTTGGAGACCTTCTCCTGGCCTTCGGTGAGCGTGAAGGGCAGCTTGGCGTCGAAGGCGTCGAGCAGGCCGCCCTCGCTCGGTCTGCGGGCGATCGCGGGCAGTTGCGCGTCCGCGTACCGCCGCCTTGCCAGGGCCACCTGGAGGACGAAGGCCTCGTCCCACTTCAGGCGGTCGCGGGCGGAGGCGATGTCCGCCTTCGAGTGCGGCCGGTGGATCTTCAGGAGCGCTTCGGGGAGCGGGATGAGCCCCCGGCCGTCCCGGAGGGCGGGCGGCAGCGGATCGGCGGCCTCCTGGGCGCTGGGCAGCACCGCGTCCACCGACTTGGCGATCTTCCAGGACTCCAGCTTGGCGGTGGCGGGATAGATCGGGATGAGCGCGCCCGCCCAGGAGCCGACCGCGTCGGCCGCGTCAGCTGCGTCGTCTGGGTCGCCCCGCAGCAGTTCGTACGCGGGATGGGCGAGCTGCATCTTGCGGTTGAAGAGGGACACCTTGCCCGCGAACATCGCGCGCGTGCCCGGCAGCAGGTCCTTGTGCGGCTTGTGGATGCCCCGGCCGAAGAAGACCAGCTGGAGCTGGCCGCTGCCGTCGGTGATCGTCACTTCGAGTCGCTGCCCGCTGCCCCCGTTGAACCTCAGGACGCGGGCGGTCGCGACCTGGGCGACCACCGTGACGTGCTCGTCCAACGGCAGTTCGGCGAGGCGGGTCAGCTCACCCCGCTCCGCGTACCTGCGCGGGTAGTGGTGCAGCAGGTCGCCGACGGTGTGCAGGTCGAGGTGCTCGGCCATCACCTTCGCGGTGGGAGGACCGACCACTTTCTTCAGGGGTTCATCGAGCGCGGGCACGAGATCCATTGCACACCACGCCACTGACAATCCGGCGTACGTCCCCCGAATCCGCCGCAGGCCGATGGCGCCACACGCCGGCTACTCGACGCCGATGAGGAGCAGCGCCGACTGGCGTCCGCCGCGGTAGACCACCGTGTCGACGGCGAGATGGACCTCGCGCACATGCTTCTCCAGCTCGTCGGCGAGGCTGTCGGGCACGCTCTCGCCGAGCACCAGCGTGACCATCTCGCCGCCCGCGGCCAGCATCCGGTCCAGGACGGTCCGCGCGGTGTCGGTCGTCTCGTCGCCGATCACCGCGACATCGCCGTCGATCAGGCCGAGGACGTCCCCGGCCTGGCAGATGCCCGCCATGGTCCACGACTGACGCTCGGCGACGGCCAGTTCGCCGTACCGCGTCGCGCCGGCCGCCGACGTCATGGCGACGACGTCCTCGTCGAAGCGGCGGTCCGGTTCGTGCACGGCCAGGGCCGCGATGCCCTGGACCGCGGAGCGGGTGGGGATCAGCGCGACCCGTACGCCCTCCGTGCGGGCCTGCTCGGCGGCGGCCGCCGCGGTGTGACGCAGCTCGGCGTCGTTCGGCAGGAGCACCACCTCGCGCGCGTGCGCCCGCCGGATCGCCTCCACGAGCTCCCCGCTGGCGGGCGGCTCCCCGGGACGCGTGAGCACCGTGGTCGCCCCGGCCTCCGTGTAGAGACCGGCGAGCCCCTCGCCCGGTACGACGGCGACGACCGCGCGCTGCGTACGTTCCTGCTCCCCGGGCGGCTGCGCGGCACCGGCGGTGTGCGCGTCGCCCGCTCCGAAGTGGGTGATGCGGATGCGGTGGGGCCGCCCCGCCTCGACGCCCGCCTCGACCGCGGCCCCCGCGTCGTCCACATGGACGTGGACGTTCCACAGGCCGTCGCCGCCGACGACGACGAGCGAGTCGCCGAGTCCGTCAAGCCGCGTCCGCAGGCGCCCGACGGCCGCGTCGTCCGCCTCCAGGAGGTAGATCACCTCGAAGGCGGGGCCCGCCTCGTCGGCCGCCGTGTCCGCGCACTCGACGGGCTCCACGCGCGCGTGCCCGCTAGCGGCCGCCTTCAGGAGCACCGTCTCCCCGGAGAGGGCCCCGACCAGTGCCCCGAGGACCGCCACGAGCCCGCGCCCTCCGGCATCCACCACTCCGGCCCTGTCAAGCACCGCGAGCTGCCCGGTCGTCGCCTCCAGCGCCCGGCAGGCACCGTCGTACGCGGCCCGCGCCACCGCCCCGCAGTCCCCGCCCGTGCCGGCTGCCGCGTCCGCCGCCGCGGTGGCCACCGTGAGGACGGTGCCCTCGACGGGGTGCGCGACCGCCTGGTAGGCGGATTCGGCGGCCCGCCGCAGCGCGACCGCCAGCGTCGGCCCGTCCGCGTGATCCGGGTCACTGCGGTCCCCCGTCCCGGCGCCCAGCACCTGCGCCATCCCCCGCAGCAGCTGCGAAAGGATCGTGCCCGAGTTGCCGCGGGCCCCGATCAGGGCGCCGTGCGCCATCGCCCGCATGGCCTCGGCCAGCGAGGGGCGGGCGGGCTCCAGGCCGGTGAACACCGCGTCGACCGCGCGGGACGCCGATTCCACGGTCAGATAGAGGTTCGTTCCGGTGTCCCCGTCCGCGACCGGGTAGACGTTGATCGCGTCGATCTCCTCGCGGGCCCCTCCCAGGGCGTCCAGAGCGAGGCGGCACCAGGCGCGCACCGCGACGGCGTCGACGTTCTGCGGCACCTGCTGGCCTCCTCTAAGGCATCCGGAATGGACGCAGCGTAGACCCGGACGGCGGGCGGGCCAGGGGTGGGCCCGAGACGGAGCCCGGGCGAGACATGGTAGTTTCGTTCTACCGAAGCAGTCGTTGTATGCTGCTCCGGTTGCCCGATACCCATCGGGCCATTCCTCCTGGCAACGCCACCCACGATCATTGCACTGATCCCGGCATGCCGGGTTTAACCGTAAGTGCATCTGAAGTCTTTGGAGTGACCCGTGGCTGCCAACTGCGACGTCTGCGGCAAGGGGCCGGGCTTCGGCAACAACATCTCGCACTCTCACCGCCGCACGTCCCGTCGCTGGAACCCGAACATCCAGCGCGTTCGTGCCGTGGTCAGCGGGACGCCGAAGCGGCTCAACGCCTGCACCTCGTGCATCAAGGCCGGCAAGGTCTCGCGCTGACGCAAGTAAGCGCGGCCACCTAGCTGGTTGCTGAAAGAGCCGGTCTCCCTCGGGGGACCGGCTCTTTCGTATACCCGCGCGCTTCTTACTACTGCTCCCTGAACCGCCACCCATGATCCACAGGCCCGATCCCGCCCCCGAGCGCGAACCCGGCCGCGATCGCCCCAGTGACGTACTCCTTCGCGGCGGCCACCGCCTCCGGCACGGGCAGCCCCTTCGCCAGGTGCGCGGCGATCGCGCTGGCGAGGGTGCAGCCGGTGCCGTGCGTGTGGCGGTTGTCGTGCCGCGGCGCGCGCAGCCAGTGCTCCTCGGAACCGTCGGTGAGCAGGTCGACCGCGTCGCCCGGCAGATGGCCGCCCTTGATGAGCGCCCACTTCGGGCCGTACGTGAGGAGCGCCGCCGCCGCCCGGCGCATCCCGTCCTCCGACTCGACGTGAATGCCCGTCAGTTGGGCGACCTCGTCGAGGTTCGGGGTCGCGACCGTGGCGACCGGCAGCAGTTTCGTACGGACCGAATCGAGCGCGGACGCGGCGAGCAGCGAGTCGCCGTGCTTGGAGACGCCGACCGGGTCGACGACCGCGGGGGCGTCCGTACCCGCGAGCAACTCGGCCACCGTCTCGACCAGTTCGGCCGATGCGAGCATGCCGGTCTTCACCGCCTGTACGCCGATGTCATCGACGACGCTGCGGTACTGGGCCCGCACCGCCTCCCCCGGCAGCTCCCAAAAACCCTGGACGCCCAGGGAGTTCTGCGCGGTGACGGCGGTGACGACGCTCATGCCGTGGGTGCCGAGCGCCAGCATCGTCTTCAGGTCGGCCTGGATGCCCGCGCCGCCGCCGGAGTCGGAGCCGGCGACGGTCAGCACGCGAGGGGGCCGTGAGAACGCCGTCATGCTCAGTCCTCGAGGTTGTCGCCGAAGTGGTCCCAGCCCTTGCTGGTCCAGGGCGCGCCGTCCACCGTCACCTGGGGCAGCGCCGAGGGGTTGAGGACCTCACCGATGACCTTCCAGCGTGCGGGCAGCTTCACGTCCGCGGGGAACGTCGCCACGATCGCGTGGTCCTCGCCGCCGTTGAGCACCCACTGCAGCGGGTCGACGCCGACGGCCTGCCCGATGTCGTTCATCTGCGAGGGCACGTCGACGTCCCCGGAGCGGATGTCGATGCGCACCTTGCTCGCCTCGGCGATGTGCCCGAGGTCCGCGATGAGTCCGTCGCTCACGTCCGTCATGGAGGTCGCGCCGAGCCCGGCGGCAGCGGGGCCCGCGTGGTACGGCGGCTCGGGCCTGCGGTGAGCCTCCACGAAGGCGCGGGGCGAGCGGAAGCCGCGCGAGAGCACCGCGTGCCCGGCGGCGGACCAGCCCAACCATCCCGTGACGGCGACGACATCGCCGGTCTTGGCGCCCGCGCGCGTGACCGGTTCGTGGTTGCGCAGATCGCCGAGCGCCGTGATCGCCACGGTGATCGTGTCGCCGCGTACGACATCGCCGCCCACGACGGCCGCACCCGCGACCTGGCACTCGTCCCGCAGGCCGTCCATCAGCTCGGTGGGCCAGCTGGCGGGCAGTTCGGCGGGGACGACAAGACCAAGGAGCAGCGCGGTCGGCACGGCGCCCATGGCGGCAATGTCGGCCAAATTCTGCGCGGCGGCCTTACGGCCCACGTCGTACGCGGTGGACCAGTCGCGGCGGAAGTGCCGCCCTTCGAGGAGGATGTCGGTGCTCGCCACGACCCTGCGGTCGGGGGCGGACACGACGGCGGCGTCATCGCCCGGACCGAGCCGGACGGCCGGGGTGGAGGTGAGCCGTGAGGTGAGTTCCCTGATGAGCCCGAACTCCCCCAACTCGCCGACGGTTCCCTTCACCGGGACTCACCATGCCCTTTCACGCTGCTCGGCTTGCGGTCGCGAGCCGTCACTGTCATAGGTACGGTCGAGATGACCGTCAACTTCGGTTGTCCGTCCACCGCGATGTGCGCGCCACAGCTCCCCCGGGTCTCCCCGCGAGAAGCGGCGACGCGGTACCGTGGCGTCCCTTCTCCCCACATGATCCTCGTGGCCGCCCTGGAGGTTCCGTGGTACAGGCGTACATCCTGATCCAAACAGAGGTCGGCAAGGCGTCGACCGTCGCCGAGCTGATCGGCAAGATCCCAGGAGTGATCCAGGCCGAGGACGTGACCGGACCCTACGATGTCATCGTGCGCGCGCAGGCGGACACGGTGGATGAGCTCGGCCGCATGGTGGTCGCCAAAGTCCAGCAAGTGGACGGCATCACGCGGACCCTGACCTGCCCGGTCGTGCACTTGTAGCCCCCGTCTACCCTTGGCCGGTGAAGATTTCCCGTCGCCGGCGCCGTTGTCTCGTCTCGAGCCCCGCAATCGCACTCCTGATCGCGACCGCGGGCTGCTCCTCAGCAGACGAAGCGGCGAAGGCCTCGGTTCCCACCCCGGACGCCAAGGTCACCGAACTGTGCCGGAACCTGGACAAACAGCTTCCGGAGAAGGTGGACGGTCTGGTGCGCGCCGATCCCGAGCCGAAGTCGGCGCTCACCGCCGGGTGGGGAGACCCGGCGATCATACTGCGCTGCGGTGTCCCCCGGCCGCCGAAGATGAACGACGCCGAGGCGGACGGTGTGACCGTGAACGGCGTCAACTGGCTGCTCGAGGAGCAGGACGACGGCTCGTTCCGTTTCACCTCCACGCTGCGCAAGGCGTACGTGGAGGTCACCCTGCCCGAGGAACGCGCGGGGGGCGGCGTGAGCCCGCTGACGGACTTCGCCGCCCCCGTGAAGAAGACGGTCCCCAAGGGGATCGCGTAACGCCGCCAGGGGCTAGCGCAGCCCCGTCGAGCGGTGCAGCGCCGCCTGGATGAGACGGTCCACGAGCTCGGCGTAGCTGACGCCGCTCGCCTCCCACATCTGCGGGTACATCGAGATGGGCGTGAAGCCCGGCATCGTATTGATCTCGTTGATCACGAACTGCCCCTCCTCGGTGAGGAAGAAGTCCGCGCGCACCAGGCCCTCGCAGGACGTGGCCTCGAAGGCGTCGACGGCGAGCCGCTGGATCTCGGCGGTCTGCTCGGGCGTCAGCGGGGCCGGCACGATCCCGGGCGTCGAGTCGATGTACTTCGCCTCGAAGTCGTAGTAGTCGTGCGACTGCACGGGCGGGATCTCGGCGGGCACGCTCGCGCGCGGGCCGTCCTCGAACTCCAGGACACCGCACTCGATCTCACGGCCGCGGAGCAGCGACTCGACGAGGATCTTGGGGTCGTGGCGCCGGGCCTCCTCGATCGCCTCGTCGAGGCCTTCGAAGGAGTCGACCTTCGTGATGCCCATCGAAGAGCCGCCGCGGGCGGGCTTGATGAACAGCGGCCAGCCGTGCTCGCCGGCGAACTCCGCGATCTTCTTGCGGGCGGTCTGCTCGTCGCGGTCCCACTCGCGCGGCCGGATCACCAGGTACGGGCCGACGGGAAGACCGAAGGAGATGAAGACCCGCTTCATGTACTCCTTGTCCTGGCCCACCGCCGACGCGAGCACACCGGCGCCCACGTAGGGCACTCCGGAGAGCTCAAGGAGCCCTTGGAGGGTGCCGTCCTCGCCGTACGGACCGTGCAGCATCGGGAAGACGACGTCGACCTCGCCGAGCGCCTTGGGCACGGAGCCGGGCTCGCTGTAGACGACCTCGCGGTCGCCGGGGTCCAGGGGCAGGACGACGCCGCCCTCGGCCGACTCGGCGAGCTCGTCGACGTTGGGCACCTTGCGGTCGGTGATCGCCATGCGCTCGGGTGCGTCGGCGGTCAGCGCCCAGCGGCCGTCCGTCGTGATGCCGATGGGCAGGACGTCGTACTTGGTGCGGTCGATGGCACGCAGTACGGCACCCGCCGTGACGACCGAGATGCCGTGCTCCGAACTGCGGCCGCCGAACACGACGGCCACACGCGGCTTGCGGAGCGGCAGCTCAGAGCTCTGCTCGGGGCGCGCCTTGGGGCTCTGGGGGAGGTTCTCGCTGCTCATATCGGCTTGAGGGTACCCGCTGGCCGGAACAGAGTCAGCGGCGCTCGGGCTTGGCGCTGCGCGACATCAGCTCCTTGAGGGCGACGACCGGCGGCGTGCCCTCGTGCACGATGCCCACGACCGTCTCCGTGATCGGCATGTCGACGCCGTGCCGACGGGCCAGATCCAGCACCGACTCACAGGACTTGACGCCCTCCGCGGTCTGCTTGGTGACCGCGATGGTCTCCTCCAGGGTCATGCCCTTGCCGAGGTTGGTGCCGAAGGTGTGGTTGCGCGAGAGCGGCGACGAGCAGGTCGCCACCAGGTCGCCCAGGCCCGCGAGTCCGGAGAACGTCAGCGGGTCGGCGCCCATCGCCAGGCCGAGCCGGGTGGTCTCGGCGAGGCCGCGGGTGATGAGCGAGCCCTTGGCGTTGTCGCCCAGGCCCATGCCGTCGGCGATGCCGACGGCGAGCCCGATGACGTTCTTGACGGCGCCGCCGAGCTCACAGCCCACGACGTCGGTGTTCGTGTACGGGCGGAAGTACGGGGTGTGGCAGGCCGCCTGGAGGCGTTGCGCGATCGATTCGTCGCGGCAGGCGACCACGGCTGCGGCAGGCTGCCTGGCGGCGATCTCGCGGGCCAGGTTGGGCCCGGTGACGACGGCGATGCGGTCGGCGGGGACCTTCGTGACGTCCTCGATGACCTCGCTCATCCGCATCGCGGAGCCGAGTTCGACGCCCTTCATGAGGGAGACGAGCACCGTGTCGGGGGCGAGCAGCGGCGCCCACTCGGCGAGGTTCCCGCGCAGCGTCTGCGAGGGCACGGCGAGCACGGTGAAGTCGGCGCCGGCCGCGGCCTCCGCCGGGTCGGTGGTCGCCCTGAGGTTCGCGGGGAGTTCGACCTCGGGGAGGTAGTCCGGGTTGCGGCGCGAGGAGTTGACGGCGTCGGCGAGTTCGGCGCGACGGGCCCACAGGGTGACGTCGCACCCCGCGTCGGCGAGCACCATGCCGAAGGCCGTACCCCAAGAGCCCGTTCCGAAGACGGCCGCCTTCACGGGGTTCGTCACTTGCTGTCCTCCGGGGTGTTCTCGGGTGCTTCCAGACCACTGCGGCCGGTCGCCTTGCGTCGTTGTGCGAGCCGCGCCCTGCGCGGGTCGTAGGGGGTCTCGGGAGCCTTCTCCCCCCGGATCTCCTCCAGGAGTTCGGTGACCGCGGCCATGATGGTCTCGGTCACCTCCCGCAGGATCTCGGGGGTGGGCTCCTGCTCATAGAAGCGCGAGAGGTCGACCGGCTTGCCCGCCAGGACCTGGAGCTTCTTGCGAGGAAAGAGGCTGAGCTTCTTGCTGTACGGGGGAAGCGCGAGGTTGGCGCCCCACTGCGCGACCGGGATCACCGGGCACTTGGTCTCCAGAGCGACCCGCGCGGCACCGGACTTGGCGGTCATCGGCCACATCTCGGGGTCCCGGGTGAGGGTGCCTTCGGGGTAGAACGCGACGCATTCGCCGCGCTCGATCGCGCCGACCGCGGCACGGAAGGCGTCGAGCGCGTTCGTGGTCTCGCGGTAGACCGGGATCTGTCCCGTGCCCTTCATGACCTTGCCGACGAAGCCGTCCTTGAAAAGGCCGTCCTTTGCCAGAAATCGCGGCACTCGTCCGGTGTTGTACTGAAAGTGCGCGTAGGAGAGCGGGTCGATATACGAGTTGTGATTCACGGCGGTGATGAATCCACCATGCGCAGGAATGTGTTCCATTCCACGCCAGTCCCGCTTGAACAGAACCACCAGCGGCGGTTTAGCGATGACCGCCGCCAGGCGGTACCAGAAGCCGATTCTGCGGCGGGACACTCGGACACCTTCCTCCATGAACCTGGTCGGCCGCACAAGTGTCGCCCCAGGCTGCCTGTCTGTCGAGAACACCGTACGCCCGCCCTCATGGCGAAGCCCCCCAGCAAGTCACAATGGCCCCGACGCGAAGGACGGAGCCGCCCCCTTGCTGTGGACCCTGGTCATACCCCTGAAGCCGCTGGCGCGGGCCAAGAGCAGGCTGGCGGACACCGCGGGCGACCGACTGCGCCCGGGGCTCGCCCTCGCCTTCGCCCAGGACACCGTGGCCGCCGCGACGGCCTGCGCGGCGGTGCGGGATGTGGTGGTCATCACGGACGACGGCCACGCGGGGCGCGAGCTCGCGGCCCTGGGCGCCCGGATCGTGCGGGACGAGCCACCAGGGGGCCTCAACGCCGCCCTGGCGCACGGGGCCTCGGCCGTGCGCGCCGAGCGGCCCGCGGCGGCCGTCGCGGCGCTCAATGCCGATCTGCCCGCACTGCGCCCCGCGGAATTGGCCCGGGTTCTCGACGGGGCGGCCCAATTCCCCCGCGCATTCCTGCCCGATGCCGCAGGAATCGGAACGACACTGCTGTCCGCCGCGCCCGGAACGGAATTGCGCCCCGCATTCGGCACGGCGTCCCGTTCCCGCCACGCGACTTCGGGGGCGGTGGAACTCCTGCTCGCCGGCGTCGATTCCGTACGCCAGGACGTGGACACCGGCGACGATCTGCGGGCCGCGCTCGCGCTGGGCGTCGGACCGCGCACCGCCTCGGCCGCCGCCCGACTGCTGATCGCCGACTGAGTACGCTGCCTCCATGCAGGCGACCGCGTACACGTACGACCCCGAGACCCACAGCGGCAGCGTGCTGCTCGACGACGGCACCCCGGTGCCCTTCGATCCCCCGGCGTTCGACGCGGGCGGCCTGCGGTTGCTCAGGCCCGGGCAGCGGGTTCGCATCGAGGTCGAGGGTGAGGGCGAGCAGCGGCGCATCACGCTGGTGACGCTGCAGACGTTCTGAACCCCCTGGTGGCCCCACACACGCCGCGGGCCGGGCTCCCTGTGGGGAGCCCGGCCCGGCGCGTGAGTGCCCTCGTGCCTCTTACTTCTTGCGGGCGGTCGCCTTCTTGGCGGTGGTCTTGCGCGCCGTCGACTTCTTCGCGGGCGCCTTCTTTGCGGTGGCCTTCTTGGCCGGCGCGGTCTTCTTGGCGGTGGCCTTCTTCGCCGGCGCGGCCTTCTTCGCCGTCGTCTTCTTGGCCGTGGCCTTCTTGGCCGTCGCCGCCTTCTTGGCGGTGGTCTTCTTCGCCGTGGTCTTCTTCGCCGTCGTCTTCTTGGCGGTGGCCTTCTTGGCGGTGGCGGCCTTCTTCGCCGTCGCCTTCTTGGCGGTGGCCTTCTTGGCCGCGGCCTTCTTGACCGTCGCCGAAGCACCGCCGGTCAGGCTGCCCTTGGGCGCCTTCTTGACCGCGACGTCGTTCTTCGGGAGCTTCTTCGAGCCGCTGACCAGGTCCTTGAAGCCCTGACCCGCACGGAAGCGCGGAACCGAGGTCTTCTTGACCCGAACGCGCTCCCCGGTCTGCGGGTTGCGGGCGTAACGGGCCGGACGGTCAACCTTCTCGAACGAGCCGAAGCCGGTGACCGAAACGCGGTCTCCGCTGACCACGGCACGGACGACTGCGTCCAGAACCGCGTCCACAGCGTCGGCGGCCTGCTGACGGCCACCCACCTTGTCGGCAATCGCTTCTACGAGCTGCGCCTTGTTCACGTCTTCCCCTTCGGAGACATCGCCCGAGCGTATTCGCCAGGCTTTTTCGCACGTTAGGCAGATATATACCGCAAATCAAACACGAAACGGGCTAATCACCCTTGTGCCGCAACGAACTGGACTGTCCATGAGTTCCTCGAAGGTCCCTCGCAGGCCCGTTGAGCCTTGCCGCTCAGGTGTCTTCGGGGAATCGGCCCTCGTCAGCCTTGTCGAGGTCCGCCATCAATCGCTCCAGACGCCTTGCCGCATCGGCGAGATCGTGTTTGGCCGCGGCCGTAATGACCAGCAGCTTCCGGGTCAGCGCCATCCGTACGCCCTCCGGGACTTGCAGTGCACGCACTCTTGAGTGCGCTTCCTTCAGTTGGTCCGCAACAAGCCCGTAGAGCTCGAGTTGGCTGTCACGTCCCATGCACCGATTGTGCCATCTGGGGCGAGTTGTCGCCTCCGCAGGGGGTAACTACCCACATCCGGCGCCCTCCTGAGGGTACCCGGTCGGACTGAGTACAAGGGGATTTCAAGCCTCTTCTGCCTTCCGCGTCAAGGGAGTTGAGACCACCCGTTCAGGTCAGCGGGCACCTGAAGGACGCGCACACAGAAGTACCCCCAACCGTCCACGATTGGGGGTACATCAGGGTGTTGCGGAGGTGTCAGACCTGCACGGTCCGCGGCTTGTACGCGGGGCGCCCGGACTCGTACGCGGCGATGTCCGGCTCGTTCTGCAGCGTGATGCTGATGTCGTCCAGGCCGTTCAGGAGCCGCCAGCGGGCGTTCTCGTCGAGCTCGAAGTCGGCGGTGACGCCCTCCGCGCGGACCTGGCGATCCTGCAGGTCAACGGTGATTTCGGCCTGCGGGTCGCGCTCGGTCAGCGCCCACAGCGCGTCCACGACCTTCTGGTCGAGCACGACGGTGAGCAGGCCGTTCTTCAGCGAGTTGCCGCGGAAGATGTCGGCGAAGCGCGAGGAGATGACGGCCTTGAAGCCGTAGTTCTGCAGCGCCCACACGGCGTGCTCGCGGGAGGAGCCCGTGCCGAAGTCGGGACCGGCGACCAGGACCGTGGCGCCCTGGCGTTCGGGCTTGTTCAGGATGAACTCGCCGTCCTTGCGCCAGGCCTCAAAGAGCCCGTCCTCGAACCCGTCCCGGGTGACCTTCTTCAGCCAGTGGGCAGGGATGATCTGGTCGGTGTCGACGTTGCTGCGGCGCAGCGGTACGGCCCGGCCGGTGTGCGTGGTGAAGGCTTCCATGGTTCTCAGACTCCGGCGGTCGCGGGGGTGTCGGACAGGTCCGCGGGCGAGGCGAGATGGCCGGTGACCGCGGTGGCGGCGGCCACCTGCGGGGAGACCAGGTGGGTGCGGCCGCCCTTGCCCTGCCTGCCTTCGAAGTTGCGGTTGGAGGTCGACGCGGAGCGCTCGCCGGGGGCCAGTTGGTCGGGGTTCATGCCCAGGCACATCGAGCAGCCCGCGTGCCGCCATTCGGCGCCCGCGGCGGTGAAGACCTTGTCCAGACCCTCGTCGATGGCCTGCAGGGCGACCCGGACCGAGCCGGGAACGATCAGCATCCGTACGCCGTCGGCGACTTTGCGACCCTCGACGATGGACGCGGCGGCCCGCAGGTCCTCGATACGGCCGTTGGTGCAGGAACCTACGAAGACCGTGTCGACCTTGATGTCGCGCAGCGGCTGCCCGGCGCTCAACCCCATGTATTCCAGGGCCTTTTCGGCGGCGTACCGCTCCGACTCGTCTTCGTACGAAGCCGGATCGGGGACCTGCGCGGAGAGCGGCGCACCCTGCCCGGGGTTGGTGCCCCAGGTGACGAACGGCGAGAGCGCGGCGGCGTCGATGTAGACCTCGGCGTCGAAGACCGCGTCCTCGTCCGTCTTCAGGGTCTTCCAGTACGCGACCGCGGCGTCCCAGTCCGCGCCCTGCGGGGCGTGCGCGCGGCCCTCGATGTAGTCGAAGGTGGTCTGGTCGGGCGCGATCATGCCCGCGCGGGCACCGGCCTCGATCGACATGTTGCAGATGGTCATGCGGGCCTCCATCGAGAGTTTCTCGATGGCGGAGCCCCGGTATTCCAGGATGTAGCCCTGGCCACCGCCGGTGCCGATCTTCGCGATGATGGCGAGGATCAGGTCCTTGGCGGTGACGCCGTCGGGCAGCTCGCCGTCGACCGTGATGGCCATGGTCTTCGGGCGGGCCAGCGGCAGCGTCTGGGTGGCCAGGACGTGCTCGACCTGGGAGGTGCCGATGCCGAACGCCAGGGCGCCGAAGGCACCGTGCGTGGAGGTGTGGGAGTCACCGCAGACCACGGTGGTGCCCGGCTGGGTCAGGCCCAGCTGCGGTCCCACCACGTGGACGACACCCTGCTCGACGTCGCCGAGCGAGTGCAGCCGTACGCCGAACTCCGCGCAGTTCTTGCGCAGCGTCTCCAACTGGGCCCGCGAGACCGGGTCCGCGATGGGCTTGTCGATGTCGAGGGTCGGGGTGTTGTGATCCTCGGTCGCGATGGTGAGGTCGAGCCGCCGCACCGGACGGCCGGCCTGCCGGAGGCCGTCGAAGGCCTGCGGGCTCGTCACCTCGTGCAGCAGGTGCAGATCGATGAAGAGGAGGTCAGGCTCGCCTTCGGCGCGCCGGACGACGTGGTCGTCCCAGACCTTCTCCGCGAGTGTCCTACCCATCGCTTTCCCTCCGACCGGCTGTCTTGGGCCGGCCCAACTAGAGAATTGTTCGCCCACGCACGTACCCCTCGTGCCGTGCGTCGGCCGCGTATCCGTTGGTCCGCGGACCGCACCTACAGAGTGACGTGTTCCATGGAAAATTGAACTTGCGTTTCACAGAGTGAGACGCGAGTATCGACGCATGGACAACTCTAGCGGCGTCGGCGTTCTCGACAAGGCGGCTCTCGTCTTGAGCGCCCTGGAGTCCGGTCCGGCCACCCTCGCGGGGTTGGTCGCGGCCACCGGACTCGCACGACCCACGGCACATCGCCTCGCCGTGGCACTGGAACACCACCGGATGGTGGCGCGGGACATGCAGGGCCGTTTCATTCTCGGCCCGCGCCTCGCGGAACTCGCGGCGGCGGCCGGCGAGGACCGTCTGCTCGCCACGGCGGGCCCGGTCCTCACGCATCTGCGTGACGTCACGGGCGAGAGCGCGCAGCTCTACCGCCGCCAGGGCGACATGCGCATCTGCGTCGCGGCGGCCGAGCGCCTCTCGGGCCTGCGGGACACGGTCCCCGTCGGTTCGACGCTCACCATGAAGGCGGGCTCGTCGGCCCAGATCCTGATGGCCTGGGAGGAGCCGGAGCGCCTGCACCGCGGCCTCCAGGGCGCCCGTTTCACGGCCACGGCCCTTTCGGGTGTACGCCGCCGGGGCTGGGCCCAGTCGATCGGCGAGCGGGAGCCGGGCGTCGCGTCCGTCTCCGCGCCCGTGCGCGGCCCCTCGAACCGCGTGGTCGCCGCCGTCTCGGTCTCCGGACCGATCGAGCGCCTGACCCGCCACCCGGGCCGGATGCACGCCCAGGCGGTCATCGACGCGGCAGGACGCCTCTCCGAGGCGCTGCGCCGCACCGGCTGACCCGCCGGACGCACTCACCGACGCACACAGCCGGAGGGGCCGCCTCAACGCCGCGGCGGCCCCTCCGGCTGTGCTGTTGTGCCCGTTGCGCCCGTGCGGCCTCTCAGGCCGCCTTGAGACGGTCGGCGGCCCGGTCTCCCCGCCGACCGACCGGCACCACGCCGATGGCCTTGCCCAGGCCGAACTCCGGCATGTTCACGTACACCGCCTCATGGGCGCCAGCCGGCACGACATAGGTCTCGTGCCAGAAGCCGACCTTGCCCTTGCCCTCCCGCATCCTGCGGTTGAAGGCCGCCCAGGCGGGCCGGTGCTCCTTGCCCTGATCCGACGCGTAGGCAAGCAGCTTCTCCGGCGACTCCCAGTACTGCACGACGTACAGCACGCGCGGAGCGCCGAGCAGCAGCTGATAGCCCAGCATGCCGATCCCCCGATCCTTGGACAGCTCCTTGAGCATCCGCGGCATCGCCCGGAAGACCGGCCACCAGCTGCGCACGGCACGGAAGTTGTTGATGCGCATCCCGATGGTGAAGACGGTCACGCCGCCCTGCGCGTCGGCGGTCATGCGCCCTTCGATCGGCTTGCTGCTCATGATGGGTCCCCCTTCAGAGAGCATTGGATAGCTTTGCTATCCATGATTGGATAGTGCCACTCACCAAGCGAAGGCGCAAGGCGTAAGGAGAGGGACGAGCCGATGAGACTGGCGGAGCTGAGCACGCGCAGCGGGGTCTCGACGGCCACGATCAAGTACTACCTGCGCGAGGGACTGCTGCCGCCGGGCCGCCGGGTCACGGCGACGCAGTCCGAGTACGACGAGGGCCATCTGCAGCGGCTGCGGCTGGTCCGGGCGCTCATCCAGGTGGGCCGGGTGCCGATCGCGTCGGCCCGCGAGGTGCTCACCGCCCTGGAGGACGAGTCCCTTGACCGCAACTCCCGCCTGGGTACGGCGGTATGGGCGCTGCCGCACGGCCCGCAGACCACCGCGGACGATGCGGTGACGGACGCGGCAGGGCACACCGTCGACGCGCTGCTCCGGCGGCTCGGCTGGGCGAACGCCCAGGCGTACGGGGCGGATTCGCCGGCGTACCGGATGCTGGTGACTGCGGTCGGCACGCTGTCACGGCTCGGATACCCGTGCGCCGTAGACGACTTGGCGCCCTACGCCCGCTCGGCGGGCCAACTGGCCGTCGCCGACCTGGACTTGGTGGAGCGCTACGAATCACCCGACGAGCAGCTGGAGGCGGCGGTCGCGCTCACCGTCCTGTACGAGCCGGTGCTGCTCGCGCTGCGCAGGATGGCGCAGACCGAGGAGTCCAACCGGCGCTACGGCCAGGCGGGTTCGCAAGCGTGACGCGGGAACGACGAAGGGGCCCTCCCTTGCGGGAAGGCCCCTCCACTCGCGTACCCCCGACCGGATTCGAACCGGCGCTACCGCCTTGAGAGGGCGGCGTGCTAGGCCGCTACACAACGGGGGCTAGCTTGTCCATCTGCACTGCTTGGACTGCGCTGGGCTACCAGGACTCGAACCTAGAACAACGGAACCAGAAACCGTCGTGTTGCCAATTACACCATAGCCCACTGGTCTAGACCAGCTAGACCTTGCGTACCCCCGACCGGATTCGAACCGGCGCTACCGCCTTGAGAGGGCGGCGTGCTAGGCCGCTACACAACGGGGGCCCTAGCGATCCTGCATCGGCGGCAGTGGGTGCGACCCGGACTGCTTCCATGGGAAGGATCTGTACCCCCGACCGGATTCGAACCGGCGCTACTGCCTTGAGAGGGCAGCGTGCTAGGCCGCTACACAACGGGGGCGTTGCAGATAAGCTCTGCGAGCTGGCCTACCAGGACTCGAACCTAGACTAACGGAACCAGAAACCGTCGTGCTGCCAATTACACCATAGGCCATCGAGACGCAACCCCTTGCGGGAGTTTTGCTTCGACTTACGCCTCCCTGCCGGACCTTTCGGCCTTCTCGGGCGGCGCAGGAAGAACATTACCCGAAGGTGGACGGCGCTCCAAAACGGGTATCGGCGCGGAGCAGCGGCGGCAGCTCGGTGAGCCGCGTGATGCGGTGGACGCCCGACGGGCCTTCCTGGGCTGCGCTGTTGCGGTCGAGCCAGATCCCGACGAGACCCGCGTCCCGCGCGCCCCTGGCGTCGATCTCCGGCTGGTCCCCTACGTAGGCGATCTCCTCCGGCTCCAGACCCATCGTCGTACAGACCGCGTGGAAGGCCTCGGCCGCGGGCTTGGAGACGCCGAGTTCGGCGGCGCACAGGACGGACTCGAAGCGGTCGCGCACGCCCAGGACGCGCAGCTTGCGGTCCTGGACGACCAGGGCGGAGTTGGAGAGGACCGCGTGGCGGTAGTCGTCGGCGAGGGCGTCCAGGACGGGCACCGTGTCGGGGAAGAGGGCCCAGGCGGATTCGTAGTGGCCCACGTAGCGGTCGAACCAGGCGTCGGCGTCCGCGTCGTCCAGGGCGGGTGTGTCGAGGAACTCGCGTACCCGGTCGCGGCGCTGGTCCTGGAAGTCCCGCAGGCCCTCGCTGAAGCGCGCCCAGTGGCGGTGGGTGATCTCACGCCAGAGCGTCAGCGCACGCTCGGCCGAACCGAACCGCTGCAGGAGTCCCTCGGCGGCGAGGTGCGCGTGCATGCCGGCGGAGTCGGCCTGCGCGTAATCGAAGATCGTGTCGTCGATGTCCCAGACCACGGCTTTGATCGGCATGGTGTCGACGGTAATCGCAGCCGCCGCTCCCGGCTGGGGGTTCGGGGGCCCGCGACGAAGTCGCTTATGTCACAGCCCCCGAAGAATGCAGTGTCTACGTCCAGACCACGGCTTTGATCGGCATGTTCTGAACGTACGCGAAGGGCCCGGGAGCCGTGGTGGCTTCCGGGCCCTTCGTCGCGTACGTGCGTGCCTACGCGGCGAGCTTCGTCAGGGCCGCGTCGATGCGGGACAGGGACTTCTCCTTGCCCAGGATCTCCAGGGACTCGAAGAGCGGCAGGCCGACCGTGCGGCCGGTGACGGCCACGCGGACCGGGGCCTGGGCCTTGCCGAGCTTCAGGCCGTGCTCCTCGCCGGCGGCCAGGACGGCCTCCTTGAGGGACTCGGGGGAGGTCCAGTCGGCGGCCTCGAGCTTGGCGCGAGCCGTCGTCAGGAGCGCGGCCGGGTCGCCCTTGCCCATGGCCTTCGTCCAGGACGCCTCGTCCTCGACGGGCGCGTCGAGGAAGAGGAAGTCCACGTTCTCCGTGATCTCGGAGAGCACCTTGATACGGGTCTGGGCGTGCGGGGCGATGGCCTCCCAGGCCGCCTGGTCGAACGCCTCGGGGGCCCAGTTGGCGTGCGGGGCCTTCAGCCAGGGCTCGCAGGCCTCGGCGAAGGTCTTCACGTCCAGCATGCGGATGTGGTCGGCGTTGATCGCCTCGGCCTTCTTCAGGTCGAAGCGGGCCGGGTTGGCGTTCACGTCCGCGAGGTCGAACTTGGCGACCATGTCGGGGATCGAGAAGACGTCCTGGTCCGCGGAGAACGACCAGCCCAGGAGGGAGAGATAGTTCAGCAGGCCCTCGGGGAGGAAGCCGCGCTCCCTGTAGAGGTTGAGCGACGCCTGGGGGTCGCGCTTGCTCAGCTTCTTGTTGCCCTCGCCCATGACGTACGGCAGGTGCCCGAACTCGGGGATGCCCTTGGCGATGCCCAGCTCGATCAGCGCCTTGTAGAGGGCGATCTGGCGGGGCGTGGAGGAGAGCAGGTCCTCGCCGCGCAGGACGTGGGTGATCTCCATCAGGGCGTCGTCGACCGGGTTGACGAGCGTGTAGAGCGGGGCTCCGTTGGCGCGCACGATGCCGTAGTCCGTGACGTTCTCCGCCTGGACCGTGATGTCGCCGCGGACCAGGTCCGTGAAGGTCGTCGCCTCGTCCGGCATCCGGAAGCGCACGATGTGCTTGCGGCCCTCGGCCTCGTAGGCCTCGATCTGCGCGGCGGTCAGGTCGCGGCAGTGGCCGTCGTAGCCGGACGGCTTGCCGGCGGCGCGGGCGGCCTCGCGGCGGGTGTCCAGCTCCTCGGTGGTGCAGTAGCAGGGGTAGGCGTAGCCGCCGTCCCGGAGCTTCTGCGCCACGTCCTGGTAGATGTCCATGCGCTGCGACTGGCGGTACGGCGCGTGCGGGCCGCCGACCTCGGGGCCCTCGTCCCAGTCGAAGCCCAGCCAGCGCATCGAGTCCAGGAGCTGCTCGTAGGACTCCTCGGAGTCGCGAGCCGCGTCGGTGTCCTCGATGCGGAAGACCAGGGTGCCCTCGTTGTGCCGGGCGAACGCCCAGTTGAAGAGGGCGGTGCGGACCAGGCCCACGTGGGGGTTGCCGGTCGGGGAGGGACAGAAACGTACGCGTACGTTCGTCGCGTTAGCCACGCTTGATCACCTTGTTGGTGAGAGTGCCGATGCGTTCGATGGTGACGGCGACCTCGTCGCCGACGTTGAGGGGGCCGACCCCTGCCGGGGTGCCCGTGAGGATGACGTCGCCGGGGAGCAGCGTCATGGCCTCGGTGATGTTCACGATCAGGTCCTCGATGGAGTGGACCATCTCGCTGGTACGGCCGAGCTGGCGCTGCTCGCCATTGACCGTGCACTGGATCGTGAGGTCGTTGGCCGCGGTCAGGTCGATGTCCGTCTCCACCCAGGGGCCGAGCGGGCAGGCGCTGTCGAAGCCCTTGGCGCGGGCCCACTGCTTCTCACGGCGCTGCACGTCACGGGCCGTGACGTCGTTGGCGCAGGTGTAGCCGAAGATCACGTCCTTGACGCGTTCGCGCGGGACCTCGCGGCACATGCGGCCGATGACCACGGCCAGCTCGGCCTCGTGGTGCAGCTCCTCGGAGAAGGGCGGGTACGCGATGGCGTCGCCGGAGCCGATCATCGAGGTCGCGGGCTTGAAGAAGGCGAACGGGACGTCGGGGACGTCGCTGCCGAGCTCCTTCGCGTGCTCCGCGTAGTTGCGGCCGAACGCCACGATCTTGTGACCGATGACGGGGGGCAGCAGCCGGACTTTGCCGAGCGGGACCTTGACACCGCTCAGCTCGAACTCGGCGACGTACGGGCTGCCCTTGATGATGTCGACGACTAGCTCGTCGGGCTTGTCACCCTCGACCGCGCCGAAGGCGACGTTGCCGTCGATGGAGAACCTGGCGATGCGCACGTGAGCCTTGGCCCCTTGATGAATGTGGGTGGAGTCTGACGCTCCAGGCTAACGGGAGGGGTCGGCTTCGCGCGTCAGCCCGCGACCGGCGTCGGCTGCTCCGGCGCGTCCATGAGGATCGTGCGCCTGGGGTTCGCCGTCTGCGTCGGGAGTTCCAGCGCGTGCTCCGGCTGCTCGGGGGCCGCCTGGAACTCGTCGGCGTCCGTGAGGTGGGCCAGAGTGGTGCGGCGCGGGTTGGCTATGTTGCGGAACATCGCCGACTTCACAGTCTTCATCTGTTGTTCAGGCCTTGTCAGTTGGGGCGTCGCGGGGTGGACGCGGGTTGTCGGATTCGCCATCCCTGTAAAGCGTCAGGCTAAACATCCAATTCCCGGCCAAAGTCCTTTTGAGGCCATGATCTTGATGTGAGTTTGCTCACGAGCTAGCGGGCAAAAGGGTCAATTCCGGCTCGTGAAGGCCCTGTTGGAATCGGACATTCAGCCATTGAAGGCACCATTCCGCTCCCGATCATGAAGACTGGGACACCCCCCACCCGTAGGCGTTCTGCCGTTAATGGGCCTTTTTGCCCCGGATAACGTTCTACATCTCGTGACGCCCCACTCACGCCCTGTCACGGAAAGCCCGGCGCGACACACGGGCCTTGTTGGAGATCCTGCACTGTGCTGGAATTCCCGGGACCGCCGCGGGATCGAACCGGCGCGCAGGGGCGCAACGCAGCGCCGAGTGGCGGCGGGAAAGGGGAGCAGCGCCGGCTCACTCACGACCACCATGGGGCGCGCTCAGTGCCCCACGACGCCGACACCGTCCGTCCGTTCATGCGGAAGGACGCCTGGTCCAGAGGTTGCGACGCTAGTGCAGGGACGTTTCAAGAGGGATGGCAGCAGCGCTGCGGCAGAGCCGGAGCGCGGCGGAACCGACCGCGGCTCCTCGGCCCAGCACGCCCAGAACCCCGGACCGGTGCCGTCCGGCGACAGCGGCCCGGGCGCCGCACGCGCGGCGGGTGGCGGCAGTTTGCCCCCGGCCGCGGCGAAGGCGAGCGGTTCGTCGGGCGGCAAGTCGCCCAGCGGGCCCGGCTCGCGAATAGCCCTGCGCAACTGGCGCATCTCCACCCGCCTGGTCTCGCTGCTCGCGCTCCCCGTGATCACCGCGACCTCTCTCGGCGCGCTTCGTATCAACGAGTCGATGGACGAGATCCAGCAGCTCGACAACATGAAGCTGCTGACCGACATGACCAAGCAGGCCACCGAGCTGGCCTCCGCGCTCCAGGAGGAGCGCGACCGCTCGGCAGGCCCCCTCGCGCACGGTGCGAAGCCCTCGGACTACGTGGTCAAGGGCGCCCGGCAGAAGACCGACCGCGCGTACAACCGCTTCCTCCAGGGGACGCAGGACCTCGACGACACCGAGGGCGACAAGGGTCTGCTCGGCGTCCGGGCGAACACCGTCGAGATCACCCAGCAGCTCCAGAAGATCAACGACGTACGCAAGAACGCGTACAAGGACCCGACCTCGACGTCGCAGACGGTCGACGCCTACAGCCAGCTCATCGAGCAGCTGCTCGCGCTCTCCTCGGACATGGCGCAGGCGACCAGCAACCCGGACATGATCCAGCGCACCCGTGCGCTGACGGCGTTCTCCTCCGCCAAGGAGTACGCATCGGTGCAGCGCGCGATCATCGCGGCCGCGCTGCCGGCGGGCGACTCCGCGTTCGGCAAGATCTCCGAGACCGACCGGCGCTACGGCTTCTCCGCGCTCGACAAGGAGAACTCCGAGCTGGATGCCTTCAAGGGCATCTACGCGGGCACCGCCGACGAGCTCACCAAGCCCATCGACGGCGGCAATGCCTCCATCAAGGGCGCCGACTCCTACGCCAAGCGCGTGCTTGAGCAGGAGGGCGGCATCAAGCTTCAGGACAAGCGGTCGTACAAGGACTGGGTCGACAACGACACCACCAAGATCGACGCGATGTCCAAGATCGAGCTCACGCTGCTCAACGAAATGGAGCAGAAGGCCCGCGAGCTGCGCAACGAGTCCGAGCAGACGGCCATCCTCAACGGTGCGCTGATCCTGCTCGTGCTCGGTGTCTCGCTCGTCGGCGCCTTCGTCGTGGCCCGGTCCATGATCCGCTCGCTGCGGCGACTGCAGGACACCGCGACCAAGGTCGCCCAGGACCGTCTGCCCGAGCTGGTCAAGCAGCTCTCGGAGTCGGACCCGCAGGACGTCGACACCTCCGTCGAGTCCGTCGGTGTGCACTCCCGGGACGAGATCGGCCAGGTGGCCGCGGCCTTCGACGACGTGCACCGCGAGGCCGTCCGCCTCGCCGCCGAGCAGGCCCTCCTGCGAGGCAACGTCAACGCGATGTTCACCAACCTCTCGCGTCGTTCCCAGGGTCTTATCCAGCGTCAGCTGTCGCTTATCTCCGAGCTGGAGTCGCGCGAGGCTGATCCTGATCAGCTGTCGTCCCTCTTCAAGCTCGACCACCTCGCGACCCGCATGCGCCGTAACGGTGAGAACCTCCTCGTTCTCGCCGGTGAAGAGCCCGGTCGCCGGTGGACCCGGCCCGTCCCGCTCGTCGACGTGCTCCGTGCCGCCGCCTCCGAGGTGGAGCAGTACGAGCGCATCGAGCTCGCCTCGGTGCCGACCACCGAGGTCGCGGGCCGCGTCGTCAACGACCTCGTGCACCTGCTCGCCGAGCTGCTCGAGAACGCCACCTCCTTCTCGTCCCCGCAGACGAAGGTCAAGGTCACCGGTCACGCGCTGCCCGACGGCCGTGTGCTGATCGAGATCCACGACACCGGTATCGGTCTGTCGCCCGAGGACCTCGCGGCGATCAACGAGCGGCTCGCGTCGCCGCCCACCGTGGACGTCTCGGTCTCGCGCCGCATGGGTCTGTTCGTGGTCGGTCGTCTGTCGCAGCGTCACGGCATCCGCATCCAGCTCCGTCCGTCCGACTCCGGTGGTACGACCGCGCTGGTCATGCTGCCCGTCGATGTCGCCCAGGGCGGCAAGAAGGTTCCGGGCAAGCCCGGTGCCCCCGGCCAGGGCGGTGGCCCGGCCGCAGCGCAGGCCGCCGGCGGTGTCGCCGCCGCGCGTCGCGGTGTCGGCGCAGGCAACGGCGGACCCGGCTCGGCAGGACCCGCGGGTTCCGCCGGACGGCTCGGTGCCGGTGCGCCGCGTGGCCAGGTCACGGGAACGGGGCCGCGTGCCGCGCTGCCGTCGCGGGACTCGGGTCCGGGCCAGGCGCCCGGGCAGGGTCAGGGCCAGGGGCCGCGGGCCGGTTCGCCTTCGGCTCCCGTGGGGCCGACGGGCTCCCAGCAGGGCGGCAATGGCAGCCTCTTCGAGGGTCGGCCGGACGCCGGCCGTGGCGCGGGCTCCGCGCCGCTGCCTCCCGTGCCCCAGCAGCGCACGAATCCGGTGAACCCCGCGGGGAACGTTCCGAACCCCGCCAACGCCTCGAACGACGCCGGTGACCAGGGCCGCAGGCCGCAGCTGCCGCCGCGCGGCGGTCCGCGTGCCGAGCTTCCGGGTGGCAATCCGCAGCCGCGCGTGCCCAGTTGGAGCGACGAGAACGCGCAGCCGCAGGTCTCGCGCGAGCCGTTCGACGCCCCGCGCGGTCACGAGGAGCCGGAGACCACCGGCCAGTTCCCGCAGCCGACCGCCGGTGGCGCGACGCAGGGTCCTGGTGCGACCGCGGAGTTCGCGCGTCCCGACTTCAATGGGCCGCCGCCCGGCGCCGGTTCGCCGTCCGGCGCGGGTCAGCAGGGCCAGCAGAACCAGCAGGGCACCGGTCAGTTCGTGCGTCCCGATGTCTTCGGTGGCCAGGACTCCTCCGGCACGGGTCAGTTCGAGCGGCCCGGCACGAGTGCGCCGCGCCGGGGTCCGGGCCAGGGAGGTCCGGGCCAGGGCCAGGGCGGTCCCGGTCAGGGCGGCGGTCAGCTCGGCGTTCCGCCGCAGCCTTCGCAGTCCCAGCAGCCTTCACAGCCGCCGCAGCAGCCTCAGCTGCCCGCCCGGTCGCAGCAGCCTCAGCAGCCCGTGCAGCCCGACGAGCTGCCGCCCGCCGGTCCCGGCGACGGCCGTACCCCGCTGTTCGACACGCTGGAGACCAACTGGTTCCAGCAGCAGCAGGAGCAGGAGGCCCAGCGGTCCGGTGGCGCCCCGCAGTCCGGTGGCAACTCCGGTGGCAACCGTCCCGCCGAGCCCGCCGCCCCCGCCCCGGAGCAGCCGCGGCGCCCGCAGCGGCCCCAGCCCTCGTCGCCCTCGTCGCCGCCCCCCTCGCGGCCACAGGCCCAGCAGCCGCAGTCCCCCGCCGGTCCCCCACGACCGGCCGCCGCACCCGCCGCCAACCAGGCCGGCGGTGGCGGCAACGGCGCCAACGTCACGAACGGCAGCAGCGCCGCCTGGCGCACCTCGCCGAACGACGAGCTGGGCCGCCAGGCCGAGCGCGTCCGGCAGCCGTCCGCCGGTGGCGTCACCACATCCGGCCTGCCGCGCCGCGTCCCGCGAGCCAACCTCGTCGCGGGCACGGCACAGCAGCAGCAGGACAGCACAGGTCCGCAGGTCTCGCGTGCGCCCGACGACGTACGCGGCCGGCTGACCAATCTCCGTCGGGGCATCCAGCAGGGTCGCCAGGCCGGTACCGGCCAGACCGGCAGCTTCCCCACTCACCAGCAGGAGCGTTAGTTGAGTCCGATGAGCCAGGCGGCACAGAACCTGAACTGGTTGATCACCAACTTCGTGGACAACACCCCCGGGGTGTCCCACACCGTCGTGGTGTCCGCGGACGGGCTCCTTCTGGCGATGTCCGAAGGCTTCCCGCGTGACCGCGCCGACCAGCTCGCCGCGGTCGCGTCGGGGCTCACGTCACTCACCGCCGGCGCCTCCCGGATCTTCGAGGGCGGCACCGTCACCCAGACCGTGGTCGAGATGGAGCGGGGGTTCCTTTTCATCATGTCCGTGTCCGACGGTTCGTCGCTGGCCGTGCTCGCACACCCCGAGTGCGACATCGGCCTCGTCGGCTACGAGATGGCGCTCCTTGTCGACCGTGCGGGCGCTGTCCTCACCCCCGACCTCCGCGCCGAACTGCAGGGCAGCCTGCTCCACTAGATATCCGCTAGATATCCCATCGGCCGCCCCACCGTCCGAACGTACTGACCAACCGTCCGGCCGCCACTGGTGCCCCCCACCGGCTCTATTCGACGGCACGCAGACCACCTGCTGTCCCGCCCGGAGGATCCATGACCCCGCCCAACGCCTCTCACGACCCGTACGGCTCGCAAGCCTCGTACGGCATGGAAGGCGACCAGCCGCTGGTGCGTCCATACGCGATGACCGGCGGCCGGACCAGGCCCCGCTACCAGCTCGCGATAGAGGCGCTGGTGAGCACGACGGCCGACCCGGCCCAGCTGATGGGGCTGCTCCCCGAGCACCAGCGGATCTGCCACCTGTGCCGCGAGGTCAAGTCGGTGGCCGAGGTCTCGGCTCTGCTCTCCATGCCGCTCGGCGTGGCCCGCATCCTCGTGGCCGACCTGGCCGAGGCCGGGCTCGTCGCCATTCACCAGCCCGGCGGCGACGAGAACGCCGGCGGCCAGCCAGACGTGACACTGCTCGAAAGGGTGCTCAGTGGACTTCGCAAGCTCTAGCAGCGGAGCAACAGCCCGCTCCACCACATCCGCAAAGATCGTGGTGGCGGGCGGCTTCGGTGTCGGCAAGACCACGTTCGTCGGCGCCGTCTCCGAGATCAACCCGCTGCGCACCGAGGCCGTCATGACGTCCGCGTCCGCGGGCATCGACGACCTCACCCACACCGGAGACAAGACCACCACCACGGTGGCCATGGACTTCGGCCGCATCACCCTGGACCAGGACCTGATCCTGTACCTCTTCGGTACGCCCGGTCAGGACCGCTTCTGGTTCATGTGGGACGACCTCGTACGGGGTGCCATCGGCGCCGTCGTGCTTGTCGACACCCGCCGTCTCGCCGACTGCTTTCCGGCCGTCGACTACTTCGAGAACAGTGGCCTGCCGTTCGTCATCGCCCTCAACGGCTTCGACGGACATCAGCCCTACACCCCCGATGAAGTGCGAGAAGCCCTGCAGATCGGCCCCGCGACGCCCATCATCACGACCGATGCGCGACACCGTGCGGACGCAAAGAGCGGCCTGATCACACTGGTCGAGCACGCACTTATGGCACGACTCAAGTAGACGAGGGAGTACGGCAGTTGCCGTAGATTCAACAGAGCGGTCTGTGTCTTTTGACACCACTGACCGCTCTGTTCATAACGTTTCGACAGAGAATTCGCCGGGCGCCGCCACGCGTCGCGGTCATCTGGTGTCGCTGCGCTCACAAGAGCCCCGCCTTTTGGCGGGGCTCGCTCTTTTTGACCGTTTTATCTGAGGCTTACACCACTCGGAACTTCCGCTTCCCACTGTTTGGAAGAGGACCCCCTGACGTGCTGGAATGCGCTGAACTGCCCAGTAGCACGGGCCTTGGAGACGACAGCGGAGCCGATTCGGGCCCCGCCGCCGAGAGGTTGTTGGTCGAGTGAGGCGAAGCAAGACGAGCCCCGCACCGCCGCAGACGCGGGACACGCGGGGCAACTTCACCCCGCCGCCGCGCGCAGCGGCGTCCCCCACAGATGTGCAGGGCCATGAACCGCCGGCCCCCTCCGGCGGCAGAATGTCCCCGCGCAACTGGCGCGTGCCGACCCGCCTGAACGCGATCCTCCTCATACCCGTGCTCGTCGGTCTGGTCATGGGCGGCTTCCAGGTCAAGGCCTCGATCGACACCTGGAGCGAGGCCCAGGACGCCGAGAACACCGCCATCCTGGTGCGGGCCTCGCTGGACTACGGCAACCGCATCATCGAAGAGCGCGACATCTCCGCGGCACCGCTGCTGCGCGGCAAGAAGAACGACCCCGCCGTCGTCAGCGCCCGCAAGGCCACCGACGCCGCCAAGGCCGAGTTCGACGCCGCCGCCGAGAACATGCCCGACAAGGAAGGCCTCAAGCGCCGCCTCGACGGCTTCCACAAGGTGGAGCCGGGTCTGCAGGCACTGCGCCAGGCCGCGTACACCTCCAAGCTCTCCGGTTCGAAGACCGAAGAGGGTTACGTCGCGATCCAGCACCCGCTGATGGAGTTCGCCAACGAGCTGGGCCTCGGCACCGGAAACATCACCAGCTACGGCCGCACCGTCTACGCCATCTCGCTGACCAAGGCCGCGCTCTCCCTCGAGCGCTCCATCGGTACGCACCTGCTGGTCAAGCCCGGCCCGACCGCTTCGTCCTTCGCCACGCAGCGCACCTCGCTCGCCTCGTACGCCTACCTCGAGGGCATCGCCATCGAGGAGTACAAGGGCGGCGGCACCCCCGAGGACCTCGCCAAGCTGGAAGCCGCCAAGAAGCAGCTGCAGGCCGACGGCGAGAGGCAGGCCAAGCAGGCCGCCGCCGCCGCGAAGGCCAAGGGCGAGACCTTCGTCCCGCCGCCGGCCCCCGAGAAGATGGTCGCGGGCATCGCGGGTCTGCAGACCACGCAGCCCAGCGCCCGCCTCGCGCTCGCCGGGAAGGGCATCACCGCCGAGGCCTGGTGGGCCACCACCACCGCCAAGTTCGACGCGTACCGCGACATCGAGTCCGACCTCGCCGACAAGGCCGTGAGCGAGGCGTCGGACATCGCCGACAACGCGCAGCGCAACGCGTACATCACCGGCGCCATCGTCGTCGTCGCGCTGCTCGCCGCGTTCATCCTGGCCGGGCTCATGGCCCGCCAGATGAGCAACGCGATGCGCCGGCTGCGGACCGCCGCCTTCGGCATCGCCGAGCAGCGTCTTCCGATGCTGGTCGACCAGCTCTCCCGTACGGATCCGGGCCGTGTCGACACCCGCGTACAGCCCATCCCGATCAACTCCACGGACGAGATCGGCGAGGTGGCCCGCGCCTTCGACCAGGTGCACCGCGAGGCCGTGCGGCTCGCCGCCGAGCAGGCGCTGCTCCGTGGCAACATCAACGCGATCTTCACCAACCTCTCGCGCCGCAACCAGTCGCTGATCGAGGGCCAGCTGACCCTCATCACCGACCTGGAGAACAACGAGGCCGACCCGGACCAGCTGGAGAGCCTCTTCCGCCTGGACCACCTGGCGACCCGTATGCGACGCAACGGCGAGAACCTCCTGGTCCTCTCCGGCGAGGAGCCGGGCCGCCGCTGGGACCAGCCGGTCCCGCTGGTCGACGTCCTGCGCGCCGCCTCCTCCGAGGTGGAGCAGTACGAGCGCATCGAGCTGTCCGGCGTCCCGGAGGCCGAGATCCACGGCCTGGCCGTGACCGACCTCGTGCACCTGCTCGCCGAGCTTCTGGAGAACGCCACCACGTTCTCCTCGCCGCAGACCAAGGTCCGCGTCACCGCGACCCGTCTGCCCGACGGCCGCGTCATGGTCGAGATCCACGACAAGGGCATCGGCCTCACCGCCGAGGACTTCGCGGACATCAACCACAAGCTGGCCAACCCGCCGACGGTGGACGCCGCGATCTCCCAGCGCATGGGCCTGTTCGTGGTCGGCCGCCTCTCGGACCGGCACGGCATCCGCGTCCAGCTGCGCCCCTCGGGCGAGCAGGCCGGCACGACCTCGCTGGTCATGCTCCCGGACGGGATCACGCACGGTGGCGGTGGCGAACACCAGCTGCCCGAGTCCGAGTTCACAGTCTCCTCGATCATGCCGGAGCAGCAGGCTCCGGAGCAGCCGGCCTTCGCGTACCAGCCGATGCGTACGGCAGCCGAGCTCGGCTTCGACGACAGCCGCTACACCGCCGACAACGGCGAGGGCGCGGAGCTCGACCCGGTGGGCCGCTCGCTGATGCGTGAGGAGCGGCGTGCCGCTCTGGAGGCGCAGGCGCAGTCCGACGGCGGCCGTCCGCTCTTCCGCGACGAGGTCGAGCCGCAGCAGGGCTTCGACCAGCAGGGCGGATTCGATCCCGGATACGACCAGCAGGCACCGGCGTACGACGAGTACAACCAGGGCGCGCAGGGCCAGCAGTCGTACGACGAGCCGTACTATCCGGCGCAGGACGGCTACCAGGACGCCCCCTATACGGAGGCGGGTCACAACGATCACGCCGCACGTACGGGTGTCGTCTCCGAGCCCTTCGCCGCGTACCCGGACCGCTCTCACCAGGACGACTGGCCTTCGAGCGACGGATACGAGAACAACTCGGGCGGATTCCAGGACCAGTACGCTCCGGAAGCGGAATCTGGTCCGGCGGCTCCCCTGAACGGCGGGGAGCGCGTAGGCTTCGAGCGTCCCGGACCGGCCCCCTCCGCCGTCCACGACACCACCGCCGCGGGTCTTCCGCGCCGCGGCTCGACCGGTGCCACCGGCAACGGCAGCGCTCCGGCCCCGGCCCCGGCCGGAGACGTGTTCGGCAACAACGACAGCAACTGGCGTTCGTCCAACGACGACCGCTGGCAGCGCGCCGAGCAGCTGAAGGAGCCCAAGGCGGGTGGGGTCACCCCGTCCGGACTCCCGAAGCGGGTGCCCAAGGCCAATCTGGTCGAGGGCACGGCGGAACAGACCCCACAGGGCGGCCCCCAGGTCTCCCGCGACCCCGAGGACGTACGGGGCAGGCTGAGCAACCTGCGCCGTGGCGTCCAGCGGGGACGCAGCGCAGGCAGTGACACGAATGGCCAGGACACCGGTAATCACCGCGGTCCTGACAGCACCTACAACCAGGAGCGTTAGTGTGAGCCCGATGAGCCAGGCGGCGCAGAACCTGAACTGGTTGATCACCAACTTCGTGGACAACACCCCTGGGGTGTCCCACACCGTGGTGGTCTCCGCCGACGGACTCCTTCTGGCGATGTCCGAAGGCTTCCCCCGCGACCGGGCCGACCAGCTCGCGGCCGTCGCATCCGGTCTGACCTCCCTCACCGCCGGGGCCTCCCGGATCTTCGAGGGCGGTTCCGTGACCCAGACCGTTGTGGAGATGGAGCGAGGATTTCTCTTCCTTATGTCCATCTCCGACGGCTCCTCGCTGGCCGTTCTTGCCCACCCGGATGCGGACATCGGTCTCATTGGGTACGAGATGGCGCTTCTTGTCGACCGCGCCGGTACCGTGCTCACGCCCGACCTGCGTGCGGAGCTGCAGGGGAGCCTTCTCAACTAATAGACGGACGGTGCGTTCACGCGTCCCGTGGCCGTAAGGTTTCGGGACGCGGCTCCAGAGTGATGGTGCCCGGCACAGTCGGAGGAGGAGTACGTGGCAGGCTCAGGAACACCCCCGGACGGATCGTCATCGGCCAACTGGTCGCCTGGTCACGGCCAGGCACAGGGGCCGCACGACGGGGCGCCGAACCGGTACAACTTCCCCTCCGCGCCCAGCCAGCACCGCGCGCCGTACCGGCAGCCGCAGCAGCCGGGCCCCCGTCAGAACCCGTACGAGCAGCCTCACACACCCAGGATCCAGCCAGTGCAACCACAGCGACGCGCCCCTGAACCGGCGCCCGCGGGGTCTGCGAGCAACCCCCTGGTGCGCCCGTACGCCATGACGGGCGGCCGCACCAGGCCCCGCTACCAGCTCGCCATCGAGGCGCTGGTGCACACCACCGCACAACCGCACCAGTTGCAGGGCCAGTTGCCCGAGCATCAGCGCATCTGCAACCTGTGCCGCGAGATCAAGTCAGTGGCCGAGATCTCGGCACTGCTCACCATTCCCCTCGGCGTCGCCCGGATCCTCGTAGCCGACCTGGCCGAGGCCGGACTTGTCGCCATCCACCAGCCGGGCGGCGACGAGTCCGCCGGCGGCCAGCCAGACGTGACACTGCTCGAAAGGGTGCTCAGTGGACTTCGCAAGCTCTAGCGGCGGAGCAACAGCCCGCTCCACCACCAGCGCGAAAATCGTGGTGGCGGGCGGCTTCGGCGTGGGCAAGACCACGTTCGTCGGAGCGGTCTCTGAGATCAACCCGCTGCGCACCGAGGCCGTCATGACGTCCGCGTCCGCGGGCATCGACGACCTCACCCACACCGGAGACAAGACGACCACGACGGTCGCGATGGACTTCGGTCGCATCACCCTGGACCAGGACCTGATCCTGTACCTCTTCGGTACGCCCGGTCAGGACCGCTTCTGGTTCATGTGGGACGACCTCGTACGCGGCGCGATCGGCGCCGTGGTCCTGGTCGACACGAGGAGGCTCGCCGACTGCTTCCCCGCCGTCGACTACTTCGAGAACTCCGGCCTGCCCTTCGTCATCGCCCTCAACGGCTTCGACGGCCACCAGCCGTATACGCCGGACGAGGTCCGCGAGGCGCTGCAGATCGGCCCGGACACTCCGATCATCACGACGGACGCGCGTCACCGCGCGGACGCGAAGAGCGGGCTGATCACGCTCGTGGAGCATGCGCTGATGGCTCGGCTGCGTTAGCGGTCCTTGCCTGTACGTCGATGGGCCTCGCACCGTTACGTCGGTGCGAGGCCTCTTGGTTTCCCGCCCACCCGCCCGTTTACCCGGCAGCGCGAAGGCCCCGTACTCCTTGGAGTACGGGGCCCAGAAGCATGCCTCAGGCGGCGGGGGCTAGCCCTGCCAGCTGTGCGGGGCGCGGAAGCCCGGGGTGCGCTCGAGGCGGCGCCAGCCGGCCTTGTCGCGGCCTCGGCGGGCGGGGGCGGCGGGCTGTGCGGCGGCACGGGCCAGCAGGATCGCCGTGATGGCGGCGACCTCTTCCGGCTCGGCGTGACCCTTCTCGACGCGGATGTCGGGGTTAGTCATGTGCAGCGTTCTCCTTGTGGGCTACTGCAGGATTACTGCGGGGGGTTGCCGTGCTTGCGCGACGGCAGGTCGGCGTGCTTGTTGCGGAGCATCGCCAGGGAGCTGATGAGCACCTCGCGGGTTGCTGCCGGGTCGATGACGTCGTCGACCAGGCCTCGCTCCGCGGCGTAGTAGGGGTGCATCAGCTCGGCCTTGTACTCCTTGACCATGCGCGCACGCATCGCCTCGGGGTCCTCGGCGGCCGCGATCTGCCGGCGGAAGATGACGTTGGCGGCGCCCTCGGCGCCCATCACCGCGATCTCGTTGGTCGGCCAGGCGTAGGTGAGGTCCGCTCCGATGGACTGGGAGTCCATCACGATGTAGGCACCTCCGTACGCCTTGCGCAGGATCAGCGAGATCCGCGGCACCGTCGCGTTGCAGTACGCGTAGAGCAGCTTCGCGCCGTGCCTGATGATCCCGCCGTGCTCCTGGTCGACGCCCGGCAGGAAGCCGGGGACGTCAAGGAGCGTCACGATCGGGATATTGAAAGCGTCGCACATCTGGACGAAACGGGCGGCCTTCTCCGAGGCCTCGATGTCCAGGACACCCGCCAGGGACTGCGGCTGGTTGGCGACGATGCCCACCACCTTGCCGTCCAGACGGGCCAGCGCGCAGATGATGTTGCGGGCCCAGCGCTCGTGGACCTCCAGGTAGTCGCCGTCGTCGACGAGCTCCTCGATGACCTTGGCCATGTCGTAGGGACGGTTGCCGTCCGCCGGGACCAGGTCGAGCAGCACGTCCGAGCGGCGGTCCGCCGGGTCGTCCGACTCGTGCACCGGCGGGTTCTCGCGGTTGTTCGAGGGCAGCATCGCGATGAGGTAGCGCACCTCGGCGAGGCAGGTCTCCTCGTCGTCGTACGCGAAATGGCAGACGCCCGAGGTCTCGGCGTGCACGTCCGCGCCGCCCAGACCGTTCTGGGAGATCTCCTCGCCGGTCACCGCGCGCACCACGTCCGGTCCGGTGATGAACATCTGCGAGGTCTCGCGGACCATGAAGACGAAGTCCGTCAGGGCGGGGCTGTAGGCGGCGCCGCCGGCGCACGGGCCCAGCATCACGCTGATCTGCGGGATGACGCCCGACGCCTTGGTGTTGCGCTGGAAGATGCCGCCGTAGCCGGCCAGCGCGGAGACGCCCTCCTGGATACGGGCGCCCGCGCCGTCGTTCAGGGAGACCAGCGGGGCACCGGCCGCGATGGCCATGTCCATGATCTTGTGGATCTTGGTGGCGTGCGCCTCGCCGAGCGCGCCGCCGAAGATGCGGAAGTCATGCGCGTAGACGAAGACCGTGCGGCCCTCCACCGTGCCCCAGCCGGTGATGACACCGTCGGTGTACGGCTTCTTGGCCTCCAGGCCGAAACCGGTCGCCCGGTGCCGGCGCAACTGCTCGACCTCTTGGAACGAACCCGCGTCGAGCAGCAGCTCGATGCGCTCCCGCGCGGTCAGCTTGCCCTTGGAGTGCTGGGCCTTCGTCGCCTTCTCGCTCGGCCCGCGCAGCGCCTCGGCACGGATCGCGTGCAGTTCGGCCACGCGCCCGCGCGCGTCGGTGGGCTCGCCCTCGGGAGAAGCGGTGTCGTCCAAAACGGTCATGTAGTGACCTTACGAAGCGCCACCATAAAAACGGACCGTCGACTCTGCACAGTCTCCGGCCCGTTTTCCTGGCGCCCCCGAACAGAAGCTCTCGGCTGTACAGGCGAAGTGACTGCTCAGAGCCATGTCCAGCTGTGGGGATCCCACAAAGCGCTCCGTGAGAGACACCTCACAGGCGACTACCGCGCGCCGCCTCCACGGCGGCCCTGCCGCGTACGGCGGAAACCTGGGACCCTGCGTGCCATGCCCTGGGTCTGGGAGAGCGACACCGAGGAGCGTATCTACAAGAATTCCGTCCTGGCCTGCCTGGAGGAACCCCGCACGGCGAGACGCCTTGAGGCACGCCCGGGCAGGACACCGGTTGCAGCCGTGCTCGACGCCATGTCCACGGAAGCCAACGTCGAACAGTCTCTCGCGTCCAGCGCGGACACACTCGCGAGCTACCGTGCCTCCGTCGCCCACCAGCAGAGCGTCTCGGACGCGCTCGAACATACCGGTGACGGAATCCATGGGAACCGGCGGACCGGCATCTTCTACGCGCTGGCCCTGATCACCCTGTGCTGCTGGTTCGCCGGCGCCGACTTCCTCTTCACCCTCGTCACCCTCATCGCCCTCACCGTGACCGCCCTGGCCTTCGCGCTCCGGGACCCGCAGTCGCTGGAGCAGACCGGGCGCTGGGCAATGCTGCTCCTGCTCGGCATCGCCTGGCTGGCCCTCTGGCTTCCGGTCGGGATCGGACGCCGCGCCTGGGCCAGGGCCCTGCGCCGCGACGGAACGAACCGTGTGGTGCCGCGCGTCGTCGACGAACTGCTCGGCGAGGACCCCGACGCGCTGCTCCTGCCCAGCAGCCACGAAGGGCTGCGGTCGCCGAGGGGCCGTGAGTACATCGTCGAGAACGACGCCTTGGGCCGCCTGCGGCGGAAGATCGAGCAGATCGACGGCGGGACCATAGCCGTCAGCGGCCCCCGCGGGACCGGGAAGACGACCCTCCTGGAGAACTGCCTGCAGGACTCGGCCTTCGCCGTCATGCAGCAGGCTCCGTCGACGTATGCCCCGTACGACTTCGTGACCTCCCTGTTCGTGAAGGTCTGCGAACGCTATATGCGGTACGAGGACTTCATGCCCCCCGCGTTCGCGCGGCTGCCGACGTGGCAGTCGTGGCTGCGCCGCCGCGTCGTCCTTCCGCTGGCGCAACTGGCCCGCTGGCTCACCTATGCCGGGACGGCGGCCGTACTCATCTCCCTGGGCCTGTTCGCGGCGGCCCGGGCCCTGCAGGACGAGTACGGCGCGACCGTGTGGCGGCACGTCACCGACGTGTCCGGCGCGATCGGTGAGCGCGCGGCGGACGTCTGGCAGGGCGAGGCCGTGGGGACGGCGCTCGTGCTGACCGGCGCCGGTGTCGTCGTCTGGACCCTGCGCCGTTCCTGGACGGTCTCCTGGATCCTGAGCACGCTGCGGCGCCTGCTGCCCGCCGGGATCGCGTACGCCCTGATACTCGGTTCCTTCGCGCTGCTCGGCTTCGATCCCGATGTACGGCGGCACGCCAGGGAGCTGCCGCAGCACGGGACGCTCTATCTGCTCCTGCCGCTGGTCGTCCTCTGGTGCATCTGCAACATCCAGTACTGGACGGACTGGTACGACACCGCCTATCGCGTCGGCCGCTGGACGATCCCGAAGCGGCGGCTGTACGGCCCTCTCCACAAGCTGATCATCCCCCTCCTCGCGCTGCTGCTCCTGATCTCCATCGAGCCGGCGAGGCTCATCCTGACCGACCCGGAGAACCCCGAGCGGATCTGCGTCTGGCTGGTGGGCATCCTGCTGCTCCGCCTCACGTCCCGCTCCTGGGGCCTGATCAGGGCGGAACCGCCCCTGGTCACCATGTGCCGCAATCGCCTCTACCGGCTGCAGACCGTCCAGAGCTCATCGTCCGCGGTCAACACCGCGACCCTGCAGCTGCTCACCCTCGGCGCCACACAGACGACCTCGGTCTCCACAGTCCCGCCCAACTACCCCGAGCTGGTCTCCGACTTCCGCCGGGTGCTCGGCGGTGTCGCGCGGGAACTGCACGACCGCGGCCACCGCGTCATCATCGCCATCGACGAGCTGGACCGCCTGGGCACCGACACCCAGGCCCTGGCCTTCCTCGGCGAGATCAAGGCGATCCTGGGCGTGGAGCACGTGCACTACCTCATCTCCGTCGCCGAGGACGTCGGCGCCGCGTTCGTCCGGCGCGGCCTTCCGCACCGCGACGTCACCGACAGCTCGCTGGACGACGTCATCCACGTACAACCAGGTGTGCTCGCCGAGTCGGTGAAGATCCTCAGAGAGCGGGCTCCCGACATCTCGGACCCGTACGTCCTGCTCGCCCACGCGCTGTCCGGCGGCGTCCCGCGCGACCTGATCCGGTACGCACGGCGCCTGTTGGAGATACAGGAGGCGACCAGCGCGCTCGAACTCACCGTCATCTCACGGTCGATCATCCTGGAGGAGCTCTCCGAGACGCTCGCGGGGTTCCGCACCCTGCTCGCCAAGCAGCGGTGGACGCCCGAGACCAGCGTGATCCTCGGATCGTTCCGGAACCTCGTGGGCCACCTGCGTGCGACCGGCCCCCGCCGCCCCCAGAACCTCCGGGCGGCCCTCGAACACTTCGCCATCCAGGCGCCGCTCGGCCGGTGGGCCGAGCTCGGGGAGGGCGATCTGCCCGACGAGGCACGCGCCCTCATCGACGAGGCGGCCGCGTACGCCTACTTCTCCCTCACCCTGCTCGACATCTTCGGGCGCAAGGGGTTCAACCGCCGCCGGGCCGCGGCCATCGACCGGGGTCCCGACGGCGATCCGGAGCTTCTCGCCGAGGCCCGGATGGAGCTCGCGGTGTCGCCCTACAGCGCGCGTCCGCTCATCGACGGCATCCGGGAGGCCTGGGGCCTGCGCCTGCCGTCGTCCCGGTCGGAGGGTCCGGACCTCCCACCCCCGCGCCGGCCGAGCCCGCAGAGGTAGGAGCCGGGGTTCATCAGCCCCCGCAGTGGAAGCGCGCCTCCCCCCAGTCCGCGTGATCGTTGCCGGGTCCGTCGCCGCCGTCGCCCGTCACCAGGTCGACGTACTTGGCTCCGGAGACATCGGCGGTCAGCGACCACGCGTCGTCCGCCGCCTTCAGGACCGGGGACTTGACCTTCTCCGTGCCGTCGGCCGCCACGCTGAACTGCACGCTCCCCCGCGTCCCCTGCGAGTCGTCCTGGCCGACCTGCGCCGTGAAGGACGTGCACTTGCCGCCGAGGTAGTAGCGGATCGTGCCGGGTGATGCCGTGCCGAGGCCCTTCTCGTAGACCGTGCCGTTGACGGTCAGCGGCTTGCCGTCGCCCGCCGCCGTCTCGCCGTTCGACATGTCCTTCTCCGCCGGGCCCCAGCCGTTCTCCATGGACGTCCAGTCCATGTCGGAGGCGTACGTGTCCACCGCGGGCGGCGGCGGCAGTGTGCGCACGGAGGTCTCGGCGGCCAGCTCCCTGGCCTCGCCGTCGATCGCGTACGTCACCTTTGAACTCAGCCTGTAGGGCTGGTACTTGGCGTCCGCGGGAGGCGTGACCTGCCAGGTGGCGGTGGCCTTTGCGCCCGGGGCCACCGTGTCCAGGGCGACCGGGGCCGAGGGCTCGGCGGTCCAGCCGTCCGGGAGGGCGATGGTGGCCTGCGCGGACTTCGCCGCCGTCGATTCGTAGTTGGTGAAGGTGGCGGTGACCTCGTTCTTCACGCCCGGTTCAAGGGTTTCCGCCTTGCTCGCGAGGCCGAGCGTGGCGCACGCGGGCTGCTCCGTCGCCGGACCCAGGTCGGTCACCCTGAGGTTGTCCAGGGCGAGGTCCGCGGTCCCTGCGGCGTCGTCCCGCATCCGCAGGCCCACCCAGGTGTCGCCGCAGCCCGCCGTGACGGTCTGCTCGAAGTGGCCCGTCGTGCGCTGCTCGCCGAGCGCGGTGCGGCGCGTCTCGACCGAGTCCGGCTTGCCGTCCGCGGCGATCCTGTCGTATCCGGTGACCCAGTCGAAGGAGTCGGCGTGGCTCGCCTGATAGTCGTAACTGACCTTGTAGGAGCGTCCGTTGGTGAGGGGGACGGTCGCCGGGGTGGTGCGGTAGACGAGGCCGTTGTTGCCCTCGTGTGTCTTCAGGGAGCGTGCGCCGTCGAGGACGTCGTCGATGAGCTTTCCGTTCCAGCCGGACTGGGTGTACGGGGCGTGCTTGAGCGCGATGTGGGTGCGCGGGTCCGTCACCCCTCCCCCGCTGCCCTTGGCGAAGGGCCCCCAGCCCTGGTCGACGTCCTCGAAGTCCTCGTACGCGACCGTGTCGCCCGGCTTGCTGGTGGGGGCGTTGGCGACGACGCGTACGTCGGCGATCCGCACCCGGGCCGTCGAGCCGTCGGCGGCCTCGGCCTTCAGGGTCGCCGTGCCGTTCGCCGGTGCGGTGAAGTTGACCTTGGCTCGCTGCAGATAGGTCCCCTGCCACTGGCTGCCCGCGTCGGTGTTCTGCAGGGTCGAGCGCTCGACGGAGCGGGACGTGCCCGCGATGCCGAGGGTCGTGCGGCGTTCCTTGCCGGGCTCGACCTCCATCCAGGCTGACGCGGTGTAGCGCTTGCCGGGCTCAAGTCCCTTGATCTGCTGGGCGATTGAGGCCTTGGGTGCGCCGCTCAGTTCGGCGCTGTGGCGGCCCAGCTTGTCGGTGTCGCGCGTGACCGTGCCGGTCTTCGACCAGTCGCCCAGGCGTGCGTCGTGGAATCCGGGGTCCTTGACCGGACCGCCGTCGCCCCAGGCCGGGTCGGTGGCGGAGGGGGTGGTGTCGGCCGGGTAGAGGACGTACGGCTGTCCCGGCTCGGCCTTGAGGGTGACCTTGCCGCCGTCGGCGCGCACGGTGCCGGTCTTGACGCGGCCGTTGTCGGTGAGCTTGTAGACGGTGTACGAGTTGCCGGGCACCGCCCAACTCGTCGTACCGCCCGCCTTGTTGTAGTGGTAGAGCTTCTTCCCGCCGGCCCACGGGAGCAGGTACGAGGTGTCGCTCAGGACCTTGCGGCCGTCGTCGTAGAACGTGCGCTTGCCGTCCTCGACCGTGCCGCGCACCCCGCCGGTGAAGGTGATGTCGTTGCTCTTCGCGTCCCAGCGCGTGATCCGCTCGTGCTGGAGGTACTTGGCGGGCAGGTCGCGCTGCCAGATGTTGGCGTAGAAGGCGTTCCAGTCGTTCTCGCCGGTCCAGCCCTCGAACTCGTCGATGGCGGTCTGGCCGAGGACGGGGTCGGCGTTCCAGATGTCCTTCTCGCTGTTGCGGATGAAGCGGATGATCTGCGAGTTGAGGCCCTTGTTGGTCTTGGGGCCGTAGTCGAGGTCATTGGCCCAGTGCGACCAGAGCGAGTCGCGCTCGAACTTGTCCGCCCACTCGGTGGCGAGGTTGAAGCCCTGCCCCTTCACGGCCTTCGCGGTCTGCTCGGCGATCCAGCCGTGGGTGTAGTAGACGTCCATGTAGATGAGGGAGAGATTCGGGTCGGTCTCCTTCCTCAACTGCTTGAATCTGCTCGCCAGGTCACCGCTGTTGATGTCGCGGCGCTGGTCGATGTAGTAGCTCTGGTTGAGCCAGTTCCAGCCGGGCTTGGTCTTGTCGACGAGCTTCTCGTCGAAGGCGTTCGCCTCCGGGTACGCCTCGGTGGCGTTCACGTGGACGCCGAAGGTGGCGCCCCACTTCTTGCCTTCCTTCAGGAGCTTGTTGAGGTCCTTGAGGCCGCCCGCCCGCTGGTTGTAGTTGCCGCCGTAGTCGGGGTGTGCGGAGTCGTGGCCCTCGGATGCGTACCCCTTGAGGATGGCCTGCTGCCCGAGCCCGTCCGTGGCGAGGGAGACCCGCTTCACGTCGTCGAGGGTGCGCAGGAAGGGGTGCTGGGCCTGGCTCCCGAAGTTGAAGGGGATGTGCGAGATGACCCGGTCGGGGGTGCCTTCGCCGCCCTTGGGCCTGATGGCGATGGTGTCGCGGAAGGCGACGGCGCCGTCCTGCCAGTCGACGCGCTTGTCGCCGTTGGCGTCGGGCGTGACGACGACCTTCGCCCAGGGCAGGTCGTCCCCCTTCGCGGGCTCGGCGGCGCCCGCGCCCCGGTTCACCCACTGCCCGGACCAGACGCCGACCCGGGTCGCGCCGTCGTCGCCCTTGGTGGCCTGGTGCCAGAAACGGGCGCCGTCCTGGCCCGTGACCCCGCTCGGCTTGTCGTACGTCGAATTGGACTCGACGGCGGCCGCGAGCTGCCCGGTGTTGACGATGGCGTACGAGGCGCCGACGGGCGCCTGGTCCGCCGGGGTCTCGGCGGTGACCTTGCCGAACTTGTCGGCGGTCCGCGTGGAGTCCGGGTCCAGCTTGGTGAACGCGGTCTCGGCGCCGCCGTCCGAGCTGCCGACGGAGACGAGGTCGTGGCCGGGGATGTCGATGGTGCCGACGCGGAAGGCCTCGGTGTCGCGGACCGCGGTGATCTTGAAGGTGGTGGCGCGCCCGCGCACCGAGAGCCGGGCGTCGAGCTCCACGCCGGCGACGTCGGGGAAGGTCAGGGTGTAGGCGGCCGTGGCGCCCTCGATCTGCGGGGCGCCCTTGACCTGGACCTTGTAGGCCTTGCCGTTCAGGGTGACCTCGGTGACCGGGCGGGTGCTGCCGATGAGGCGGGCGCCGGTCGCCTTGTCGGTGTACGAGAGGACGCGGGGGAAGTCGTCGGCGACGGCGACGGTGAGCTGCCCGGAGGCGATGACCGTCTGCGCGGCCTGCGGGGTGGGGTCGGCGGTGGCGGGTCCTGCCAGGGCGAACACGGCGGACGATGCGGCGGCGATGGCGCAGGCCGCGCGGAGTCTTCGGGAGCGGAGTCTTCCGGAACGGGACGAGAGCATGCGGACCTGGGTATCCGCGTTGTCGTACCCCGGTCAACGAAGTCGGGCCCGACGGGGCGCGGCAGTCCAAGTACCGCCGGGCGGAAGTCCAAGGGGCGGGGTGCCTCGACCCGCCGTAGCGTCGCTCTCGGTACGTGATCTCATGAACACGCTCCGCTCTCTGTTGAATATTGAACAGAATAGGGTTACAGTCAATCTCGTTGAACATTCAACAGCCATTCAGCAGGTACATCCCCGTAGCTCGCAGCTCGGCGTCACCGCCCGCAGCTCGTCCCCAAGGAGCAGTCATGGGTCTCTTCGGCCGCAAGAACGACACCGCCACCATCACCGCCACGGCGCCCGCCCCGGTCAACCCGGAGCTGGCCGCCCTGACCGGCGACTACACGATCGACCCCTCGCACACGTCGATCGGCTTCGTCGCCCGGCACGCCATGGTCACGAACGTCAAGGGCTCGTTCGCGGACGTCGCCGGCACGCTGCACCTGGACGGCACGGACCCGTCCCGCTCGACGGCCTCCATCGACATCAAGATGGACAGCATCGAGACCGGCAGCGCGGACCGTGACGGCCACCTGAAGAGCTCGGACTTCTTCAAGACCGACGAGTTCCCGGAGATGACGTTCCGCTCCACCAAGGCGGAGGCTCTCGGCGGCGACGACTACCGCGTCACCGGTGACCTGACGATCCTCGGCACCACCAAGGAGATCTCCATCGACCTGGAGTTCAACGGCGCGGCCACGGACCCCTTCGGGAACGAGCGCGTCGGCTTCGAGGGCAAGTCGGAGATCCTCCGCTCGGAGTGGGGCCTCACCTGGAACGCGGCTCTGGAGACGGGCGGGGTGCTGGTCTCCGACAAGATCAAGCTGAACTTCGACATCTCCGCGATCAAGAACGCCGCCTGACGGGGGCTTTGAGCCCTCCATCTGACAGGGCCTTCAGCCCTGCATGAGCGTCAGCTCTCCCTGAGCGCGCCCGCCCTCCACCCCCGTAACGGGAGGGCGGGCGCTCGGCGTTTCGGGGTTCGATACGGTTCGGGCCGTGCCCGAGTTTCTGCAGCAACTCCCCGCCCTCATAGGCGTGATCGTCGGTGCCTTCGGTTCGTACGTGGCCATCATGCGCGGCGACCGCGTGCGCTTTCAGCGAGAGCAGGCCGCCCGCTGGGAGGAGCGGCGGCTCACCGTCTACACCGAGTACGCCCGGGTCCTGAAGCAGACGGTGACCCTCACCTACCGCGTCTCGGCCCACCACGGCAACGACCCGCATCCGCACCCCCTGTCCCCCGCCGACGCGGAGCCCCACCTGGCCGAGGCGGCCAGTGCGCGGGACCCGGCCGGCGAGGCGCTGCTGATGCTCGGCACACCGGAAGTGGTGGCCACGGCACGGGTCTGGGTCATGACGGTGGTCGCCATGGAACGCTTCATGCGCGAGGGCACCCGGGATCCCGAGGCGTGGGAGCGGCTGCTCGCCCGCCAGCGCGCGACGCGCGAGGAGTACTACGCGGCGGTCCGGCGCGACCTGGCGCTCCCGCCCGGCCATTCGGGCCGCTGGCAGGTAACGGCAGCCGGCGATGGCTCCTTGCGCTAGAGGGCGCTCCAGCTCCTACGGTCGCCCGCATGACCACACGGCAAAAGCAGCACAAGATCGGCAGCGGTTTCGGCGCGAACAGCACGGCGGACGACGTACTCGACGGGATCAGCCTCCACGGCAGGACGGCACTGGTCACCGGCGGATACTCGGGGCTCGGCCTGGAGATCACACGGGCGCTGAGCCGGGCGGGCGCACACGTCATCGTCCCGGCACGCAGGCCCGCCACGGCGCGCGAGGCGCTGCACGGCGTACCGCGGGTGGAGGTGCGCCCCCTCGACCTGGCGGACTTGTCGAGCATCCGGCAGTTCACGGACCAGCTCCTGGAGAGGGACGACCACAAGCTCGACATCCTCATCAACAACGCGGGCGTCATGGCGTGCCCGGAGACCCGCGTGGGCCCGGACGGCACCTGGGAGGCGCACTTCGCGATCAACCACCTGGGCCACTTCGCGCTCACCAACCACCTCTATCCGGCGCTGAGTTCGGCCGAGGAGGCCCGCGTGGTGTCCGTGGCCTCCTCCGGCCACTTCCTCTCCGACATCCGCTGGACGGACCCGCACTTCGTCCGCGACGGCTACGACCGCTGGCTCGCCTACGCCCAGTCGAAGACCGCGAACGCACTCTTCGCCGTGCACCTGAACTCCCTGCGCGACACGGCGGGCACCAGCCCCCGGGCCTTCGCCGTACACCCCGGCAGCATCCTGACCCCCCTGCAGCGCCACATCCCCCGCGACGAGCAGATCGCACAGGGCTGGATGACCCCCGACGGCACACCGGCCCCCGGTTTCAAGACCCCGGCGCAGGGCGCGGCGACGGCGGTCTGGGCGGCGACGTCCCCACTCCTGGACGCGCACGGCGGCGCGTACTGCCAGGACTGCGACATCGCGGAGCCCGCGACGACCGAGGACATGCTGATCGGCGGGGTGAAGCCGTGGGCGACGGACCCGGAGGCGGCGGCCCGCCTGTGGCAACTGTCCGCCGAACTCACGGGGTTGGGCACGCAAGCGGCCTGACCGGCGGCTACCGGCCCCCGGCTTCCTGAGCGGGGACGTAAACCTGCTGCGGCCGGGGCCCGGAGCGGGCACGATGGCTGCCATGTGGACCACCATCACCGCGTACGAGAACACCCCCGGCCGCCCGCACCCCATGGCGGCCCTCCGCGCTTGACTGCGTGAGCGCGGCATCGACTGGATGCCCTTCGCGCCGGAAGACATCTACTGGGACCACATGTGCGGCCGGGGCCCGGACGGCCACTGGCACGGCTCGTTCACGGTCCACGTCCGCTCATCCACCCTGCGACCACTCGGCCTGCACCCGGACCAGCCGACATCGAAGGCGACCGGACCTTCGCCTCCCGGGTGGTGGCATGCGGCGGCCGAGCGGCGGCACGGCTAGCATCAAGTGCCGCTGGGGCAACGGGAGTCGAGCGTACAGCCGCCTCCGGCCTTACCCCATAAGGCTGTTCGACAAGATCGCCTCCGCCAACGGCCCCAGCACCTCCGGCGGCAACGCATGCCCCATGCCCGGGATTTCCGTCAGGCGTGCGCCCGCTATCACCTGGGACAGGTGCTGGGCGTGCGGGGGCGGGAACACCGGCTCTGCCGTGGCGGAGATGATCTGGGTGGGGATCTGTGTGGTGGCCAGTTCCTTGGTGCGGAGCATGTTCGCGGCGTCCGCCCTCGCGTGGGCCGTCGAGACCGCGTGGGTGCCGGTGTGGGTGATGATCCTGCGCTCCAGGGCGCGGAAGTAGTCGGCGTCGAAGGGGAGTTCGGTGCCGTTCAGGGCCTGCCAGTGGTCCACTCTGCGGTCCAGCTCCGCCTCCAGGCCCTCGTCCTCGACCGGGCGTGACCACAGGTCCAGGATCTGGGGGGAGATGCCGGGGAGGTCGGGTACGGGGATCTCGGTTCCGTCCGGGGCTTTGTACGGCGTGGTGCTCATCGCGCAGGTGCCGATCAGCGTTGCGCTGAGTACGCGTTCGGGGTGGTCCGCCAGGAGCAACTGCGTCAGCATGCCGCCGAGCGACATGCCCACCACGTGGGCCCGGTCGATGCCCAGGCCGTCCAGGACGGCGATCGCGTCCTGCGCCAAGTCCGTTATGGGGTACGGGTGTTCGTCGAAGGAAGAGGTCGAGCGGCCCGTGTCCCGGTGGTCGTAGCGGATCACCTGGTGGTGGGCCGCAAGCGCTTCGACCAGAGGGTCGGGCCAGCCGAGCCCTGAGGCCTGCGCGCCCATGATCAGGAGCAGCGCGGGGGCGTCGGGCGCGCCCCGCCGTTCGGTCCACAGCCGCACGCCGGGGGCGACGTCGACGTACTGCTCCTGGGGAGTTGAATCCTTCACGGGGCCTCCAGTGCTGCTCGGTCGATCACTGTGACGCGATGCGGTACGAGACGTATCGTCTCGTTAATTCAGTGCGGCGTCAAGCGGTTCGCCGCGGGATCGCTCCCCTCAGCCCTCCCTCAGCCCCGCCAGAAACTCGTCCACCAGCGCGATCTGCCGCTCGGCAGGGAACTCCCCCGGTGCGAACAGCGCCTGGACCACCAGGCCGAGCACGAAGCTCTGGGCCGCCGCCGCCACATCCGCCGGCGGTGGAGCCTGTGGCAGCTCGCCCAGGCGCTGGGCCTCCGCGATGTGCTCGGTCATCCGCTCGCGGCCCTGGCGGTAGCGCGCCGCGTGCTCGTCGGCCAGTTCCGGGTCGGCGAGCGCGACGTCCCAGGAGCCCACCCAGATGCGGTTGCTCGCCGCGCTCTCCGCGTCCAAGGGAAGGATGTCCAGGAGCCGGGCCCGCAGCATCACCAGGCCCGACGCCGCCCCGGCCCGTTCCGTCGCGGGGCGCGGCCGGTCCGCCGACCTGCGGTCGAGCACGTCGAGGGCGTGCCGGACCAGGGCCCGCTTGCTCGGGAAGTAGTGCGTCAGGAGGCCGGTGGTCGCCCCCATCTCCGTGGCGACCGCGCGCAGCGTAAGGCCGCCGAATCCGCGCGCCGCAAGGACCCGCCACACCGCCTGGGAGACCTCGGTCCGGCGTGCGTCATGGTCTCCACGGGCTGGCGTCATACCCGGTAGGGTACATACCCAACGTTCGTTACGTACGCCAGCGCCTCGTACCCGTACCTCTCGTACCTAGGAACCGCCATGTACGCCATACCACTGACCGAGAGTGCCGAGCTCCGCCTCCTGGAGCCCTGGCAGGCCGACGAGTTCCTCGCCCACATCGACCGGGCCCGCCCGCACACCGACCCGTGGATCCCGTGGGCCACGCGCTCCACCGACGTGGAGTCCGCCCGCGCCACGCTCCAGGTCTTCGCGGACAAGCAGGCCGCCGACGCCGGGCGGATCTACGGGATCTGGCTGGACGGCACCCTGGTCGGCGGCGTGATGTTCGTGCAGTTCGACGCCGAGCGCGGCAACTGCGAGATCGGTGTGTGGACGGAGCCCGCGGGCGAGGGCCGCGGGCTGATCAGCGCGGGCGTACGGCACTTGATCGCGTACGCCTTCGGTGAGCGCGGGATGCACCGGATCGAGTGGTGGAACAGCGCGGGCAACACCCGCAGCAGGGCCGTCGCCCAGCGGATGGGCATGCACCTGGACGGCACCCTGCGGGACCAGTCCCTCTACCGCGGGGTCCGGCACGACATGGAGATCTGGTCGCTGCTCGCGCACGAGTGGCGGGGCGAGCAGCCGGAGGCAGCCTAGAACCCGCCCCCGAAATCGCCGCCCCCGCCGAAGTCCCCGCCGCCGCCGAAGTCTCCGCCGCCCCCGAAGTCCCCGGAGTCGAAGTCCGACCCGGAGTAGTCGCCGCCGTCGTACCCGGAGCCCGCCCCGAAGTCGCCGTACCCGGAGCCGTAGTCCGCCGCGTACGCGGGGCTCGCCATCATGCCGCCCAGCATCGTGCCGATGAGCAGGCCCGGCAGGATGCCGCCGCCGAAGTAGCCGCCCGCCCAGGGGCCGTAGGCGGGGCCCGCCTCCCAGTAGGGGCGGCGCTCGCCCGACTCGGTGGCGACCGTGCGGGAAAGGGGTTCCTCGCCGTCGGCGAGGCGGGTGGCGTCGGCGAGGCACACCGGGACGGAGCGTTCGGCGCCGCCGGACGGTGCCCACTGGGCGTCCTTGACCGAGGGGCCGTGCCGGGGGTCGAAGAAGCAGGGGGCGCGGCGCTCCGGCAGGGGCCTGCCCTCCCGGCGCGCGGCAAGGAGGGCGAGCGAGAAGCGGCCGTCCTCCAGGGCCTGGGTGACGCCGCGGACCTCCTCGGGGCGCTGCGCGGCCGCCATGTAGGACTTGGCCTTCTCGTACGAGTCCAGGGCCCGTTCGTAGTCCGCGCGCATCGTGTCGTCCGCGCCCGCCTCCGCGGGGTGGAAGTCGAGGCGGTCGAGCTCCTCACCGTACGCCGTGATGTCCTCGTCGACCACGACCCGCAGCTTCTCCAGGGCCGCCCGCTGCTCGTCCGCCTTGCGCCGGCGGTTCCTGCTGACCACCGCGTACGTCGCGCCGGCACCGGCCACGAGCACCGCGCCGACGCCGATCAGCGCGGCCACGGAGACGCCGTCCTCGGATCCCGCGTCGGCCCAGGACGACGGTGCCGTGCCGTTCGCGTCCTTGACCGCCTGGTCGACGAAGTCGTTGAGCTGGGTATTGGTGTCGGGCTCGTCCCCGTACGTCGTCACCAGGTTCGAGACCGCGGCGTTGCTCAGGACCTGACTGTCGGCCGCGGCGTCGAACTTGTCACCGAGCCGGATGGCGTACACACCCGTCACTCCGGTCTCGGTGCGAAGCTTCTGGAAGAGGTCCTGCTGGGGGAAGTCGGCGGGCAGCACGGCCACGAAGACCGGCTTGTCGGCGTCCGTGATCTTGTCCGCGATGGCGTCCGCTTCGGCCCCGGACAGCTGGTCCGATGCGGCCGGATCGACGTACACCGGGCTCTTCTCCCAAGCCTCCGCGACCACCGGGACGCTCGTGGCCGCCGCGGCTCCGGGCGCGACCGTGAGCGACACGGCCCCCAGGGAGACGAGAAGGCCGGACAATGCGACAAAAATGCGCTTCGTCCCATTCTTCCTCATACTTCGAAGCTAACTCAGTCGGGCCCCGGACGGACGTCCGGAGCCCGACTGTTTTCGCTTCGTCATACCTCGGATGAGACCGGATCTCACTCCACGGGATCTCACTCCACGGGCGTGACGCCCGCCCGCAGCAGGCCGAAGGTGTACGCGTCCTCCAGCGCCTGCCACGACGCCGCGATCACGTTCTCCGCCACGCCGACCGTCGACCACTCCGCGTCACCGTCGCTGGTGGAGATCAGTACGCGGGTCGTGGAGGACGTGCCGTGCTTGCCCTCCAGGATGCGGACCTTGTAGTCGACCAGTTCCATCTTGGCGAGCTGGGGGTAGATCCGCTCCAGGCCGACGCGCAGCGCCCGGTCGAGGGCGTTGACCGGGCCGTTGCCCTCCGCCGTGGCGACGATGCGCTCGCCCTTGGCCCACAGCTTCACCGTCGCCTCGTTGGCGTGCGTGCCGTCGGGCCGGTCCTCGACGATGCCCCGCCAGGACTCGACGCGGAAGTAGCGCCGGGGCCTGCCCTCCGCCTCCTCGCGCAGGAGCAGCTCGAAGGACGCGTCGGCGGCCTCGTACGTGTACCCCTGGAGCTCGCGCTCCTTGACCCGCTCCACGACCCGGCCGACCAGCTCGCGGTCGTCGCCCAGGTCGACCCCGAGCTCCTTGCCCTTGAGCTCGATGGAGGCGCGGCCCGCCATGTCGGAGACGAGCATGCGGATCCGGTTGCCCACCAGGTCCGGGTCGATGTGCTGGTAGAGGTCCGGGTCGACCTTGATCGCGGAGGCGTGCAGGCCCGCCTTGTGGGCGAAGGCCGAGACGCCGACGTAGGGCTGGTGCGTGGAGGGGGTGAGGTTGACGACCTCGGCGATGGCGTGCGAGACGCGGGTCATCTCGGTCAGCGAGCCCTCGGGCAGTACCTTCTTGCCGTACTTCAGCTCCAGGGCGCCGACGACGGGGAAGAGGTTGGCGTTGCCGACGCGCTCGCCGTAGCCGTTGGCCGTGCACTGGACGTGGGTCGCGCCCGCGTCCACGGCGGCCAGGGTGTTGGCGACGGCGCAGCCCGTGTCGTCCTGGGCGTGGATGCCGAGCCGGGCGCCGGTGTCGGCGATGACGGTCGCCACGATCGCCTGGATCTGCGCGGGGAGCATGCCGCCGTTGGTGTCGCACAGGACGACGACGTCGGCGCCGGCCTCGGCGGCGGTGCGTACGACGGACTTGGCGTACTCGGGGTTGGCGCGGTAGCCGTCGAAGAAGTGCTCGCAGTCGACGAAGACGCGCCGCCCCTGGGAGACGAGGTAGGAGACGGTGTCGCGCACCATCTCCAGGTTCTCCTCAAGCGTGGTGCGCAGGGCGAGCTCGACGTGCCGGTCATGGGACTTGGCGACGAGCGTGATGACGGGGGCGCCGGAGTCGAGGAGCGCGTTGACCTGCGGGTCCTCGGCGGCCTTGGCCCCCGCGCGGCGGGTGGCGCCGAAGGCCACGAGCTGGGCGTGCCGGAAGTCGATCTCTTGCTGCGCGCGGGCGAAGAACTCGGTGTCGCGGGGGTTGGCACCCGGCCAGCCGCCCTCGATGAAGCCCACGCCGAAGTCGTCCAGGTGCCGGGCGATGGTCAGCTTGTCCGCGACGGTCAGGTTGATTCCCTCGCGCTGCGCGCCGTCGCGCAGCGTGGTGTCAAAGACGTGGAACGCATCGTCGGGTGTGCTGGTTTCCGTCATGCTGATCTGGCTCCTGTGTCGGATCTCGGTCTACCGGAATGACCGGCTCCACCGCCTCAATGATCCCTCGCGCTCCGCGTCCGGCTGCAGTTGGGCCAGGAAACGAAAAAACCCCTCGTGGGTACGAGAGGTTTGCGCGCGGGTCTGAAGACGACGGTGTCCGCCCGTACATGGTGGTACGAGACGGTCACTGCGGACCGGCGCGCCTGCTGCCAATAATCATGGCGAACGAGAGCACGGTGGCAGCCTGCCACAGCCCGCACACACCGCGCTGCCCCGTCTCACCATGCGGGCGACGTGTCCGAACGTCGCCCGCACGAGTGAAGCGTCAGCCTGAGGTGTCAGCGCATGTGGCGTACGAAGACGTCGTAGCCGTCGTTCGTGTCGCCGCTCAGCAGGGTCGCGTCGGCGGAGTAGAAGGCGATCCGCGCGCCGCTCGCCGAGATGCCGCCGGGGGCGACCTTGGCCGATGCCGTGCCGCCCGTGGTGTCCGGACTGATCAGCGTGGTCGTGCCGGTCTTCAGGTCCCGCAGGTAGGCGGGCCACTCCTTGCCGTACTCGGAGCCCGGCTCGGCGAGCTCCGTCATGAACGTGAGCAGGCGGCCGTTCGCGCTGATCGCGGGCGAGCGGGTGTAGGCCTCGCCGGGGCCGCCCTGGGTGCCGTGGATCCGCTGGTTCTTGCCGGAGGCGATGTCGTGCACGAAGACGTTCCAGGCGGCGTCGTTGTCGTCGGGGACGAGATGCGTGTCGCGTGACTCAAAGACGACCTTGCGGCCGTCACCGCTGATGGACGGGTCGAGGGACTCCTTCTCGGTCTCGGAGCCGTCGTGGGAGCGGTCGATCTCCGTCAGCTCGCCGGTCGTGCGGTCGCGCAGCCAGACGTCGCTCCAGTCGTCGCCGCGCGGACCGTTGGTGTAGTTGCGGGCGTAGACGACGCGGCTGCCGTCGTCGCTGACGGTCGCCGAGTGCGAGGCGCGCGGCTCCCAGGTGTCGTTCGGCTGGCTGATCCGCTCCGTCGTGCCGGTCTTGCGGTCGCGCAGGAAGACGACGCCGCCGTCCTCGCGGTGGTCGGTGTCGAAGACGGCGTACCGGGCGTCGGCGCTCAGCGAGACGCCGCCCGCGCCGGTGCCGTCGAAGCCGTCGGGCAGCTCGACGTCGAGGCGCTCGGTCTTCTTGGTCCTGCGGTCGTAGAGCCGGACGTCGGAGTCCGAGTAGTTGCCCGCGGGCGAGGAGACGAACGCGACGTAGCGGCCGTCGGCGCTCAGGGACGGGCCCCTGACCTCGCGGCCCGCAAGGGCGATGCGTTCCGTCTTTCCGGTGCGCAGATCGCGTACGAAGATGTCGCGAAGACCGTTCGTGTCGCCTGCGGTCAGGTCGGTGGCCTCGGAGTCGAAGGCCGCGTACCGGCCGTCGCGGCTGAGGGCGGCCCCCGATGAGCGGTCATTGGCCGCCTTGCCGTCGGCCGTGACGCTGACGCCCTCCGTGCGGGGCGCGGCGTCGGCGCCGGGTGCGGCGAAGGCGGCGGGCAGGGTGGTGACGGTGACGGCCGCGACGACGGCCGCGGCGGTCAGGGCGAAGCGCTTGCGGTGGTTCCCGGACATGTTCAAGTCCCCCGTGGTTCCTTGTGGTTGGTGGTTCAACTGCTCGGCTTGGTGGTTCAGCTGCTCGGCCCGATATGGCGCACGAAGGCGTCCCACCACGTGTTCGTGTCGTCCGGGACCAGGTTGCCCGCGCGGGACACGAAGACGATCGCGCCGCCGTCGGCGCTCACCTCGGCCTCCGGCAGGTCGAGCCAGTCGCTCTCGCCTCCGTCGTGCGCCGCGGTCACCCGCTGGTTGGTGCGCGTGCGCAGATCGCGGATGAAGAGCGTGCCGCGTGCCGTCTCCCCCTCGACCAGGTGGGTGTCCCAGGAGTGGAACACCACGTGTCGGCCGTCGGCACTGATGCGGGGGTTGAGCGACTCGAACTCCGTCTGCTCGCCCTCGGCGTTCAGGGAGATCCGCTCGACGGTGCCGTCGCGCACATCGCGCAGGAAGACGTCGCTCTGCCCGTTGGTGTCGTCAGGGACCAGGCCGTCGGACCAGGAGGAGAAGGCCATCGTCCGCCCGTTCCCGCTCAAGGTGGGGACGGTCATCGCGATGTCGGCGCCGGCGGGTGTGAGGTCGAGCCGGTCGGTGGTGGCGTGGCGCCGGTCGTAGGCGTACACCTGCCGGTCGTAGCCGGGCCTGAACTGCGTGTAGCCGTAGGTGATGCGGCTGCCGTCGGCGCTCATCTCCAGACCGGTGACGCCGTAGCCGGGGTCGTCCTGGCCGGGGGCGGGGGCCTTGCTGATCAGCCGGGTGGTGCCCGCCTTGCGGTCCCGTACATAGACGCCGTACTGCGTGCGCTCGGCGGAATCGCCGTGCTCCTTCAGGCGGGAGACGAAGGCGATGTAGCGGCCGTCCGCGCTCATCCTGGCCTGTGCCGCGTAGTCGCCGTGGACGGGCCTTTCGTCGTCGGAAAGGCTGACCAGCTCGGTCCTGTCCGTTCTGCGGTCCCGCAGGTAGTAGCGGTCGATGAAGCCGTCGTCCGTGCTGCCGAGCCGGGCGGCGAAGAGCACGTACCGTCCGTCGTCGCTGAGCTGCGCGGCGCCCGTGCCGTCGGCGAACTCGGCACCGGAGTCCTGAAGCCCGACCCGCTCGACCGTGCCGCGGCGAAGGTCCCTGACGTACACGTCGTTGCTGTTGTTGGTGTCGTCGGGCCCGGTGAGCGAGCGCGCCGTGGCGAAGGCGGCGTAACGGCCGTCGGCGCTCACGGCGGGTCCACCGGGGGCGTCGGTGGTCTGGGCCCCGTCGGCGGTGACGTTGATGCGCTCCGTCCACGGGGGCTTGGGCGCCGCGGTGCCCGAGGCATGGGCGGGGAGCGCTCCCATCGTGCCGAGCACGGCGGTCAGGCACAGGCCTGTGACGGCTCTCTTGCTGGTTCTGGCGTTCATGACATGGTTCCCCCGGTTCAGATGAATGCTGCTCGGCCGAGTGCTGGTCTGCTCATCCCCTGAGAGACGCGGCATCAGCGCGCCGTCCACTTGAAGACGTCCCCCAGGCCGTTCGTGTCGCCCGGCACCACGTCCGTGGCGTCCGAGCTGTAGACGACGCTCTTCCCCTTGTCGGCGATCGCGCCCGCACGCGCCCCGCCGTGGCCGACGGTCACCTCGTGTCCGCTGCGGAGATCGCGCAGGACGACGTCCGACTCGGCGTCCCGGTAAAGGAGTTGGCGCCCGTCCGGGCTGACGGCCTGCGCGCCCTTGCCCGCGAAGCGCTGGACCTTTCCGGTGCGCAGATCGCGTACGTACGCGCCGTCCGCCGAGTTCAGCGCAACTGTCCGTCCGCTGACCTCCACCACCTTGGACGGGGTGCCGTCGTCGATCCGGGTGAGGCTGCCCGTGGTGCGGTCGCGGAGCCGGACCTGGCCGGTGCCCTTGTCCTCGTAGGCGACGTGGCGGCCGTCGGCGCTGATGGACGGATCCACCATGTCGCGGGCCGAGTCCGGCGGTCCGTCGCTGATGAGCTCGCGGGTGTCCGTCTCGCGGTCGTAGACCTCGACCCGCTGGGGGTCTCCGGGGTGTTGCGGCTGCAGGTCGTAGGCGACGTAGCGGCCGTTCGCGCTGATGGCCGGGGATGACGCGCTGTACTTGAAGCCCCTGCCGTCGATCTGCTTGATCTCCCCCGTGCTCAGGTCGGTGAGGAAGACGTTGATGCCGTGCGTGCCCCAGCCGGTGTGCGCCGCGTACCGCCCGTCGTCGCTGATCACGGGGGCGGCCATGGAGTTCTTGAGGCGCTTGACCTCTCCGGTCTCCAGATCCTTCACGAACGCCCAGTCGTACGGCCCCTGATGACCCTCGGTCAGATTCTCCGCGTCGCTGTAGAAGGCGACGTAGCGGCCGTTCCCCGAGATGGACGCGGTACGGGAAGCCCCGTCGGCCTCGGTGCCGTCGGCCGCGACGCTCACGCGCTCCACCTTCGGCGCCGGCGGCTGCCGCGGCGCGGCCTGCGCCGCGGCCGGTAACAGGGTGGTGCCGAGCGCCGCGACCAGTAAGGCACTCAAGGACACCCGTCTAGCAGTGGACATGGCTTCCCCCAAAACCTGTCGATCCCCCCGGCCCGGTACCGAAGACCCACGGGGATACAAGCGCACCACGCGAAGACACGCAATCCGCCGGATTGCGTACAACCTAGACGGGGGCAGCGAGGTCTTACGCCCCCGGAGCGTCCTCGGTTCCCGGGAAGAGCGCACCGTCCAGGAACTCCCGTACGTGCGCCAGGATCTGGTCCCGGCCCGTGCCCCGAAGGCCGATCGCCACATGGATGGAGAACCCGTCGAGCAGCGCGCGAAGGCGCGTCGCGAACCGGTCGGGGTCGAGGCCCTTGAACTCGCCCCGCGAGACGCCCTCGGCGAGCAGCGCCACCAGATCCCGGTGCCAGGCGCTCTCGATGGCGACCTGCCGGTCGCGCTCGTCCTCGTCGGCGTTCAGGGAGCGGTTCCAGACCTCCAGCCAGAGCGTCCAGTGCGGGTCGCCGGGGCCGTCGGGGACGTACAGATCGACGTACGCGTCGAGCCGCTCGCGGGCCGTGCCGCGCCGCGCGAGCAGCCGGCTCCGCTCGGCGCCGAGCGCGGACTCGCTCCACTCCAGGGTGCGCAGGAGCAGCTCGTCCTTGGTGCGGAAGTAGTAGAGGAGGTGGCCGCTGCTCATGCCCACCTCACGGCCGAGCGCGGCCATGGTCAGCTTCTCCAGGCCGCGCTCGGCGATCATCTCCATGGCCGCGGCAAGGACGTCCTCGCGCGGCGGTGCGTTCTTGCGCGCACGGGCTGTCCCGGCCATGGGGTTACTCCTAGATCACACCTTCGGCTGCTGCTGGGTGATGCAGTGGATGCCACCACCCCCGGCAAAGATCGTACGGGCGTCCACGAGTGTCACCGTCCGGTCGGGGAAGAGACGGCGGAAGATGCCCGCCGATATCTCGTCACGCGGGTCGTCGAAGGCGCACAGGACGACGCCGCCGTTGCAGATGTAGTGGTTGATGTAGGAGTAGTCGACCCAGCCCTCGTCGTCGGTGAGGACGGTCGGCGCGGGCACCTCGACGATCTCCAGGGTCCGGCCGCGGGCGTCCGTCTGCCCCTGGAGGACCCCGATGATCTCCTTGCTGACCTCGAAGTCGGGGTGGGCTGGGTCCTGCTGCGCGTGCACGAGGACCACGCCGGGCGCGGCGAACGCGGCGACGATGTCGACATGGCCGCGGGTGCCGAAGGTGCCGTAGTCGCCGGTCAGGCCGCGCGGCAGCCAGATGGCCTTCGTGGTCCCGATGCGGGCGTGGATCGCCTCCTCGGCCTGCTCACGGGTCAGGCCGGGGTTGCGGCCCGGGTCGAGCTGGACCGTGTCGGTGAGCAGCACGGTGCCCTCGCCGTCGACGTGGATGCCGCCGCCCTCGTTGACCATCGGCGAGGAGTGCACGGGCACGCCCGCGATGTCGGCGATGTGCCGGGCGATCTTCGAGTCGTGCTCCCAGCGGGCCCAGTCCTGGCCGCCCCAGCCGTTGAACACCCAGTCCACGGCGGCCAGTTGGTCACCGTCACGGACGAAGGTGGGGCCGATGTCACGCATCCACGCATCGTCCAGGTCGCGCTCGACAAGGTCGATGTCCGGGCCGAGCAGCGCGCGGGCGGACTCGCTCTGGCCGGTCCCGACGACCATGGTGACGGGCTCGAAGCGGCGCACGGCGCGGGCCACGTTCGCCCAGGCAGCGCGGCCCTCGGCCAGCTCCTCGTCGTTGGTGAACGTGGGGTTGGGGCTCGGCCACGCCATCCAGGTGCGCTCGTGCGGGGCCCACTCGGCGGGCATACGGAAAGTCATCGCGGGGTCCTCACAGGTGTCACAGGAAGTACAGGCGGTTGAGGGAGACCGAGTCGGCGGGCTCGGAGCTGAGCGGGTCACCGTCGAGCGTGACCAGACCGGAGCGCTGATCGACGTCCACGGCACCGGTACGGGAGTTGAGACGCAGATCGGCGGGCCCGATGCCACGCGTGCCGCGAACGGCGACACGGCGGCGCCGGGTGGTCATCGTGTCGTTGCCCTGATCGACAGCGGCCTGGGCAACGAAGGCAACCGAGATGTCGGCGGGCGTCGCACCATGAGCCCCGAACAACGGCCCCAGGACAAGGGGTTCACAGGTGTCGGTGGCGGCATTGGGATCCCCGGTGACCCCATAGGCGGGGAAGCCGGACTTGAGGACCATCTGCGGCTTCGCCCCGAAGAACTGCGGGCGCCACAACACGATGTCGGCCATCTTGCCGACCTCGAGGGAACCGACCTCGTGGGCGAGGCCGTGCGCGATGGCCGGATTGATCGTCAGCTTGGCCATGTAACGCAGCACACGCGCGTTGTCGTCGTCCGCGCCGTCGCCGTCCATCGGACCCAGCTCGGCCTTCATCTTCCCGGCCATCGCAAACGTGCGGCGTACGGTCTCACCCGCGCGCCCCATGCCCTGCGCATCCGAGGAAGTGATGCCGATCGCGCCCAGGTCGTGCAGCACGTCCTCGGCACCCATCGTCCCGGCCCGGATCCGGTCACGGGCCATGTGCGCATCACCCGGCAGATCCGTCTTCAGATCATGGACGGAGACGATCATCCCGTAGTGCTCGGCCACCGCATCCCGCCCAAAGGGCAGCGTGGGGTTGGTGGAGGAGCCGATGACGTTCGGGACGCCCGCCATCTTCAACACGTTCGGCACATGCCCACCACCACACCCCTCGATGTGGAAGGCGTGAATCGTCCGCCCTTCCAGGACCTTGAGGGTGTCCTCGACGGAGAGACACTCATTCAACCCGTCGCTGTGCAGGGCGACTTGAACGTCATGCTCCTCGGCCACCCGCAACGCCGTGTCCAACGCCCGCGTGTGCGCGCCCATGTCCTCGTGCACCTTGAAACCCGACGCACCGCCCTCCGCGAGCGCCTCGATCAGCGGCGCATCGTGCGAGGACGAACCCCGGCCCAGGAAACCGATGTTGACCGGCCACGCATCGAAGGCGTTGAACGCGTGCCGCAGCGCCCAGGGCGAGTTGACGCCCACCCCCCACACCGGCCCGAACTCCTGACCAATGATCGTCGTCACCCCGGAGGCAAGCGAGGCCTCCATGATCCGCGGCGACAACAGATGGACATGCGTGTCCACGGCACCGGCGGTGGCGATCAGCCCCTCACCGGACACGATCGACGTACCCGTACCCACCACGACATCGACCCCATCGAGCGTGTCCGGATTGCCGGCCCGCCCGATGGCATGGATCCGGCCCTCCCGGATCCCGATGGACACCTTGCGGATGCCCTGCACCGCATCGATGACGACGACATTGCTGATCACGACGTCGCAAGTCTCGCGAACCGCCGCACCCTTCAGGTGCAGCCCGTCACGGGCGGTCTTGCCAAAGCCCGCCAGGAACTCATCGCCGTACTGCTGCGCGTCAGACTCCACACGCACGATCAGACCCGAGTCACCAAGCCGGACCCGGTCGCCCGCGCGGGGCCCATGGGTGGAGGCGTACGCGTACGGATCGATGTTCTGTCCGGTCATCGGTCAGCTCCCAGGTAGCCGCAGGCCCTGGCCCTGCGCAGGGCCTCTTCCTTCGCGCCGGGCGCGTCGAGCGCGCCGTCCACCAGACCGGCGAAGCCGATCGCGACACGGTCGCCGCCGATCGGCACAAGCCCCACCTCGACGCTCTCCCCGGGCCCGAAACGCACGGAAGACCCGGCGGGCACCGCAAGGCGCATGCCGTACGCGACCGAGCGGTCGAAGTCGAGCCGGGGGTTCGCCTCGAAGAGGTGGAAGTGCGAGGTGACGGAGACGGGCACGGTGGCGGTGTTGTGCACGGTCAGCGTCACGTCGGGGGCGAGATCCGCGTGCTCGGGCCCGGGCAGCAGCGCGCCCGGCGCCTCGCTGCCGAGGCCCGCCCCGATCGGCCGGGACACGACGGCGAGCCGGGAGCCGTCGTCGAAGACGGCCTCCACATGCACCTCGGTGACCACGTCCGCCACGCCCGGCAGCACGTCGTCGGGCCCGAGGACCGCCCGCGCGTGTTCGATGGCCTCGGCGAGCCTGGCCCCGTCGCGGGCCGCCTCGCACACCGTGTCCGCGATCAGCGCGGTCGCCTCGGGGACGTTGAGCTTGAGGCCGCGCGCCTTGCGGGCCCTGGCGAGCTCGGCGGCCCCGAAGAGCAGCAGCCGGTCGCGTTCCGTGGGGGTAAGTCGCACGACACCACACCTCCGTCTTTAGAGCATCACTCTAACCATGAGATTCATTCCACGGAAACATTGACGGGCGAGCTTGACTCAGGTCACATAGAGCGGCACTCAAACAGTCGAACGGCGACCCTGTGTGCGCAGGCCGCCACCCTCGAGCGTCAGGGGCACCCTCATGCCGATAGAACAGCGCGGAGTAGACACCATCCCGGACGGGGAACGCACCAGCGGTCCCCGTGATCTCATCTCGATCCTGCTCGGCTCCAACCTCTGTCTCGGGGTGATCGTCTTCGGCTGGCTGCCGGTGTCGTTCGGCCTGGGCTGGTGGGCGTCGGTCACCTCGGTGGTGACGGGCACGGTGATCGGCACGGTCCTGACCGCGCCCCTCGCCCTCGTCTCGCTGCGTACGGGGACGAACCTCTCCACATCCTCCGGAGCCCAGTTCGGCGTACGCGGCCGCCTGGTCGGCTCGATCGTCGGCCTGCTCCTGGCCCTCGGCTACACCGCGCTGACCGTCTGGATCGGCGGCGACGTGATGGTGGGCGTGCTGCACCGCCTCATCGGCCTCCCGGCCGGCGGCCTCTCGTACGGGATCGTGTACGCGCTGCTCGGCGCCGCCACGGTGGCGGGCGCGGTCTACGGCTACCGGGTGCTGCTTCGTCTGTCCCGCATCCTCGCCGTGGGCATGACCGCGCTCCTGGTCCTCGGCGCCGTCGCGTACGCCCCCGACTTCACGACCTCGGCCCTGCCGACGGATGGGGTCTCCCCTGCTCATCAAGAGCTTGGGGAAGGCTATCTGCTCGGCTCGTTCTGGCCGACCTGGCTGCTCGCGATGGTGGCGGCGGGGCTTTCGGGCCCGATCGCCTTCATCACGCTCCTCGGCGACTACACCCGCTACATCTCCCCCGAGCGGCACACCTCGCGCTCGGTGCTGCGGGCGACGTGGATCGGTCTGCTCGCCGGGCTCCTGGTGCCGCAGCTCTTCGGTACGTTCACGGCGTACGCGGCGCGCGCGGCCCTCGACTACGCGGGCCCGCTGGTCTCCGCGTCCCCGACCTGGTACCTGATCCCGCTCCTCCTGGCCGCCTCGGCGGGATCGGTCGGCAACGCGGGCCTGATGCTGTACTCGATGGGCCTCGACCTGGACGCGATCCTGCCGAAGGCGTCCCGCGCACGGGCCACGTACACGGTCGCCGTCGTGGCCACGGCGTGCGTCTTCGTGGGCCACTACGCCTGGGAGGCGGCCGATGCGATGACGTCGTTCGTCCTGCTGCTCACCGCCATCGGCACGCCCTGGGCGGTGATCACCCTCATCGGCTTCGCCCGCTGCAAGGGCGCCTACGACGCGGACGCGCTGCAGGTCTTCAACCGCCGCTCCAAGGGCGGCGCCTACTGGTACAGCGCAGGCTGGAACATCCCGGCGACGGTGTCCTGGGTCCTGGGCGCGGTGGTCGGCCTGGCGGCCGTCTCCCTGCCGACGTACGAGGGCCCGCTGCTTTCCCTGACGGGCGGGGTGGACTGCAGCTTCCTGCTGTCGGGCCTTGTGGGCGGCCTGGCGTACCTAGCACTCGAACGCGGGCTGCCGAACGGGCCCCGAAGGGGCGCGGGGAACGGCGCGACAAGCCACGAAGCACCCGCAGACGAACCGCAGGCGGCAACGAAGGCTTGACTGCAAAGGCGGGGCCCGGCGACACATCGCCGGACCCCGCCTTCACGCACCGCTCAGCCCTCAGCCGAGGTCATGCATCCAGCCGTGCTGGTCCTTCGACGTGCCCCGCTGAACATCAAGCAACGCCTCACGCAGCTTCATCGTGACCTCGCCCGGCTGCCCACCGCTCTGCTCCCACTCCCCCGACCGGCACTTGACCGTCCCGACAGGAGTGATCACCGCGGCGGTGCCGCAGGCGAAGACCTCCGTCAGGGTGCCGTCCGAGGAGTCCGCCTGCCACTGGTCGATGGAGACCCGGGCCTCCTCCGACTCGTAGCCGAGGTCACGGGCGACCGTGAGGAGCGAGTCGCGGGTGATGCCGGCGAGCAGGGAGCCGGTCAGCGTGGGGGTGACGATCTTGTTTCCGTACACGAAGTACAGGTTCATGCCGCCGAGCTCTTCGACCCACTTGTGCTCGACCGCGTCGAGGTACGCGACCTGGTCGCACCCCTTCCCCGCCGCCTCGGCCTGCGCCAGCAGCGACGCCGCGTAGTTGCCGCCGGTCTTGGCGTCGCCCACGCCGCCGGGCACGGCGCGCACCCGGTCCTCGGAGAGCCAGATCGAGACGGGCTTGACCCCGCCGGGGAAGTACGCGCCCGCGGGCGACGCGATGACGATGAACATGTACTCGTTGGCGGGCTTCACGCCCAGGCCGACCTCGGTCGCGATCATGAACGGGCGCAGGTAGAGGGACTCCTCGCCGCCGTGCGCGGGCACCCAGCCCTTGTCCTGCTTGACCAGCGCGTCGCACGCCTCGATGAACGTCTCGACGGGCAGCTCCGGCATCGCGAGCCGGCGTGCGGAGGCCTGGAAGCGGCGGGCGTTGGCGTCGGGGCGGAAGGAGGCCACCGAGCCGTCGGGCTGGCGGTAGGCCTTGAGGCCCTCGAAGATCTCCTGGGCGTAGTGCAGGACGTTCGTCGCCGGGTCGAGGGCGAGCGGGCCGTACGGAACGAGCTGGCCGTCGTGCCAGCCGCGGCCCTCCGTCCACTTGATGGTCACCATGTGATCGGTGAAGTGGCGGCCGAACCCGGGGTTGGCCAGGATCGCCTCGCGCTGCGCTGTGGACAGCGGGGCCGAGGAGGGCTTGAGCTCGATGGTCGGCGTCGTCGTCATGAGTGCTTCGTCCTTCACGGTGTGATGGTGACGGACCGCGCTCACGTCTGTACTTCCGGTACTAGGACGTCCGAGCTTCCCTGCATTCCGCGGCCCCACGTTCGATTATCGCTCGCGGGAACCGGTGGAAGGAACAGCGTGATTGCGGCCCAGGGGTCGATGGTGGCACCCGGAGCCGCATACGAGAAGCCGCCGGGTGTCCGATGTGGACCCGGCGGCGTCTCGTCGATGGTGAGTGAGCTGCCGGGTCAGCCGGCTACTCGTACGGCGAGCGCGTCGCCGATCTGGTCCGTCGTGCGGGCCGAGTCGCCGCGCTCGGCCAGGTCGGCGGAGACGGCGGTCTCGATGCGGGCGGCCTCGTCCTCGTACCCGAGGTGGCGCAGGAGCAGCGCGACGGAGAGGACGGTGGCCGAGGGGTCGGCCTTGCCCTGGCCCGCGATGTCGGGGGCCGAGCCGTGCACGGGCTCGAACATCGAGGGGAACTCACGCGCGGGGTTGATGTTCCCGGACGCCGCGACACCGATGCCGCCGGAGACGGCCGCGGCGAGGTCGGTGATGATGTCGCCGAAGAGGTTGTCGGTGACGATCACGTCGAACCGCGAGGGGTCGGTGACGAGGAAGATCGTCGCCGCGTCCACGTGCAGATAGTCGGTGGTGACCTCGGGGAACTCCTTGGCCACCTTGTTGAAGACGTTCGTCCAGAGGTGACCCGCGTACGCGAGGACGTTGTTCTTGTGGACCAGCGTCAGCTTCTTGCGCGGGCGGGCCTGCGCGCGGGTGAAGGCGTCACGGACCACGCGCTCGACACCGAACGCGGTGTTCACGGAGACCTCGGTGGCGACCTCGTGCTCGGTGCCCTGGCGGATGGTGCCGCCGTTGCCCGTGTAGGGGCCCTCGGTTCCTTCGCGTACGACGATGAAGTCGATCTCCGGCTGCCCGGCGAGCGGGGTGGAGACGCCCGGAAGGAGCTTGGACGGCCGCAGATTGACGTGGTGGTCGAAGAGGAAGCGGAGCTTCAGCAGGAAGCCGCGCTCCAGGACGCCGGACGGGACCGAGGGGTCGCCGATCGCGCCGAGGAGGATCGCGTCGTACTGCTTGAGGGCTTCCACGTCGGCGTCGGTGAGGGTCTCACCGGTGGCGTGGTAGCGCTTGGCGCCGAAGTCGAACTCCTTGGTCTCCAGCTTCACATCCTGCGGGAGGACGGCATTGAGGACCTTGAGCCCCTGGGCCACGACTTCCTGGCCGATTCCATCACCGGGGATCACTGCGAGATTGATGCTGCGAGACATGACGGCAGCCTACGCTCCGTCCCAGGGGATGACACTCGCAGTCCGGCATGCGGACACTCCTGGTCACGCCACGGGGGCGCCATGACATGGACACCCTCTCTTCACCTTCAGGTCTGGCGGGAGTTGGAAGTTACTGGGAAGTTCCCTTGCCATGGACACCCCCAATGTCGGCATACCGGAGCAGCTCGCCTCCGAGATGAGCATGCCGGAGCAGCACGAGTACCTGCGCAAGAAGTTCTCCCGCCGCAAGGTCTTGGCGAGCTCTTTCGCCACGGCCGGCACGGTCGGCGGCATCGGCCTGCTCGCGGGCAGCTCGGGCAGCGCGTACGGCGAGGGCGCTTCGGCATCACGGCCGCTCGCCGCGCCGTCCGCGCCCGTCAAGGTCGACGGCAAGCTGGTGGCGCCGTTCGGCAGGCATCTCGCCTTCGGGGCCGACCCGAAGACCCAGATGCGTGTCTCCTGGCAGGTGCCCTTCGCCGTCAAGTCCCCTTATCTGCGGGTCGGGTTGAAGCCCTGGGAGCTGAGCCAGAAGGTCGCGGCGGAGGTGCGCGACCTTCACACCCCGTCCCTGTCGAAGAAGCTGCCCGCGGTCGAGCAGTACTACCTGCACGCGGCGCTCGACGGCCTGAAGCCCGGCACGACGTACTACTACGGCGTCGGGCACGACGGCTTCGACCCGGCATCGCCCGAGCGGATGGCGACGATCGGCGCCTTCCGCACGGCCCCGGCCACGGCGGAGAAGTTCGTCTTCACGGCCTTCGGCGACCAGGGCGTGAGCTATGACGCGCTCGCCAACGACCAGTTGATCCTGGGCCAGAACCCGTCGTTCCATCTGCACGCGGGCGACATCTGCTACGCGGACAGCACCGGCCACGGCAAGGAGTCCGACACGTACGACGCACGCGTGTGGGACACGTTCCTCGCGCAGACGGAGTCCGTGGCGAAGTCCGTCCCGTGGATGGTGACGACCGGCAACCACGACATGGAGGCCTGGTACTCACCGAACGGCTACGGCGGCCAGTCAGCCCGCTGGTCGCTCCCCGAGAACGGCTTCGACGCGAAGAACGCGCCGGGCGTCTACTCCTTCGCGTACGGCAATGTCGGCGTCGTCGCGCTCGACGCGAACGACGTCTCGTACGAGATCCCCGCCAACAAGGGCTACACGGACGGCAAGCAGACGGCCTGGCTGGACAAGCGCCTCGCCGCACTGCGCGCGGACGACTCCATCGACTTCATCGTGGTCTTCTTCCACCACTGCATGTACTCGACGGCGACCCACGCCTCGGACGGAGGGGTGCGCGACGCGTGGCTCGAGCTGTTCACCAAGCACCAGGTGGACCTGGTGATCAACGGCCACAACCACGTCTATGAGCGCACGGACGCGATCAAGGGCGGCGAGGTCGGCAAGCCCGTACCGGTCGGCGCGTCGACCGATCCGACGCGCGACGGCATCGTGTACGTCACCGCGGGCGGCGCGGGCAAGGACCTCTACAGCTTCGGCCTCGGGGTGAAGGACAGCTACGAGGGGAACGTCGACGACCGCGATTCGATCCTGTCGTTCCACTGGACGAAGCTGCGCCTCCCGGACCCGGACACGGTGGAGTGGTCACGGGTGCGGTACACCGGCTTCTCGTTCCTCGCGGTGGAGGTGACGGCCGGGGCGAGCCCGAAGCTGACGGTCTCCGCGCTCGCCGAGAGCGGGGAGCGCGTGGACCACTTCGAGGTGGTGCGCGGTAAGTAGCGGTTACGGGTGGCGCGACAGGTCAGTGACCCGTCGCGCCGCCGTTGTCCCTGCGGTCGAGGGCTCGCTGCAGGGCGGCGGCGGCGTTCCTGCGCTCGGACTCGTTCGTGCGGGAGGCGTGGCGGACTCGGCGTGCGGTCGTCTCGGCCATGGGAGATCCACTCCTTGAGGGAAGAGCAGGGTGATTTCGAGACGCCGGAAAGGGGCGGGGAGCGGTGGAGCGGCAGGGGTTGCCTGCATGGGGCTCCGGCTCACGACCGCCATTCGCTTGATCGAGCGAGACGTTCGGCTTCTACAAAGCTAAGTGAGGACGGAGCATCTGTCTCCACAATTACTCGGACTTCCTACTATCTGAGACGGGCCTCATGCGCGCACCGCTCTGAGCTCGCGGATCAGGGCGCGTACGGCGGTGGAAGAGGCCAGCTCAGGGGTGGTGACATAGCCCACGGAGCGGGTCGGGCGCTCCGTTCCGAGATCAGTGATCTCGATGGTGTCCGGTGCTCCGGTCAGGGAGAGCGCGGGCATGATCGCCATGCCGTGACCGTTGCTCACCATCGAGAGCACTGCTCCGTCGTCCTCGGTCAGGACGGTCGCCTTGGGGATCCAGTCCTGTCTGCGCCACCACTCCCGGGTGTAGGAGCCGCAGTTCTCGTGCCAGTCCACCAGCGGCAGCGAGCGCGGGGCAGGGTGGCCCGCCGGGTGCACGAGCGCGTAGGGCTCTTCGAGGAGTACGTCGCCGATGAGCCCCGCGGGCACGGGCGAGCTGCCGCCGATCGTCGCGATGCCCACGTCGGCGCGGCCATCGGCGACCTCGCCCGCAGTGCCCGCGCCCAGCTCGCGCACCACCCGGACCTCCGGCCGGATGCCGGGGTGGCGGGCGGTGAGGCGTTCCAGGGCTGCCGGGAGCAGATGCAGGGCGACGCTGCGGAAGGCGGCGATGCGCAGGGGTCCGTCGACCGTGCCCCGGTCGGCGCCGCGGGCCTCGGCCACCAGGGTGTCGAGCAGCCGCAGGACGCGGCGGGCGTGCGCGGCGGCCGCGGATCCGGCGGCGGTCGGTGTCGCGCCCTTGCGGCCCCGCTCGAAGAGCACCGCTCCGACCTTGCGTTCCGTGCCCCGGATGGAGTGCGAGACCGCGGACTGCGTCAGGCCGAGGGCCTGTGCCGCCGCGGAGAAGCCGCGCCGGTCGTCGACGGCGACGAGGATGCGGAGCTCGTGCGGGGCGAGGTCGGCGGTGGCGGCGGTCTTTCCAGCGGTTTCAGCGGCGTCCATCACGGCTCCCACCTGCTTCTATGAGGGCCCCTCATGGATCGGGCCGTTCCATGAGCGCAACCCTCTGCCCGGCCCCCGCATTCCTCCGTACGGTCACCGCCATGACCGACACCGCGCTCACCGTGCACCAGACCGCCCGCCCCCACGGCTTCCCCACCCCCGGCCACTTCGCCTTCGTCGAGTCCGCGCCGCCCGTGCCGGGCCCCGGCACCGCCCTGGTGGAGAACCTCTACTGGTCCGTCGACCCCTACCACCGCGAAATGATGGACGGCGACTTCGAGTTGAACGCCCCGCTGGAGGGCCGTGCCCTGGGCTGGGTCGTGGAGTCCCGCGACCCCGCGCTCCCCGAAGGGGAGATCGTCTTCCACCGGCAGGGCTGGCGCACCCACTCCGTCGTCACCCCCGAAGAGGCCCGCCGCGTCCCCCGCTTCGACGGCGTACCCCTCTCGGCGCACCTGAGCATCCTGGGCGGCACGGGCCTGACCGCGTACGTCGGGCTCACCCGCATCGCCCAACTCCGGGAGGGGCAGGACCTGTTCGTCTCGGCGGCGGCCGGCGGCGTGGGCACGGCCACCGGGCGGCTCGCCCGGCTGATGGGTGCGGGGAGGCTCGTCGGCAGCGCGGGGACGGCGGCGAAGGCGGCGTACCTCACCGAACACGTCGGCTACGACGAGGTCTTCGACTATCACGCGGGCCCGGCGGCCGAGCTGCTCGCGAAGGCGGCGCCCGACGGCATCGACCTCTATATGGACAACGTGGGCGGCGAGCACCTGGAGGCCGCGATCTCCTCGCTGCGCGAGTACGGGCGGATCGTACGGATCGGCACGATCGCGCAGTACAACGCGACGGGCGCGCCGTACGCGCTGCGCAATCTCCCCGACATCGTGGAGAAGAGCCTGCGCATGGAGGGGTTCCTGGTGCGCAACCACCGCGATGTGCAGGAGGAATTGAACGCGTTCGTGGTGCCGCATCTGCAGAGCGGGCGCATCGGGCTCGACGAGACCGTGGTCGAGGGCTTCGGCGGGATCGTGGACGCGTTCCTGGGGATGCTGCGGGGCGAGAACCTGGGCAAGATCATCGTCCGGGCGGTCGGCGCGGAGCTGTGACATCGCGGGGCCTGCACGGCAGCGGTCGGCGGACGGCGGACAGGACGGGCCAGGTCACTGGATCCGCAGCGGCTCGTGCGTGCCGTCCAGGACCGCGGCGACCACCTCGTCGAGGCCCAGGGCAGTGCCGCGCTCGAACGCCGCTTCGTAGCCCTGGTCTCCGAGGCCTTCGCGGGCCAGGGCGACGGCCGTGTCGTGCGGTGCGTTGAAGTACGCGGAGCCGAAGAGCGGCAGGCCAACGCGCTGCCAGATCCGCCGTGCCCCGCCCTGGAGGACGGCGGCCTGCTCGCAGTGGCCCGCGGAGGCCCGGAGCAGCGCGATGACCTCGATGGGCAGGACGATTCCGACGAGGTCGCGGAACTCGTAGTTGATCAGCAGGCACTCCCTGGCGAGGCGCGCCGCCTCGTCCGTGCGGCCGCCGGCCCAGGCGGCGAAGGCGAGCACATAGAGGGCGTACGCCTTGGCCCAGCGCTCGCCGTGTGCCTCGCAGGTGGCGCGGGCCTCCGCGCAGAGGCCGACGGCCGCTTCCAGATCTCCCTGGAAGGCGAGCGCCATGGCCAGTTCGATGCGCGCCATCATCACGTTGCTGTTGAGCTCGCCGAGTTCCGCGTAGCCGGTCACCGACGCCTTGAAGTACCGCTCGGCCACGGCGTGTTCGTCCCGGATCAGCGCGGCGCAGCCGAGGCGGTGCGTGGAGTACGCGTACGCCGTGTCGTCGTCGCTGCGCAGCGCGCCGGACCGGCAGTCGTCGAGCATGGCGGCCGCGGCCCGCGTGTCGCCCTGGAGGATGGCCACATAGCCGCCCACCCAGAGCGCCTTGAGCCGTGCGCGGCTGAGGTCGGGGGCCGCGGCGAGCGCGCGGTCGAGCCAGTAGCGGCCGTCGCCGAGGAGCCCGCAGCCGACCCAGTAGAACCAGAGCGTCCCGGCGAGGCGCGCCCCCGCCTGCCCGTGGCCCGGCGTCGACAGGGCGAAGTCGAGGGCGGCGAAGAGCTGGGTGTGCTCGCGCCGCGTCGCGTGGAAGACGGCGGCCTGGCCGGGCCCGAACCAGTCCGCCTCGCCCCGCTCGGCGAACTCCTGGCACCAGGCGAGGTGGCGGCCGCGCCCCGACAGCTCCTCGCCGAGCCGCCGCAGCCACTCGGCGCCGTACGCGCGCACGGTGTCGAGCTGCCGGAAGCGCTCGCCCTGGGGCCCCTGCTCCCGCACCAGCAGGGACTTGTCGACGAGACCGGCGAGCAGCCTGCCGATCCCGGCCCGCTCAAGGGCGTCGTCGGCGCACACCGCCTCGGCCGCCTCCTGGGTGAAGCTGCCCGCGAAGACGGAGAGGCGGGCCCACAGCAACCTCTCCGCGGGCGGGCAGAGTTCGTGGCTCCAGCCGATCGTCGTACGCAGTGTGCTGTGCCGGGTGGTGCGGCCCGGCGCGTCGGCGCACAGCTGGAAGCGGTCGTCGAGGCGGCCGAGGAGATCGCCGAGCCGTTCGTCGCCGAGGCGCCCGGCGGCGAGTTCGATGGCCAGGGGGATGCCGTCGAGGCGGGCGCAGATCCGCTCCGCCGTGGGCCTGTTGCGGGCGGTGAGCGCGAAGTCGGGGCGTACGGCGCGGGCGCGCTGCTCGAAGAGCCGCGCCGCGTCGGCCGCGACGGACATCGGCTCCACGGCGAAGACCTGCTCGCCCAGGATGCCGATGGGCTGCCTGCTGGTGGCGAGGATGTGCAGGCCGGGGGCCGCCTGCAGCAGCAGCGCGGCGAGTTCCGCGCAGGCATCGACGAGGTGTTCGCAGGTGTCGAGGACGAGCAGCAGACGCTTGTCGGCGAGGTGCTCGGCGAGGACGTCGCGCTGCGGCTTGGCCGTGTGGTCGGTGACGCGCAGCGCCGTGGCGACCGCGTGCACGAGGAGGGCGCCGTCCTGGAGGCCGGAGAGCTCGACGAACCAGACTCCGTCGGCGAAACGGTCCGCCACGTCGACGGCGGCGCGCAGTGCGGTGCGGGTCTTGCCGATGCCGCCGAGGCCGGTCACGGTCACCGTGCGGGAGTGGGTGCAGAGCTGGCGGAGCAGGGTGAGTTCGCGGCGGCGGCCGACGAAGGGGGTGTGCTCCGTAGGCAGATTGCCGGCCACGGTCGCCTCTTCTCTTGCTTTTCTTGCTTTTCTTGCTTTTCTTTGTCAGATCCGGAGCGACCGCGAAGTTTCTGAATGCGGTTGTTCGGAAGGGGATCGAATGTCTCCGAAATCGACCAGGAGGAGAGCGGCGTCGTCTATCTGCCGGCCCTTGGTGTGCCGCGTCAGATCGGCGGAGAGCGCGTCGAGGAATGCGCCGGGATCCTCGTCGTATAGAGCCACGGCCCGTTCTTCGAGCGGATAGAAGTCGCCCGCGTCGTCCCGCGCCTCGGTGACGCCGTCGGTGTAGAGCAGCAGCCGGTCACCCGCGACGAGCGGCACCGAACTGGACCGGCACCACTCGTCCTGCAGCCCGAAGAGGCCGAGCGGCGGCGAAGGCGGCAGGGCGTCCACGAACGTGGCGCGGCGGGCGCGGATCAGCAGGGGCGGCGGATGGCCGCAGCAGACAAGGTCCACGCTGCCGTCGCCGTCGGACGTGCCGAGCAGCAGGGCGGTGACGAAGTCCTCGCTGCTCTCCCGGTGCGCGAGGGCCGCGTCCATGCGCTGGGCGACCATGGGCAACCGGGCCTCGCACTGGGCGAGTTCACGGAAGGCGCCGAGGGCGTCCATGGCGGTGCCGACCGCCGGCATGCCCTTGCCCATGACGTCGCCCATGATCAGCCGTACGCCGAAGGGGGTGCTGACGACGTCGTAGATGTCCCCGCCGACCTGGGCCCCGGGCTGCGCGGCCACGTAGCGGACCTCGGTGCGCAGTCCGCCGACGCGGCTGGGGAGCGGCCGGAGCATCCCTTCTTGGAGGGTGCGCGCCACCACCCGCAGTGCGGTGATGGCGCGCGCCTGGCGGCACAGGACCACGGCCGCCGCAGCGGCAAGGAGAGTCAACGGTGCGAGACAGAGGGTGCCGAAAGGGCCGTCGGCGAGCCGCCACGCGATACCGGTGAAGGTGACCGCGGCGCCCGCGCACACCCATAGGCACCGAACATTTTCCCGAGGAATCTTCATGGCTGTGCCAGCTCTGTTCACCGGAGGCGTCTCCGGGATTTTAGGCCACTGCGCGGCGCGACAGAGGAGCCTTCGGCATATTCGAATGGCCCAGCATCACATGACCCTGAATTACACGCCCCCGCATCACATGCCGAGGCCGCCATCGACCGGAAGTCCCGCGCCGGTGATGAAACGGGCGGCGTCGGAGGCGAGGAAGACCACGGCGTCGGCGATGTCGGCGACCTCGCCGAGCCGCCCCAGCGGGGTCAGTCCGACGACGTGGCCGACGGCGGCCTCCGCGCTCGGCCAGAGCCCCATGGTCTCCATGTCCTGGGCGAGCTTCACCCCCATCTCCGTCGGTACGAGGCCGGGGTAGACGCAGTTGACCCGTACGCCGTAGCCGAGCTTGCCGGACTCCAGGGCGGCCACCCGGGTCAGCCGGTCGACCGCGGACTTCGTCGCGGAGTATCCGGCGATGCCGGGGAAGGGGATCGTGGCGGCCACCGACGAGACGTTGACGACCGCGCCGCCCCGGCCGGACGGGCCGCCGGGCCGCATCGCGCGGAAGGCGTGCTTGGTGCCGAGCGCGACGCCGAGGACGTTCACGTCGAGCATCCTGCGGACGTCCTGCGGGTCGAGGTCGACGACCAGGCCGGAGATCTCGATGCCGGCGTTGTTGACGACGATGTCCAGGCCGCCGAGCTCGTCCACGGCGTGGGCGACGGCCGACTCCCAGCTCGCGTCGTCGGTCACGTCGAGGGGTACGAACGCCGCGTTGCCGCCCGCCTTCTGCAGGATCTCGGCGGTGGCCAGGCCCGCGTCCTCCTGGATGTCGGCGACGACGACGGCCGCACCGGCGCGGGCCAGCGCCTCGGCCATCGCCGCGCCCAGCCCCTGCGCGCCCCCGCTCACCAGGGCCTTGCGCCCCTCCAAGTCGTATACGTTCACGGGAATCTCCTCCTGCGGGGCGGCTGCTGCGGCGGCGCCACGCACGTCCGCCCTGGGGCGGTTGCCTGACGCGCGGCACACGTTAGAAGGCCGCACCGTCCACCGGAGCCGCCCACCGCGACAACTCTCCGAAGGGAACGGGGAGTTGGTAAGATAGGCTCCTTTGCCGGTCGGCTCATTCCGGCGACAGAAGTCCCCGTCACTCACCCGGCGGAGGCCGCGGCGTCAGAGAATGTCGCCGTCGCGCCAGTCGAAGAGCAGCTCGTACGAGGGGTCCAGGTCGGCGCCCCAGAGCAACGGCGGTTCCTCGTCCGGCAGTTGAACGACACCACCCGGGCCGATGACCCCGACCGCACCCTTCCACTCCACCCAGCCGCGGGCCAGATAGAGCCGCGCGCCCTCGTCCGACGAGGAGAGCGCCCCGAGCGCGTACGCACCGTCGATGACCCGCTCCAGGGCGCCCATGACCTGCCCGCCGAGCCCCTGCCGCTGCATGGCGGGCCGGACGGCGACCGCCTCCACATAACCGACCCGCAGGGAACGGCCGTTGTGCAGAATCCGGCGCTGCACCACAGAACCGTGCGCGAGCAGTGCGCCCGCCTCGTCATGCACGAGGGCGTGGACGCCGCCGAGTCCGTGATCCCAGTCCTGATCACTGAAGTCGCCGTCGAAGGCCTCGTCGAGCAGGGCACGGGCGGCGCGCAGCTCGACCGCCGTCAGATCGCTGGTGTGGGCTGTACGCAGAGTGGTCACCTCACCACCGTACTCAGCCCGGATATGAGTACGCACACCGATTTCCCGGCGCCCGCCCGGCGGCAGAGTCGGTCCCATGAACGGCCTTTACGCTCTCAAGCCCTGGTACGCGGACCGGCTCTCCGGCGTGCGTGCCGCGCTCGTCCGCCGCGAGGTGTCGCCCGACACGCTCACGGCGGCGGGCGTGGTGTGCGCGGCGGGCGCCGCGGCCGCGCTCGCCTGGCTGCCCTTCGGCGTCTCGGCGCCGCTGGTCGCGGCACTGCTCGCGGCACGCCTGGCGTTCGCGAACCTGGACGGCGCACTGGCCCGCGACACGGGCCGCACGACGCGCAGGGGCGCGCTCCTGAACGAACTGGGCGACCGCGCGGCCGACTTGACCGTCCTGGCAGGCTTTCTGCCGCTTGCCCCGCTGTGGCTGGTGGCAACGGCGGGCCTGGCGGCGACGCTGCCGTCCTGGGTGTCCCTGGCGGGCGCAACAGCGGGCGCACCCCGCCTCAACGGCGGCCCGGTGGGCAAGACGGAACGCTGCGCACTGGTCGTGGTGGCGGCGGCGTCGGGCTGGGTCGTACCGGTACTCACGGTGATCGCAGCGGGCTCGGCACTCACGGCGGGGCTTCGACTGGCCCGGCTGTGGCGGGAGTTGGGGACTGCGCCGGAGATGGGGGGTGCGCGATGAGTGCCGCGTTCATCGCCGGCGAGGCCGCCGGGGGTTCGCGCGGTGCGGACGGATTCACCGTCGCGCCGCTGCCCTGGCGGGCGCCGGCCACGCAGGCGCGCAAGCCGATGACCGGCACGACCCAGGTCGGCTTCACCGCAGGCGAGGCCGGCCGGCGCGTCCTGCCCGTCGCCACCGAATCGCGGAGTGCGGACGGATTCACCGTCGCGCCGCTGCCCTCGCGGGCGCCGGCCACGCAGGCGCGTACGCCGATGACCTGCACGACCTACATCGGCTTCACCGCCGGTGAGCCCGCCCGACGCACCCTGCCCGCCGCCGTCGCAGCGCGCGGCGGCGCACGCTCGATGCTGCCGTCGCGAGCATGGGCCCGGCTGTCGCAGGAGTTGGGCGCCTCGTCTGAGATCGGAGGCGAGCGATGAGCGCCGCGTTCATCGCCGGCGAAGCTGCCGGGCGGGCGATGCCCGTTGTCGCCGGGGTGCTTGGTGCGGGTGGGGTCGCTGTTGCGGCCTTGCCCTCGCGGGTGCGGATGCGGGGTGAGTTGCGTAAGCGGTGGCGGACGTGGGCCGTGGCCGCGCCGCTGTTTCTCGGGGCGTTCTTCGTGGGGCGGGCGGGTGCGTTCGCGCTCGCTGCCGGGCTCGGGGTCATCGCCGTCGGGGAGTACGCGCGGATGGCGGGGCTGCCTCGGGGTGAGCGGCTGGTGCTCGGGGCGGCCGCCGTGGCGGTGCCGGGGGTCGCCTGGGCCGCGCCCGGCGCCCTTGACCTGCGGACGGCAGGGGTACTGCTCATCGCCGCCGCGGGGGTGGCCCTCTTCTCCGGAGACGCCTCGCAGGGCTTCACGCGCGCGTGCCGGACGGTTTTCGGGCTGTTGTGGATTCCGGTGTCGCTGAGCGGGCTCGTGCTGCTCGGCGATACGGCCGTGGCCGTGGGGGTCGCTGTGGCGTTCGGCGATGTGGGCGCTTGGTGTGGCGGTACGGCGCTCGGCCGCCGGGGGGTCCTGGCCCGCCCGCTCTCCCCCCTCTCCCCCAACAAGACCTGGGCGGGCGTCGCCGGTGCCGCCGCGGCGACGGCCGCCGCGCTGGCCGCGGTCGGCGCGTTCTCCGCGGTGCTGTGGGCCGCCGTGCTCGTCGGCTGCGTACTCGGGGATCTCCTGGAGTCGATGGTCAAGCGCGAGGCGGGCGTGAAGGACGCGGGGAGCTGGCTGCCGGGGTTCGGGGGCCTGCTCGACCGGATCGACTCGTTGCTGGTGGCCCTGTTGCTGACGATGGTGGTGACGCTATGAGGACCGTGAGCCGCAAGTGGGCACATTCAGCCCGTCCGGCGCTTGAGGACGAACGCGGCGGAGCCGGTGACCGACCGAGCCACGTGCCCGCCGCACCCAGGCCCGCGGCCAGACTCCGCCGGGCGCTCTGGTGGACCCTGCTCACCCTCACCGGAGGTGTCGAGCGGAAGGGTCACCTCCCGCCCGGCGGCTGCGTCGTCGTGGCGAACCACTCCTCCCACGCGGACACCGCCGCCCTGCTCGCTGCGCTGGACGCCCGCCACGCCCCGGCGATCGGCGCGGCCGCCGACTACTGGTTCGCCTCCCCCTGGCGCAGGCGCATCTGCAGCCGGCTTGCCGCGGGCTTCCCCGTACGCCGCACGGGAGGCGGCATGGACGACCTCCTCGCCAGGGCGGACGACCTCCGCGCGGGCCGGGCCGTGGTCCTCTTCCCGGAGGGAACCCGCGCGCGGGCGGGCGAGCTCGGCGCCTTCCACCGAGGCGCCGTGGTCCTCGCGGAGCACGCGCGCGTGCCGGTCGTGCCGGTCGCCATCGCGGGCACGGACCGTCTGCTGCCCAAGCACGGCAGGCTCCGCCCGGCCCTCGTACGGGTCGCCGTCGGTGATCCGCTGCCCGCGTCGGCCACCCCCGAGGAGGCCCGCGACGCGGTGGCGGCACTGCATCGCCGTACGACCGGAGAACCGCTCAGGGACTCCGCCGCGCGCAAGCGGACCGCGGCGGTCGTGGCCTCCCGATGGGGGCTGCCGCTCGCCTTCGCCTGGGCCTTCGCCGAGGCGCTGAGCTGGCCGCTGATGCCGGAGCTGTTCCTCGCGATCGCCTGCGTGGCCATGCCTCGCCGCGCCCTGAAGCTGTCGCTCACGGCCCTCGCCGGCAGCCTGGCGGGCGGCCTCCTCGCCCTCCAACTGGCCGCGTCCGGCGCACAGTTGCCGCAGCCGCTCACGACGGACCGGATGCGCGCCGAGGTGCGCGCCGAACTCGCCGTCGAGTCCGCCGCGGCCGTCCGGCACCAGCCCTGGAACGGCATCCCCTTCAAGGTGTACGCACATGAGGCGGGCCGCGCCGAGGTCGCCCCGTCCGACTGGCTCACCCACTCGGCCCTCTCGCGCGGCTCCCGCACCCTCACCGTGGGCCTGGCCTTCGGAGCCTTCGGCTTCCTCGTGCACCGGCTTCGGCGGTTCTACGGCCTGTACCTTGCGCTGCTCGGCACCGGATTCACGATCGGACTCTCCCTCATCGTGACGGGATGGAGCTGAACAGGCCGCTCTCCTACCCCAGTTGGTCTGCACCATGGCGCGGGCTACGGCCCACGCCGCAGAATCGGACCATGTCTGAGACCGAGCAGCAGCAAGCATGGACCCCCATCCACGGCGAGCCCTACCGCTCCGTGCCGTACCGCCCGGAGCGCATGCCGGAGGCCGAATCCCTCGCGCACGCCGCCGAGTTGCGGGCGCGGATGCGGGAGCGACGCACGGTGCGGCAGTTCGCGCCGGACCCCGTTCCCGCGCAGGTGGTGCGGGACGCCATCGCGTGCGCGGCGACGGCGCCGTCCGGCGCGCACCAGCAGCCGTGGACGTTCGCCCTCGTCCAGGACCCGGACATCCGCCGCCGCATCCGCGAGGCCGCCGAGCACGAGGAGCAGATCTCGTACGACGGACGGCTCGGCGACGAGTGGCTCGCCGCCCTGCGCCCGCTGGGCACGGACGAGGTGAAACCGCACCTCACGGACGCGCCCGCGCTGATCGTCGTCTTCCAGCAGCGCTACTGGCTCGGCGAGGACGGCACCAAGCACAAGCACTACTACGTCGACGAGTCGGTCGGCATCGCGGTCGGCATGCTGCTCTCCGCCCTGCACCTGTCGGGCCTGGCCGCGCTGATCCACACGCCGAGCCCGATGCGGTTCCTCTCGCAGGTGCTCGGCCGCCCGGAGAACGAGAAGGCGTTCGCGGTGATCCCCGTGGGCTATCCGGCGGAGGACTGCAGGGTCCCCGATCTCGTACGGAAATCCCTTGACCAGGTCCTAGTGGAGGTCTGAGCCAACCGAAGGCGCTAGGCCAACTGGCGTTCCAGGAACGGGTAGTCGGTGTACCCCTCGGCCCCGTTGGTGTAGAGGTGCGCCTCGTCGATCTCCTGGAGCGCCGCGCCCGCCGCGAACCGCTCCGGCAGGTCGGGGTTGGAGATGAACGCGCGCCCGTACGAGACGAGGTCGACGACCCCGGACGCGAGGACCGCCTCGCCCGCCTCCCGCGTGGTCGGGTCGCCGTTCTCGCCGACGTTGCCGATGAGCGTGCCGTGCCAGTGGGGGCGCAGGTCGGTGAGGGCCGGGTAGCGGTCGTTGTCGGTGAGGTGGAGGTAGGCGAGGCCGATGCCGTCGATCTCGTCGAGCAGCGCGCGGTAGACGGGGCCGGGGTCGGCCTCCGCCATGCCGAACTGCGGGTTGCCCGGGGAGAGCCGAAGCCCGAGCCGCTCGGCGCCGACCGCATCCGCGACGGCACGCACAACCTCGACGGCGAAACGGATGCGGTTGGCGACCGAGCCCCGGCCGTACGCGTCGTCCCGCAGATTGGTGTTGTCCGCGAGGAACTGGTGGATCAAGTAGCTGTTGGCGCCGTGCAGTTCGACCCCGTCGAAGCCCGCGGCGATGGCGTTGCGGGCGGCGTCCACGAAGTCCTGGACCGCCGTGCGGATGTCGTCGACGCTCATCTCGCGCGGGGCGACGTAGTCGGGCTTGCTTCCGTCGGGGCCGTGCGCATGGCCGGGCGGTATCACGGCCGACGGCGCGAGCGGCAGGTCCCCATCAATGCGGGCCAGCGGGTGGCCGTTGCGACCGCCGTGCATCAGCTGGGCGTAGATCCGGCCACCGGCGGCGTGCACGGCGTCGGTGACCCGCCGCCAGCCCTCGACGTGCGCGGCGGTCTGCAGCCCCGGATAGCGCCAGCCGCTCTGCCCCCGACTGCTGGGCCAGATGCCCTCGGTGACGATGAGGCCCGCGCTCGCGCGCTGGGCGTAGTGCTCGGCGACGACCGGCAGCGGAGTGCCGTCATCCGCGGCGCGGGCGCGGGTCATGGGGGCCATGACGATGCGGTTGGGGAGGTGGCCGATGCGGCCTGCGGAATAGGGGGCGAGAAGCGAGGTGTTCGTCATGCCGGAACGGTAAAAGCTGACACCGGTGTGAGATTCAAGCGGAGATTCGAGCGTGGAGGTTCTTCGGGCGTGGAGGTTCAGACGGCATGAGGATCGGCGAACTGGCGCAGCGTACCGCCGTGAGCGAACGGTCCCTGCGCTACTACGAGAAGCAGGGCCTGCTGTACGCGGACCGCACGCCGGGCGGCCACCGCGACTATCCCGAAGCGGCGGTCGACCGCGTGGTGCACATCCAGGAACTGTTCGCGGCGGGCCTGTGCAGCGCGAAGATCGTCCAGCTCCTGCCGTGCATGCGGGACAAGGACGGCGGCCCGTCGGAGACGGCGACGCCGTGGCTGGTCGACGAGCTGACCGAGGAGCGGGCCAGGATCGACCGCCAGGTGGCGGATCTGCTGCGGGCGCGGGAGGTACTGGACGAGGTGATCACGGCGGCGGCCGGGAGCCCGCGGGCGGGGTGACGCGCTGCGCGCCGTTCCACTGGTACGCGAGCCCCGTAGCACTCGGTTCACCATCCCGAGCAGTGGAAATCAGATACTCTGATTCCATGAGGACGATGACTGCGACAGAGGTCTCCCGGAACTTCGCATCCGTACTCGACAGCGCGGAACACGGCGAGACCATCGTGATCACCAGAGGCGGTCGCCGGCTGGCCATACTCGCTCCGGCGCCTGCCGGTAACGGCGCGGCGCTCAAGGATTTCCTGGCCGCCCATCCGGTCGACGACAGCTTCGCGGAGGACGTACTGGCCGCTCGCGAGATCACCACTGACGAGCTGGGGGCGACGTGGCCCGACGCCTGATCCTGGATACCGGCCTGCTCATCCGCTCCGAACGTGACGGCGGCGCTCTGGCCGGTCTCCTCAACGGGGACGACGACATCACCATCGCCGCCATCACCCTCGCCGAGTTGCAACTCGGCGTCGAGCTCGCCGACGACGCCCGGCGCACACGGCGGCAGGAGTTCGTCGACGGTGTACGCGCCCTGATCCCGATCGAGGACTACACAGCCGATGTGGCACGAGTGCACGCCCGCTTGCTCGCGCACGTACGGCGGGAGGGCAAACCCCGAGGGGCACACGACCTGATCATCGCGGCCACTGCGGCGACCACCGCAAGGGAACTCCTCACCACGGACGGCAAGGCTGCATTCGACGACTTGCCCGGTGTCCGGTCGACGACCCACTGATGCCGTGCCCGGGAGGCCCCGACCGGGCACGGCGCCCGCAAAGTGAATGAAGCCCCGCCGGCAACGGCACCCCGGCACGACATCTGCTGCCCGCCGGACACTTCGCTCTGGAGACGCACGCCGCGCAGATCGGCGCGCTGATCGACGACTTCCTCGCCCGGCGCCTCGCCGCCCCGATACGGTCGGGATCATGAACTTAGCCCCCTCCCGCATGACCCTCTCCCGCAGGACGCTCATCGGCGCCGCGGCCCTGACTCCCGTCTTCCTCTCCGTGCCCGGCACCGCGGGTGCGAGCGCCTTCCCCGACGTACGCAGGCAGCTGCGCGAGCTCGAGAAGGACTACCCCGGCCGCATCGGCGTGCACGCCCTGGACACCGGCAGCGGCGCGTCCATCGGCTACCGCGAGCACGAACGCTTCGCGATCGCCTCGACGTTCAAGGTGCTCGCCGCCGCGGAGATCCTGCGCAGGGCGCGGGACAAGGAGCCTGGTCTGCTCGACGCACTCGTCGAGTACACGCGTGAGGACCTCGTCACGGCATCGCCGAGGACCGAGCTGCACCTCGAAACCGGCATGACCGTACGGGAATTGTGCGACGCGACCATCACCTACAGCGACAACGCCGCCGCCAATCTGCTGATGCGGCGGATGGGCGGCCCGGCCGGCATCACCGCGTTCGCGCGGTCCCTCGGCGACTCCCGCACCCGGCTCGACCGGTGGGAGCCCGAGCTCAACACCAACATCCCCGGCGACCCGCGGGACACCACGACCCCCGCGTCGATGTCCGCGAACCTCGACAAGCTCGTCCTCGGCGACGCCCTCGACCCGCTCGACCGCGGACAGCTGACCCGCTGGCTCCTGGAGAACACCACGGGCGACAAGCGGATCCGGGCCGGCCTTCCGAAGGGCTGGCGGGTCGGCGACAAGACCGGTACGCCCGCCTACGGCGGGGTCAATGACGTCGCCGTGACCTGGCCGCCGGACCGGGCGCCCCTGGTCATCTCCGTGTACACGACCCGCCTCGACCCGGAAACGCCCGGCGAGGACCGGATCGCCGAGGACATCACCCGCATCGTGGTCGACGCCCTCGCCTGACCGCGGCGGAGACAACACCGCCTCCGATCGGGGTGGGGCCCAGATCGGAGGCGGGGTTCAGGGGACGGGCGGCGAAGCCCGAGGGGGGCGTCAGCCCATGTGCGGGTACGAGTAGTCCGTCGGCGGGACCAGCGTCTCCTTGATGGCGCGGGTCAGCGTCCAGCGCTGCAGGTTCTGCGGGGCGCCCGCCTTGTCGTTGGTGCCAGAAGCGCGGCCGCCGCCGAAGGGCTGCTGGCCGACGACGGCGCCGGTCGACTTGTCGTTGATGTAGAAGTTGCCCGCGGCGTAGCGGAGCTTCTCCATCGTGTACGCGGCCGCGGCGCGGTCGTTGGAGATGACCGCGCCCGTCAGGGCGTAGTCCGATGCCGACTCCATCTGGGTCAGCATCTCCTCGTACTTGTCGTCCTCGTAGACGTGGATCGCCAGGAACGGGCCGAAGTACTCGGTCGTGAAGACCTCGTTGGCCGGGTCCGAGCACTCGACGACGGTCGGGCGGACGAAGTAGCCCACCGAGTCGTCGTACGTGCCGCCCGCGACGATCGTGCAGGTCGGGTCGGCCGCCGCGCGGTCGATGGCCGCCTTGTTCTTGGCGAACGCGCGCTCGTCGATGACCGCTCCGATGAAGTTGGAGAGGTCCGTGACGTCGCCCATCTTGATGCCGTCGACCTCGGCAGCGAACTCCTCCTTGAAACCGGAGTTCCAGATCGAGGCCGGGACGTAGGCACGCGACGACGCGCTGCACTTCTGGCCCTGGAACTCGAAGGAGCCACGGGTCAGGGCCGTCTTCAGGACGGCGCGGTCGGCGCTCGGGTGCGCGACCACGAAGTCCTTGCCGCCGGTCTCGCCGACCAGACGCGGGTACGTGCGGTAGTTCGCGATGTTCTCGCCGACCGTCTTCCACAGGTGCTGGAAGGTCTTCGTCGAGCCGGTGAAGTGGATGCCCGCCAGGTCGCGGTGGTTAAGGGCCACCTCGGAGACGGCGATGCCGTCGCCGGTCACCAGGTTGATGACGCCCTTGGGCAGGCCCGCCTCCTCCAGGAGCTGCATGAGCAGCACGGCGGCGTGCGTCTGCGTCGGGGACGGCTTCCAGACGACCACGTTGCCCATGAGGGCCGGGGCGGTCGGCAGGTTGCCGGCGATCGCGGTGAAGTTGAACGGCGTGATCGCGTAGACGAAGCCCTCGAGCGGGCGGTGGTCCAGACGGTTCCAGACGCCGGTCGAGTTCGCCACGGGCTGCTCGGCGAGCAGGTCACGGGCGTACTTGACGTTGAAGCGCCAGAAGTCGACGAGCTCACAGGGAGTGTCGATCTCGGCCTGCTGGGCGGTCTTCGACTGGCCGAGCATGGTGGACGCGGCGAGCGTCTCGCGCCACGTCGTGGAGAGCAGCTCGGCGGCGCGCAGGATGATCGCGGCGCGGTCGTCGAAGGACATCGCGCGCCAGGCCGGGGCGGCGGCGAGGGCGGCGTCGATCGCGTCCTGGGCGTCCTGCTGGCTGGCGCCGCGGCCGTTGCCGATGACGGCCTGGTGGTTGTGCGGCTGCACGACCTGGAAGGGCTCACCGCCACCGAGGCGCTTGACGCCGCCGATGGTCATCGGCAGCTCGATGGGGTTCTCGGAGAGCTCCTTGAGCTTGGTCTCGAGGCGGGCACGCTCCGGGGAACCGGGGGCGTAGCCGTGCACCGGCTCGTTGACCGGCGCGGGGACCTGGGTCACAGAGTCCATGAGTTCCGTATCTCCTTAAGGGGGGTCGGGGGAAAGGGAGCTCAGCCCTTGGTGAGGATGGAGCGGGCGAAGAAGAGCAGGTTGGCCGGCTTCTCCGCGAGGCGGCGCATGAAATATCCGTACCAGTCGGTGCCGTAGGCGGTGTAGACGCGCATCCGGTGGCCCTCGGCCGCGAGCCGCAGGTGCTCGTCGCTGCGGATGCCGTACAGCATCTGGAACTCGTACTCATCCAGTTTGCGCCCGGCACGGCGCGCGAGCTCCTGTGCGATGGAGATCAGGCGCGGGTCGTGGGAGCCGATCATCGGATACCCGTCGCCCTCCATCAGGATCTGCATGATGCGGACGTACGCCTTGTCGATCTCCGCCTTGTCCTGGTACGCGACCTCGGCGGGCTCCTTGTAGGCGCCCTTCACGATGCGTACGCGGCTGCCCGCGGCGGCCAGGCGGCGGGCGTCGTCCTCGGTGCGGAAGAGGTAGGACTGGATGACGCAGCCGGTCTGCGGGAAGTCCTTCCGCAGCTCCTCGTGGATGGCGAACATCGAATCGAGGGTGGTGTGGTCCTCGGCGTCCAGGGTGACCGTGGTGCCGATCGCGGCGGCGGCCTCGACGACGGGACGGACATTCGCGAGGGCCAGCTCGTGGCCGCCCTCAAGCGCCTGGCCGAACATGGACAGCTTGATCGACATCTCGGCCTTGGTCCCGAGGCCCAGGTCCTTGAGGCGCTCGACGAGCTCCAGGTAGGCGTCGCGGGCGGCGGAGGCCTGCTCGGGCGTGGTGATGTCCTCGCCGACGACGTCGAGGGTGACCTCGAGGCCCTTGTCGACGGCGTCCGTGATGATCGGCACGACCTGGTCCACCGTCTCGCCGGCGATGAAGCGGTCGACGACCTGCTTGGTGCCGGGGGCCGCCGATACGAAACGGCGCATCTTGTCGCTGCGTGACGCGGCGAGGATCACGGGACCCAGCACGGGCACCTCCACGGGGAGTAGAACGGGGCCGTACCCGGATATGCGGAACGAACCGGTACGGCACGGAGAACCACCGTGAAACTTAAGGATCCCTCCGATCCTGGGCCATCGACACCTGTCACGCATCCGTGCCCTGGATCTCAGACATCTGTCTGAAGGCAAGGGCGAACTGCGTCAGAATGGACAGCGTGAAAGGCGACTACCAGGAACTGGTCGACGAGATCTCGGCCCTGCTCGGCGCCCCGGCGACGCTGGAGAACCGCGACTTCGAGCTGATTGCCTTCGGCGCGCACGACAGCGGGGGCGACAGCGATTTCGACGCGGCGGCCCTCGACCCGGTCCGCACCCGGTCGATCCTCACGCGCCGCTCCACGGCCGGGGTCCGCGCCTGGTTCGAGGGCTTCGGCATCACCCGCGCGACGGCCCCGGTGCGTATCCCGCCCGCCGCGGACGCGGGCGTCTACCGCGGCCGGATCTGCCTTCCCGTACGCCATCGGGGATTCGTCCTGGGGTACGTGTGGCTGCTCGACGACGAGCCGGGGCCCACGGAGGCCCAGCTGGGCGCGGCCATGGAGGTGGCCGCCCGGATCGGCGCGCTGCTCGCCGACGAGGCGCAGGCCGGCGCGGATCTGACCCGCGAGTTCCGTGCGGTCCTGACCGCCGAGCGGGGCTGGCAGCGCGACATGGCGGTGGCGGACCTGCGCACGGCCCTCGGCCCGCGCGGCGAGGGCCTGCACGCGGTGGTGTGCGTCGCCCCCTGGCCTTCCGCCAACCCCGACGACGCCCCTTCGGTCGGTACGGTGCAGGGGGCGACCGCCCTGTGCACGGTGCCGTGGGGCACGGCGGGCCAGAGCCTCGCGGTCCTGGTCCGGCTGCGCTCGGCCGATGTGCTGACTCCGGCGGAGTCGGCGGCCACGCGGCTCCTGGAGTCGGCGGGGGCCGCGAGCACGGCGGGCCCCGCCGCGGCCGGCATCGCGAACCCCCGGCATGGCCTCGACGAGCTCGGCGCCGCCTGGTGGGAGGCGTCGTCGGCGGCCCGCGCGGCCAGTGCCGAACCGCGCTTCGCCCCGGTGGCCCAGTGGTCGGACATGGGCCCCTACCGCCTGCTCACCGCCCTGCCCGCGGAGGCCGCACACGACCCGGTGGCCCGCGATCTACTCTCCCCCGCACACCGCGAACTGGCCCGCACGGCCGAGGTGTTCCTGGACTGTGCGGGCCAAGCGGGGCGCACCGCGGCGGAGTTGGGCATCCACCGGCAGACGCTCTACTACCGCCTGTCGCGCGTGGAGCAGCTCACGGGCCTCGACCTGGACGACGGCGAGGACCGGCTGCTCCTTCACATGGTCCTGAAGTCGTCACGACTGTGAGGGCGCTCGGCAGGTCAGGTCCTTGACCGGGAGTCGGCCCGTGGTCAGGTAGACCGTGGCGCTGTTGTCCGCGCAGGAGTTGGTGCCGTTGACGATGTGCCCCTCTCCGCCGGCGACGGTGACCATCCGGGATCCGCGCAGGGCCCGGTGCATGGCCTGGCCGCCGGCCAGGGGCGTCGCCGGGTCCCACTCGTTCTGCAGGATGAGTGCACGGACCTTGTTGGTCACTGTTGTCCTGGGTTCACTGCCCGGCTTCCAGAAGGCACACGGCTTGATGTTGGACTCGAAGTCGCCGGACAGCGGATATCGATCCTTGTCACGGATCGCGTCGCGGCGGTACTGCTCGGGGTCGCGCGGCCACGACGTGCGGGTGTCGGCGCAGAGGACGGCCCAGGCGCTGGCGGTTTCATTGTCCGGGGGGACGTCGCGGGCGGACGCCTGCCGGAGGGAGCCCGGGACCTGCTCGGACGCGCCGGACGGATCCGGTTTCCTGCCCTCGGCCGCCTTCTTGCTCTCGGCCGCCTTCTTGCCCTCGGCCGCCTTCTTCAGCTCGGCGACCCATGTGGCGGCCTTCTGGACACGGGAGAACGTGGCGCGCTGAGCGCGGATGGTGTCACCGGTGAGGAGCGTCCCGCCGTGGTCGATGGGTGTGCGGTCGACCTGGGCGACGAGGTCCCAGAACGTCTTCCGGACCTCGGCCGGGGTATGGCCCAGTTCGTACGTCGTGTGCCGCCGGGCAGTCCACTCGCTCCATCGCGTGAAGGCGGGCTCGGCCCTCTCCCCCATCGCCTGGAACATGCCCCGCCCGTACCGCGCGGGGTCGACCGCACTGTCCAGGACGAACCGGTCGGTTCGCCGGGGGAACATCCGCGCGTAGACGGCGCCGAGGTAGGTGCCGTAGGAGAACCCCATGTAGGAGATCTTCTTCTCCCCAAGCACGGCACGGATGACGTCCATGTCGCGAGCGGTGTTGCGGGTGGTGAGGTGGCGCAGCCTGTCACCTTCCTTGGCCTGGCACTTGGCGGCGACCGTGCGGGCCCACTGCACATCCTTCGCGAACGTCTCGGTCTTGTACGGGCGCTCCATGTCCTGTTCGTCGCCGGTCAGACCGCAGCTGACGGGCGAGCTCTGCCCGACGCCCCTCGGGTCGAACCCGACGAGGTCGTACCGCCTCTTCACTTCCTCGGGGAAGTCCGCTGCCCCGCTGACGGGCAAATCCAGGCCAGGACCGCCGGGGCCGCCGGGGTTGAGCAGCAGAACGCCGCGACGTTCCTTTGCGCTGCTTGCCTTGATCCGGGATATCGCGATGTCCGTCTTCTTGCCTCCGGAATTGCCGTAGTTCAGCGGCACCTTGAGTGTCGCGCACTGATAGGTGGCGGGGTTCTTCGCATCGCAGCGCTGCCACCGCGGCGTCTGTTGCGTGTACTGCCGCAGAGGGTCCTTGGCCACGGATGCCTCAGATCCAGAAGGGGCGGGGGCCGTTGCAGGTGTAAGTGCCAAAAGGAAAGTCGCCACGGTGCCGACGGCGATGAGAGAGGCAATTCGCGTGTTTCGCACAGTGATGCTCGTCCTTATTCCGTACGTGTTCATCAGACGTCCTCCGCTCAACTGCTCAGGGCACGATCCTGACTTCGGGGTCGCGGATGCACATCGCGGGAAGGCGGGAGAAATTGCTCCCTCGATCGGGGGAGGTCACCGGTGAGCCGCCCGGTCATACTGGGGCGATCATGATCAGGGGAATTCGGCCGCTGCTGAGCGGCTCCACGTATTCGGGCATGCTGTTCGCCTATTGCGGCGCGTTGGCGAGCCTTCCGCTGCTGCCTTTCGCCCTGCTGCCGACACTGGCGTGGCCATCCGCTCCCTATGGAGTGCAGGCCGTCCTGGTCCTCCTGATCTGGGCGGCACTGATCGGCTTGGCCGGTCTGGCCCGCACCACGCGGCGGGCGCTGATCGCGTTCGCCCGCCGACTGCTGAGGGTGCCGTTGCCGGACCCTGCCGCCGAGCCGTCCGGCGCCGACCGTTGGCGGACTCCCCTCTGGCTGCTGCTGCACGTGGCGCTGGGGTGGACGGGTGCGCTGACGAGCGGCGTGCTGATCCTCATGGGGATCGCCCTCCCCGGAAACTGGCTCGATGCCGAAGCCGGGCTGAGCCTGTTCGGCCGGTCGCTGCGGTCCGACGGCGGCTGGCGGAGCTGGGCGGTGGCACTCTGCTGCCTGCTGCTCGCGGCGGTCGTGTGCGTGGTGGTGACGGGCGTGCTGCGGTGGCTGGCGCCCAGGCTCCTGGGTCCTTCGTCGGCCGAGCGGCTCGCGCTGATGGCCGAGCGGGAGCAGCGCCTCGCCGAACGCAACAAGCTGGCCCACGAGTTGCACGACTCGATCGGGCACACGCTGACCGCGACCACGATCCAGGCGGCGGTCGCGGGCGAGGTCCTTTCCGCCGACCCGGGGGCGGCGCGGGCCGCGCTGCGCAGCATCGAGGAGTCGGCCAGGGCCGCGCTTGAGGACCTGGATTACGTACTGGGCGTACTGCGCGAGGAGACGGCGGAGACGGCACCGACGCGGACCCTGGCCGATCTGCCCGAGCTGCTCGACCGGTTGCGGCACGCGGGCGCGGTCCTCGAGGTGGATCTTTCGGGCGAGTTGGCGCAGGTGCAGGGGACGCTCTCCCGGGCCTCGTACCGGATCCTGCAGGAAGGTCTGACGAACGCGTTGCGGCACGGGACGGGCGGTCCGATCGGGGTCCGGGTGGCGGCCCTGCCGGACCGCCTCGAGCTCGGTGTGGTCAATGGGGCGGGCGCGGGCATGCGTACGAGCGCGGGTGTCTTCCGGACGTCCGGGCACGGCCTGCCCGGCCTCGCCGAGCGCGTGCGGCTGCTGCACGGTGAGATCGAGGTCGGCCCGGACGGGCCGCGGCACTGGCGCCTTGCGGTCCGGCTGCCGGTACGAGTGTCGGCATGACCGGCTCCGACGCGAGCCCGGCCGTCACCGCAACCCCGGCCAGTGCCCCCGTCACCCTCTTGATCGCGGACGACGACGAGGTGACCCGCAGCGGTCTGCGCACCCTGCTCGCGGCGCAGCCGGGGATCACAGTGGTCGGGGAGGCCGCCGACGGCGTCGAGGCCGTCGAACAGGCGCGGCGGCTGCGCCCCGACGTGGTCCTGATGGATGTACGGATGCCGCGTCGCAACGGCATCGAGGCCACCCGGCACCTCCTCGCCGAGCCGGCCGAACCGGCCGAACCGGCCGAACCGCCGAAGGTCGTGGTCATCACCACCTTCGAGAACGACGGTTACGTCACCGCCGCACTCAGCGCGGGGGCCAGCGGGTTCGTGCTCAAGCGGCTTCCGGTCCGGCAGATCGCCGAGGCGGTACGCGTGGTGGCGGCGGGCGAGGCGATCCTCTTCCCCGCGGCCCTGCGCCGGATGGTCGCCGCCCGCCCGCTGGGCTCCGCCGAGGCGTTGCCGAAGGCGGCGCTGACGGAGCGCGAGGAGGAGGTGCTGCGGCTGATGGCCACCGGCCTGTCCAACCCGGAGATCGCGCAGTCGCTCATGGTGAGCCTGGAGACGGTGAAGACGCACGTCGGGAACGTGCTGACCAAGCTCGGTGCGCAGAACCGGACCCACGCGGTGGTGATCGCGTACGAATCAGGCCTGGTGGTGCCGGGGTTCACCGGCTGACGCGTCACCGAAGCCCGGCGAGGATCTCGGCGAACTCCCGTGGCCTGCTGAAGTATCCGACGTGGGACGCGGCCAGCGAGCGGACGTCGAACGGATTGTCCGGGGTGACCTGGTCGGCCTCCTCGATCATGCGGTCCTGTACGTGCAGGGGGATGCTGCGGTCCTCGGTGAGCCGCAGATAGGTGTGCGGTACGCGCCCCCAGCGGTCCGCGCGTATGACGCTGTCCGGACCGAGCACGTCGTAGCTCTCGTCCGGGTCCATCCCGTCGAGCAGCGCGCGGTACTGGGCGTCGGTGCCGTCGGCCATGACGGCGGCCTTGAGCTCCGCGAAGAGGGCCGGATCGCCGTGCGCCGCACGCCAGTTGAACCGGGCGAAGCCCTGCGCGGCGATGTCGCCGACGGCGATCTTCGCCACCGCCGCGTCCAGGAGATTGCCGTCGTGCTCGGCCGGGTGGAGCTCCTCGTCCGGCGTGGTGAATCCGGTCGGGCAGGCGGCCGAGATGTAGACGATGCGGTGCAGCAGCTCGGGCACGGCGTTGCCGACGGCGCTGAGCGTGATGCCCCCGAAGCTGTTGGCGACGAGCACCACAGGGCCGTGCGCGGCGAGCCGGGAGACGATGCCGACGACATGCCGGACGTTGTCGTCGAGCGAGATGCCCTTCATCGGCGAGGGCGCGACTGCGAGCGCCTTGAGGTCCTGCGGCGAACGGTGGTACTCGGCGGGGCGGTCGGCCGAACTGCCGTGCCCGGGAAGGTCGATGGCGTACGAGCGGTGGCCGAGCAGCGCGAGCTCGTTCTGGAGCGGGCCCCAGGCCTGGGCGTTGCTGGAGCCGCCGGGGATGAAGGCAAACGTGGGCTGCGGAGTCATGGTGTGGTCCTAGTGGTCATCAGGGAGGCACAAACGCGGACGACGTCGCTGACCGTCGCAGGAGGCCTGCGTCGGTCAGCGCGCGGAGCGAGTGCGCGAGAGCTGCACCTTGATGACAAAACCCATGCGGACAGGTTAGCGCGGCGTGATCATGTCCGGGCAGCGTCTGCCTCTCACGTGGCCGACATCCGCTCCATGACCCGCCGCAGCCCCTCGGTCAGCTGCTCGGCGTCGGTCGCCGACGCCTCGTCGAAGAGCCACTGCATCATCAGGCCGTTGAGCAGCGTCGTATAGAAGCGCCCCTCGGTGTCCACGACGTCATCGGAAAGATCGGCCTCCTCGATCCCGGTGAACATCGCGGCGAGCCCGCGCCGCCCCTCCACCTGAGCCTTGGCCAGCAGATCGCGAATGCCCGCGAGCCGCTCCCCCTGCGTGATGACCTCCAGGCTGAGCATCCAGATCGCCCGTGACTCGGGGATCGAGCGGATGACGTTCGCCCATGTTTCGCGGAACCCGTCGAGGCCGCCGCTCTCCGCGGCCCGCGCCGCGCCGACCGCACCTTCGAAGCCCTCCCCCATCGGCTCGACGAGCGCGACGTACGCCTCGACGAGGAGCGCGTCCTTCGAGCCGTAGTGGTAGCCGATGGACGCCAGATTCGTCCCGGACTCCTTCACGATGTCGCGCGCCGTCGTCCGCGCGAACCCCTTGTCGAGCAGGCAGCGCTTGGCGCCTTCGAGCAGATCTTCACGGTGTCCCATGCGGGCAGCCTACCGCCGATCCATACGGACGTCCCAGACCAACGTTTTATACGCTCGTACTAGACAATCGTTTAAGACGTCCGTACAGTCCTGCCCATGACGAACTCGACGCACGAACAAGCGCCTTCACGGATACCGGAGCGCGCAGGCCGCAAGGAGTGGACCGCGCTCGCCGTCCTGATGCTGCCGCTGCTCCTGGTCTCGATGGACGTCTCGGTCCTGTACTTCGCGGTCCCGGCGATCAGCGCGGACCTCGATCCGAGCGGCACCCAGCAGCTGTGGATCTTCGACATCTACGCGTTCGTGCTCGCCGGCCTGCTGATGACGATGGGCTCGCTCGGCGACCGCATCGGCCGCCGCAAGCTGCTGCTGTTCGGCGCCGCGGCCTTCGGCGCGGCCTCGCTGACCGCCGCCTACGCGAACAGCGCCGAGCTCCTGATCGCGGCCCGCGCGGTCCTCGGCATCGGCGGCGCGACCCTGATGCCGTCCACGATGGCGCTCGTCCGCACGATGTTCCGCGACGCCGGGCAGCGCGCGAAGGCCATCGGCATCTGGTCCGGAGTGATGGTCGCCGGTATCGCGCTCGGCTCGGTGATGAGCGGGATCCTCGTCGAGCACTTCTGGTGGGGCTCGATCTTCCTGGTCAACCTGCCCGCGATGGCCCTGCTCCTGCTCCTCGCGCCGGTCCTCATCCCGGAGTCCAGGGACCCGAACCCGGGCCGCTTCGACCTGCTGAGCGTCCCGCTGTCCCTGGCCGCCGTGCTGCCGGTCGTCTACGGCCTCAAGGAGATCGCCGCCGAGGGACTCCAGACCGCGTACGTCGTCTCGCTCGCCGTGGGGCTCGGCTTCGCCGCCCTGTTCGTCCACCGCCAGCGCACCACGGCGTCCCCGCTGATCTCCCCCGCGCTGTTCCGGGGCCGCGGCTTCGCTCCGGCGGTCCTCCTGAACCTCATCTCCTCGCTGGCGATGATGGGTTCGGCCTACTTCACCACGCAGTATCTGCAGTCCGTCCTCGGCAAGAGCGCCATGGAGGCCGCGCTGTGGGCGCTGCTGCCCTCGGTCCTCATCGGCTTCGCGGCACCGGTGGCCACGGCGCTCGTGCAGCGCGGGATGAACCGAGCGCACGTCGTCGCCACGGGCTTCGTCGTCTCGGCGAGCGGCTACGGCCTGCTGACCCTGACCGGCACCGACGCGCTGTGGACCGTCCTCGCGGCGGCCGCGCTCCTCGCCTGCGGCGCGGTGGTCATCGGCTCACAGCTCACCGACCTGGCCCTGAGCTCGGTCCCCACGGAGAAGGCGGGCTCGGCGTCCTCCCTCCTGGAGACCGGGCAGGAGTTCGGCGGCGCGCTCGGCATGGCGCTGCTCGGCTCGATCGGCAACGCGGTCTACCGCGCAGACATCCCGGCCGGCGCTCCGGCCGAGGCCCAAGAGACGCTGGGCGGCGCACTGGCCGTGGCACGGGAACTGCCGGGCGAGACGGCTTCCGGCCTGATCACGGCGGCACGGGAGGCATTCACGAGCGGCATGCACGTCGCCGCGCTCGCGGGGGCGGCGATTCTCCTGGCGGCAGCGGTACTTGCGGCGCTGACGCTGCGCCGGGTGACCGCGCCGGAGCCGGAGCCCGAGCCGGAGAAGGTGCTGGTCTGAGACCGCAAGACAAACGCCGGACGGGCTGGAACCCCTTGGGGATTCCAGCCCGTCGAGGGGGTCCCCCCTGCTCTTTAAGAGCTTGGGGGAGTTTGAGGACGAACTCGGCGAAGCCGGTGATGACGGCGGCGCCCGAGGCTCCGGAGCCCTAGTCCGTCAGGTTCACGGACCGCGCCGAAGTGGCACCGATCTCAGCGCTCAGCTCGTTCAGGACGGGCTGCGGCACGGTGTCGTCCACCGTGAGGACGGCCAGCGCCTCCCCACCCACGTCAGCACGAGCGACCTGCATGCCCGCGATGTTGATCCCCGCCTCGCCGATGACACGGCCGACCGTGCCGACGACACCGGGACGGTCCGCGTACCGCAGCACGACCATGTGCTCGGCGAGCGCCAGGTCCACGTCGTACTCGCCGATGCCGACGATCTTCTGCAGGTGCTTGGGCCCGGCCAGCGTGCCGGAGACCGAGATCTCCTCGCCGCCGGTCAGCGTGCCGCGGACCGTGACCACGTTGCGGTGGTCCGGCGACTCGGAGCTCGTGGTGAGGCGGACCTCGACGCCGCGCTCCTGGGCGAAGAGCGGCGCGTTGACGTACGACACGGTCTCGTCGACGACGTCCTCGAACACGCCCTTCAGCGCGGACAGTTCGAGCACCTTCACGTCGTGCTGGGTGATCTCGCCGTACACCTCGACGTCGAGCCGCGCGGCGACCTCGCTCGCGAGGGCGGTGAAGATCCGGCCGAGCTTCTCGGCGAGCGGCAGACCGGGACGCACGTCCTCGGCGATGACACCGCCCTGGACGTTCACGGCGTCCGGGACCAGCTCGCCCGCGAGGGCGAGGCGCACCGACCTGGCGACGGCGATACCGGCCTTCTCCTGCGCCTCGTCCGTCGAGGCACCGAGGTGCGGCGTGCAGACGACCTGGTCGAACTGGAACAGCGGGGAGTCCGTGCAGGGCTCCTTCGCGTACACGTCCAGACCGGCGCCGGCGACGCGGCCCTCCTTCAGCGCCGAGTACAGCGCCTCCTCGTCGACGATCCCGCCGCGCGCGGCGTTCACGATGCGGACGGCGGGCTTCACCTTGTGCAGGGCCTCGTCGCCGATCAGACCGACCGTCTCGGGGGTCTTGGGCAGGTGCACGGTGATGAAGTCGGAGACCTCGAGCAGCTCGTCGAGGGTGAGGACCTTGACGCCCATCTGCGCGGCGCGCGCGGGCTGCACATACGGGTCGTACGCGACGACCTTCATGCCGAAGGCGCTCATGCGCTGGGCGACGAGAGCACCGATGCGGCCGAGGCCCACGACACCGAGGGTCTTCTCTGCGAGCTCGACACCCGTGTACTTCGAGCGCTTCCACTCGCCGGCCTTGAGCGCCTGGCTGCCCTGGGGGATGTTGCGCGCGGTGGCGATGAGCAGGCCACAGGCGAGCTCGGCCGCGGTGACGATGTTCGAGGTGGGCGCGTTCACCACCATGACGCCGGCCTTGGTGGCGGCCGACACGTCCACGTTGTCCAGGCCCACGCCCGCGCGGGCGACGACCTTCAGCTTCTTGGCGGCGGCGATGGCCTCGGCGTCGACCTTGGTCGCGGAGCGGACCAGGATCGCGTCGACATCGGCGATCGCGGGCAGCAGCTCGGCGCGGTCCGCGCCGTTGCACTGACGGATCTCGAAGTCCGGGCCCAAGGCGTCGACAGTGGCGGGCGACAGCTCTTCAGCGATGAGTACGACCGGTTTGGTGTTGGCAGCAGTGCTCACGTGAGTCCTCACAAGTCCAATGCGGACGGCCGTCCCGACGGCCGCAGGCGGTGGAGGGTGCTAGCCGCGTGGAAGACGCACGACGCTGTGGGCCTGACGCGAATGTTGAAAGAAGTGTAGTGGCGCTACGGAGGACTTCTTACGCCTCCGCGGAAGGATCACTCGTCCGTGGCTGGACACAGTGGACAACACAGCGGACAAGGGCCGGGGCGATCGCCCCGGCCCTTGCCTACGACTTACGCGTCGTCGTCGTTGACCCAGCTCATGAGCTTGCGGAGCTCCTTGCCGGTGGTCTCCAGGAGGTGGTTCTCGTCCTGGGTCTTGTACTCGTTGTACTTCTTCAGACCACCGTGGTACTCGTCCATCCAGTTCTTGGCGAACGTGCCGTCCTGGATCTCCGCGAGGACCTTCTTCATCTCGGCCTTGGTGGCGTCCGTGATGATCCGCGGGCCGGTGATGTAGTCGCCCCACTCGGCGGTCTCGGAGACCGACCAGCGCATCTTCTCCAGGCCGCCCTCGTACATGAGGTCGACGATGAGCTTCAGCTCGTGGAGGCACTCGAAGTACGCGATCTCCGGCTGGTAGCCGGCCTCGGTCAGCGTCTCGAAGCCCGCCTTGACCAGGGCGGCGGTGCCGCCGCAGAGCACGGCCTGCTCACCGAACAGGTCGGTCTCGGTCTCCTCGGTGAAGGTCGTCTTGATGACGCCCGCACGCGTGCCGCCGATGCCCTTGGCGTACGAGAGGGCCAGCGCGAAGCCGCTGCCGGTCGCGTCCTGCTCGACGGCCGCGATGCACGGAACGCCGCGGCCTTCCTCGTACTGACGACGGACCAGGTGGCCCGGACCCTTCGGGGCGACCATGCAGACGTCGACGCCCTCGGGGGCCTTGATGAAGCCGAAGCGGATGTTCAGGCCGTGGCCGAAGAACAGCGCGTCGCCGGCCTTGAGGTTGTCCTTGATGGACTCCTCGTAGACCTGGGCCTGGATCGGGTCCGGGACCAGGATCATGATGACGTCGGCCTCGGCGGCGGCCTCGGCGGGCGTCACCACGCGCAGGCCCTGCTCCTCGGCCTTGGCCTTGGACTTGGAGCCCTCGTGCAGACCGACACGGACGTCGACACCCGAGTCACGGAGCGACAGCGCGTGGGCGTGGCCCTGGCTGCCGTATCCGATGACCGCGACCTTGCGGCCCTGGATGATGGACAGGTCGGCGTCGTCGTCGTAGAACAGCTCGGCCACTGGGATTCTCCTATGTGTGCTGGTGTTGCGACCCACCGTACGGCGGGTGGGGGGAGGAAAGTTTTCAGGTCTCGCTATGCGGGCGGGCCCGTTGACTGGTTCAGTCGGGTTCAGGCCGACCGGTCGAGCGCCCGCAGGCTGCGGTCCGTGATGGAGCGGGAGCCGCGGCCGATCGCGATGGTGCCGGACTGGACGAGCTCCTTGATGCCGAAGGGCTCCAGCATCTTGAGCATCGCCTCCAGCTTGTCGCTGGATCCTGTGGCCTCGATGGTGACCGCCTCGGGCGAGACGTCCACGGTCTTGGCGCGGAAAAGCTGGACGATCTCGACGATCTGCGAGCGCGTCTCGTTGTCGGCGCGGACCTTGGCGAGCACCAGCTCGCGCTGGACGGCCGAGCCCGGCTCGAGTTCGACGATCTTCAGGACGTTGACGAGCTTGTTGAGCTGCTTGGTGACCTGTTCGAGCGGCAGGTCCTCGACATTCACCACGATGGTGATGCGGGAGATGTCGGGGTGCTCGGTGACGCCCACGGCCAGGGAGTCGATGTTGAAGCCGCGGCGGGAGAACAGGGCGGTGATCCGGGCGAGGACACCGGGCTTGTTCTCGACCAGGACGGAGAGCGTGTGCTTGGTGGACATGACTCTGGGTCTCTCTTTCGCTCTCGGTCTCAGTCGTCTTCGTTGTCGCCGAAGTCGGGGCGGACCCCGCGGGCGGCCATGACCTCGTCGTTCGAGGTGCCGGCGGCGACCATCGGCCAGACCTGGGCGTCCTCGTGGACGATGAAGTCGACCACGACGGGGCGGTCGTTGATGGCGTTGGCCTCCGCGATGACCTTGTCCAGGTCTTCCGGACGCTCACAGCGCAGGGCCACACAGCCCATGGCCTCCGACAGCTTCACGAAGTCCGGGACGCGGGTGCCCTTGTTGGGGCCGATGTCCTCGGGGCCGCTGTGCAGCACGGTGTTGGAGTAGCGCTGGTTGTAGAACAGCGTCTGCCACTGGCGGACCATCCCCAGGGCGCCGTTGTTGATGATGGCGACCTTGATCGGGATGTTGTTCAGGGCGCAGGTGGTGAGCTCCTGGTTGGTCATCTGGAAGCAGCCGTCGCCGTCGATCGCCCAGACCGTGCGGTCGGGCTGACCGGCCTTGGCGCCCATCGCGGCCGGGACCGCGTAGCCCATCGTTCCGGCGCCGCCGGAGTTGAGCCAGGTGGCGGGCTGCTCGTAGTCGATGAAGTGGGCGGCCCACATCTGGTGCTGGCCCACGCCCGCCGCGAAGATCGTCCCCTCGGGGGCGAGCTTGCCGACGCGCTCGATGACCTGCTGCGGGGAGAGCGAACCGTCATCGGGCTGGTCGTAGCCCAGGGGGTAGGTCTCGCGCCAGCGGCTGAGGTCCTTCCACCAGGCGGTGTAGTCGCCCTTCTGGCCCGCGGTGTGCTCGGCCTGGACGGCCTGGATCAGATCGGCGATGACCTCGCGGGCATCCCCGACGATCGGCACGTCCGCGGCGCGGTTCTTGCCGATCTCGGCCGGGTCGATGTCGGCGTGGACGATCTTCGCGTACGGCGCGAAGCTGTCCAGCTTGCCGGTGACACGGTCGTCGAAACGGGCTCCGAGGGCGACGATCAGGTCGGCCTTCTGCAGCGCGGTGACGGCGGTGACCGCACCATGCATGCCCGGCATTCCCACGTGCAGCGGGTGGCTGTCGGGGAATGCGCCGAGCGCCATCAGGGTGGTGGTGACGGGCGCTCCGGTGAGCTCTGCCAGGACCTTCAGCTCGGCGGTGGCGTGTGCCTTGATGACGCCGCCGCCGACGTACAGGACCGGGCGCTTGGCCGCGGTGATCAGCTTCGCGGCCTCGCGGATCTGCTTGGCGTGCGGCTTGGTCACCGGGCGGTAGCCGGGCAGGTCCTGCTGCGGCGGCCAGGAGAAGGTCGTCTGCGCCTGCAGCGCGTCCTTCGCGATGTCCACCAGGACCGGGCCCGGACGCCCCGTCGAGGCGATGTGGAAGGCCTCGGCGATGGTGCGCGGGATGTCCTCGGCCTTGGTGACCAGGAAGTTGTGCTTGGTGATCGGCATCGTGATGCCGACGATGTCCGCCTCCTGGAAGGCGTCCGTGCCGATCGCCTTGGAGGCGACCTGGCCGGTGATCGCGACCATGGGCACGGAGTCCATGTGGGCGTCGGCGATCGGGGTGACGAGGTTGGTGGCACCGGGGCCGCTCGTCGCCATGCACACCCCGACCTTGCCGGTGGCCTGCGCGTAACCGGTGGCCGCGTGGCCGGCGCCCTGCTCGTGGCGGACCAGGACGTGACGGACGCGGGTGGAGTCCATCATCGGGTCGTACGCGGGAAGGATGGCGCCGCCGGGGATGCCGAATACCGTGTCGGCCCCGACCTCCTCGAGAGAACGAATGAGGGACTGCGCACCCGTGACGTGCTCGACGGGGGCGGACTGCTGTCCTCCGGAACGGGGCCGCGGCTGCGGATGGTGGGCCCCGGTGGCCTGCTCGGTCATCGGCATTCTCTTCTCGAAGCTGAGGGTTTTTGCGGGGTGTTTGCGGTGGTTTGGCGGGTGCCAGTGCAACAAAAAACCCCTCGTGCCGTGAGGCAGGCGAGGGGAGCGCGTCGGGAGCGGTAGCAGGGATTCCGGTGTTCGGACCGGTGAGTCCCAGCTTCAGCCGACGCGCTTTCCAAGTACGAGAATTCGGGTGCGCATGGCACTGACCCTCTCCCCGGCACGCTGCGCCTGTCAAGTAGGTGGGACGGGGGTCTCATTATGTGAGCGGGCGTAGGACTCGGCACCTCCTCCGAAGACGCCCGAAGGGCCGCCCGCGAGGACCGGCTCGACCGGCCCGTGCGGCACCGGATACCGCCCGAGGGACAGCGCGCGGCGCAGCCGATACTCGTCGAGGGGGCCCGAGAACGCCATGCCCTGTCCATGTGTGCAGCCCATCGCGCGCAGGGCGGTGACCTGCTCCGGCAGATCGACGCCGTCGGCCACGGAGAGCAGACCCAGGTCGCTCGCGATGCGGAGCAGTCCGGATGTGATCTTGTGCAGCCGCGCGGACTCGACGACACCCTCGATGAGACTGCGGTCCAGTTTCAGTACGTCCACGGGGAGCCTGCGCAGTGCCGTGATCGCGGCATAGCCGTTGCCGAAGCCGTCCAGGGCGATGCGTACGCCGAGCCTGCGCAGCGTGGTCAGCCGCCGCTCCAGCTCGTCGAGCGGCACCCGGGGGTCGCTGTCGGCGAGCTCGATGATCAGCGCCCCGGAGGGCAGGCCGTGCCGGGTCAGGAGCGCCTCGATGGAGCCGAGCGGCATCGAGCGGTCGAGCAGACGGCGCGCGCTCATCCGGACGGCGATGGGCGTCGCGTGGCCCGTGTGGCCCCGCTCGGCGGCCTGCTCGACGGCCTCCTCGAGCATCCAGCGGCCCAGCTCGGCGGTGCGGGCGCCCTCCTGGGAGTCCGAGGTGTCGGCCACGCGCAGGAACTCGGCGGGCGTGAAGAGGATGCCCTGCGCCGAGCGCCAGCGGGCCTGGGCGGCGACGCAGGTGATGCGCCCGTCGTCCAGGGACACCACGGGCTGGTGGAGCAGCGCGAACTCACCGTCATGCAGGGCTGTGCGCAGCCGCGTGGCGAGCTCCGCCTTGCGTACGACATCGGCCTGCATCTGCGGTGCGTACAGCTCGACGCGGCCCTTGCCGGCGGCCTTGGCGCGGTACATCGCGAGGTCGGCGTTGCGCAGCAACTCGCCCGCTCCGATGCCTGGTTCGGCGAAGGCGACGCCGATGGACGCCGCCACCCGCACGTCGTTTCCGTCGATGGCGTAGGGCTGGGAGAGGGTGATTCTGAGGCGGTCGGCGAGTTCGTAGATGTGCTGCTCGCGTGCGGCCTGGTCGCGCGTGCCGTCGCCGACGATCAGCGCGGCGAATTCGTCGCCGCCGAGCCGGGCCGCGCAGTCGCCCGACCTGACGGCCTCATGAAGGCGGCGGGCCGCCTGGATGAGCAGTTCGTCGCCTGCCTGGTGGCCGATGGTGTCGTTGACCGCCTTGAAGCCGTCCAGGTCGATGAAGAGCACGGCCGTACCGCGGTCGGTCACTCTGCGGCCGGTCAGCGCCTGGCCCACGCGCCGGGTGAACAGGGCACGGTTGGGCAGGTCGGTCAGCGGATCGTGCTCGGCGTTGTGCTGCAACTGCGCCTGGAGGCGCACCCGTTCGGTGACGTCCCGGCTGTTGAAGATGAGCCCGCCCTGGTGGCGGTTGACCGTGGACTCCACGTTCAGCCAGTCGCCGTCGCCGGACTTGAAGCGGCACTCGATGCGGGTCGTGGGCTCTTCGAGGGGGTTCGCGGCGAGGAATCTGCGGACCTCGTGGACCACACGGCCCAGGTCCTCGGGGTGCATGAGCGAGGCGAGTTCGGAGCCGACGAGCTCATCGGCCTCCCGGCCGTAGACCCCCGCGGCGGCCGGGCTGACGTAGCGGAGTATGCCGTTCGGAGCGGCGATCATGATGACGTCGCTCGAACCCTGCACCAGGGAGCGGAAGTGGTTCTCCTTCTGGGCCAGTTCCTGGGTGAGGGTGATGTTGTCGAGGAGCATGATGCCCTGGCGGACGACGAGGGCGAGGACGACCGTGCCCGCGGTGAAGAGCACCACCTCGTCGACGCTGCGGCCGCTGAGCACGTTGTAGAGAATCCCCAACGTGCAGACGGCGGCTGCCAGATACGGCGTGAGCGCGGCCAGCGATCCGGCGATGGGACGCGTGACGGCGGCCCGCGGCGCCTTCGGGGCGCTGTCGCACTCCACGCGCGCGTGGTGCCCGTCGTCCCCGTGCCGGTTCCGGGGCGTCGCCCAGGGTGCGTACGCCAGGAGCAGTGATCCCGCGAACCAGCCGGCGTCGAGCATCTGCCCCGAGCGGTAACTGGCGTGCAGCAGCGGCGAGGTGAACATCGCGTCGCACATGACGGTCAGCGCGAGGGCGCCGATCGCCGTGTTCACCGCCGTGCGGTTGGTGGACGATCGCCTGAAGTGCAGCGCGAGAACCATGCTGACCAGCGCGATGTCGAGCAGCGGATAGGCGAGCGAGAGGGCGGCGTGCGCGACGCTCTGACCCTCGAACTCTGCGGTGTGCGCGAGCGCCAGGCTCCAGGAGAGCGTGAGCAGTGAGCCGCCGATGAGCCAGGAGTCGAGCGCGAGGCAGCCCCAACCGGCCTTGGTCACCGGGCGCTTGGCCAGCACGAGCAGGCCGATGATGGCGGGCGGCGCGAAGCAGAGGAAGAAGAGATCCGCGAGGCCCGGACTCGGCACGGGCTCCTCGAGGACGACCTCGTACCAGCCCCACACGGCGTTGCCCAGGGCCGCCATCGCGGAGGAGAGCGCGAACAGCAGCCACGCGGGTCGAAAGCGGCTGCGCCGGGTGCGGGAGTAGCGGAAGCAGGAGACCGCGGCGGTCGCGGCGGCGACGCTCAGTCCGAAGTCGCCCATGATCAGGGCGACTCGGCTCGAACCCCAGCCGATCGCGGCCCCCGTCGCGTACCCGCCGCAGACCACGAGCAGCACGATCTGCGAGACCAGGCCCGAGCCGGGACCGGGTACGGGGCGGCGGGTCAGCGGCGCTCCGGGCGGCAGCGGCGCCGTCGCCACGCCTGCGGCGGCCTCCAGGAGGGTGGCGGGGGACGGGCGGGTGCTCACCGGGCCGCCCTGGTCCGCGCCGCCTCCGCCGTGTCCGTCCCCCTGCCGTGGGTGCGGGACCGCGGGTCGTGGTGTGTGTGGCGGCAGCGCGTCCGCATGCGAGCCGGTGCGCGTGAGAGTCGCCGCCGGCGGCCTCGCCGCGTCGGATCGTTCGCCCATTGACCGTGCATCGCCCGTCGCCCCCCTCACAGTCTGATGTCTCGTCCCCGGCGCCGAACGGTCCACGGCGCATCCCCTGTCGGGACGATACACCAGTCTCGTCACTCAGGGACATAGTCTCTCTACGCTCAGTGACTGTCACCGGCTATGTGAACACGGGGCGCACGCACATGGGTGCGGAGCGTGCTCGAAGGGTTCGTCAACGCCCTTTACTGGGTTGTCAGTACGACGTTGTCGAGAGGTTCCCCGGACACGTACCGGGTCAGCTGCGCGGCGAGCAGGCGCTTGGCGCGGGGCTCGAAGGCGGAGGTCGATCCGCCCACGTGCGGGCTGATGAGCACTCCAGGAGCGTGCCACAGGGGATGGCCCGCGGGCAGCGGTTCCGGGTCGGTCACGTCGAGGGCGGCGGTGATGCGGCCGCTCTCCAGTTCGGCGAGGAGCGCCTTGGTGTCGACGACGGGGCCGCGGGCGACGTTCACCAGGAGTGCGCCGTCCTTCATGTGGGCCAGAAAGTCGGCGTTCACCAGGCCACGGGAGGTGTCGGTGAGGGGCGTGGAGACAACGACGACGTCGGCTTCGGGCAGCAGCGACGGCAGGTCGGCGAGCGGGTGCACGGGGCCGCGCTCCGTGGCACGGGCGGAGCGCGCGACGCGCGCCACCCGCGCGCACTCGAAGGGGGCGAGCCGGTCCTCGATGGCGGAACCGATCGATCCGTATCCCACGATCAGCACGGACTTGTCGGCAAGCGCCGGATAGAACCCGGAGCGCCACTCCTCCTGCCGCTGCCCCTCCACGAATCCGGGGATGCCCCGAAGGGAGGCGAGGGTCAGGGCGAGCGCGAGCTCCGCCGTGCTGGCCTCATGGACACCCTTGGCATTGCACAACCGCACGCCGGGCGCGAGGAACTTGAGCCCGGGCTCCACGTGGTCGATGCCCGCGGTGAGCGTCTGCACGGCACGCAGGGACGTCATCGCGGGCAGCGGGCGCACGGCGATCTCGGTGGCCTTCATGTAAGGCACCACGTAGAAGACGCAGTCGGCCGGATCCGCGGGAAACTCCGGGCCGCCGTCCCAGAAGCGGTAGTTGAGCCCGGAGTCGGACGCGCCCGGCAGTCCCGCGATCTCGTCGGCGGGGTAGGGGAGCCATACATCTGTCGTCATGGTCAGGAGGCTAATGCGCACAGGCCGGACGCCGCGTCCAGGGCCGCAGAGGTTACGTTGGTGGCCGCTAGGACAGAGGTGGGGGGCACGGCCAGGTGGACCGCAGGACGATCGGCGCCGCAGCGCTCGAGGTGGGCGCGATCGGACTCGGCTGCATGCCGATGAGCTGGGCCTACACGGGCTCGCGGCAGCGGGGCGAGGAGTCGCTGCGCACCGTGCACGCGGCACTCGACCAGGGCTCGACGCTGCTGGACACGGCGGACATGTACGGGCCGTTCACCAATGAGCACCTGGTGGGGCGTGCGCTCAAGGGGCGCCGTGCCGAGGCCTTCGTCTCGACCAAGTGCGGGCTCCTGGTGGGCGAGCAGCACATCGTCGCCAACGGCCGCCCCGGCTATGTGAAGCGGGCCTGCGACGCTTCCTTGCGGCGGCTGCAGACCGAGACCATCGACCTGTACCAGCTGCACCGCGCCGACCCCGAGGTGCCCATCGAGGAGACGTGGGGCGCGATGGCGGAGCTCGTCGCGGCGGGCAAGGTGCGGGCCCTCGGGCTGTGTGCGCTGGGCGCCCGGGCATCGCGGCGCGAGGGCCGCGGGCTGCACGAGGGAACGATCCGCCAGCTCGAACGGATCCAGCAGGTCTTCCCCGTCGGCGCGGTGGAGGCCGAGCTCTCGGTGTGGTCGCAGGAGGCGCTGCAGACCCTGCTGCCGTGGTGCGGTGCGCGAGGGATCGGCTTCCTGGCGGCGATGCCGCTGGGGAACGGCTTCCTCACCGGGACGCTGACGCCGGGGCAGGGCTTCGAGCCGGACGATCTGCGGGCCCGGCATCCCCGTTTCACCGCGGAGATGATGGCGGCCAATCAGCCGCTGGTGGTGGGCCTGCGCCGGGTGGCCGAGCGGCACGGGGCGACGCCGGCGCAGGTGGCGCTGGCGTGGGTGCTCGCGCAGGGGCCGCACGTGGTGCCGATTCCGGGGGCCAAGCGGGAGCGCTGGGCGGTGCAGAACGCGGGGGCGGCAGCGGTGCGGCTGACCGCGGCGGACCTGGCGGAGATCGCGGCGCTGCCCGCGGCGCTCGGGTCGTGGGACTGAGGTCGGCGTCTGGTCCGGTGCGGGCGGGCGTCGGGGCGGGCGTCCGCTGATCCGGCGGGCCGGGCGTCCGCGATCTCGTGCGGGCGAGGTGGGAACCTGCGAGGGCCGAGCGGTGTATGAACAGTAGAAGCGCCGCGTCGAAGGGAACCTGATCGTGCAACGACCTGCTGTGACCGCCGTATTGGCCGCTGCCGCCCTTGTGTTCGCGGCGGGATGCTCGTCCGGCGGTGATGCGCCTGGCGAAGGCAAGAGCGCCGAGTCGAGCCCCGCGAAGTCGAGCGGGACCCCGACCGGGAAGCCGCGCGCCGACGCCCCTCCGGAGAAGGGAGCGGCGAAAGTCACCAAGACGCTCACGGAGAACCTGAAGTCGCCGTGGGGCCTGGCGGCCCTCCCCGGCGGAGACCTCCTGGTGTCCTCGCGCGACGAGGGGACGATCACCCGCATCGACGGGAAGACGGGCAAGAAGACCGAGCTTGGCGAGGTGCCCGGCGTCGCCCCCGGCGGCGAGGGCGGCCTGATGGGCCTCGCACTCTCTCCTTCGTACGCGTCGGACCACATGGTGTACGCGTACTTCACCACGGAGTCCGACAACCGCATCGCCCGCATGCTGTACGACGAGAAGAAGCCGTCCGGGGAGCAGCTCGGCGCTCCCGACACGGTCTTCAAGGGCATCCCCAAGGGCATGATCCACAACGGCGGCAGGATCGCCTTCGGCCCGGACAAGATGCTCTACGCGGGCACGGGCGAGACCGGCGACACCGATCTGGCCCAGGACAAGAAGTCGCTGGGCGGCAAGATCCTCCGCCTGACGCCGGACGGCGACCCGGCCCCCGGCAATCCCTTCGACGACTCCCCGGTGTACTCGTACGGCCACCGCAATGTGCAGGGTCTGGCCTGGGACGAGGAGAAGCGGCTCTGGGCCGCGGAGTTCGGCCAGAACACCTGGGACGAGCTGAACGAGATCAAGGCCGGTGACAACTACGGCTGGCCCAAGGTCGAGGGCAAGGCGGACGGCGACGAAGGCGACGGCTTCCACGACCCGGTGGCCCAGTGGAAGACCTCCGAGGCCTCCCCGAGCGGCATCGCCTACGCCGAGGGCTCGATCTGGATGGCGGGCCTGCGCGGCGAGCGGCTCTGGCGGATCCCGGTGCTCGGCGTGGAGGGGACGGTGGAGCCCCAGTCCTTCCTGAAGGGTGAGCACGGCCGGCTGCGCACGGTGCTCGCGGCGGGCGGCGACAAGCTGTGGCTGCTCACCAACGAGACGGACTCACGGGGGACGCCGGAGAAGGGGGACGACAAGATCCTGGAGGTGGAGGTGAAGTAGCTCAGCTGCCCGGTTCGCCGGAGGGCGCCGTCTCCTCAGGGCCGGGGGTCTCGCCAGGGCCCGGCGTCCCGTCAGGGCCGGCAGTCTCGTCCGCACGCGGCGAGGGCACGGGTGGGCGTACGACCACCTTGCCCGACGTCAGGTCTATCGGCCCTCGCCCCGGGTCGCCGTCGTTGAGGTCGACGCGGGTCATCTCCAGGCGCTTCTGCTCGTCGTCGGTGTGCTTGCGCCCTGGTGCGAACAGTGCCTCGATCGCGTTGAACACTGCGCCTCCCTGGAGCCGAGATCCTGCAGTCAAGCGTAAGCGAGGCCGCCGGAAACCGGCCGGGGCGGGAGAAGGGGCAGGTCAGCTAGCCGGCGGCCCGCTCGTCAGCCGGTGGGAAGAGGCGCAGGCGGTGGGCCAGGGCCGCTGCCTCGCCGCGGCCCGCGACGCCCAGCTTGGCGAGAATGTTGGAGACGTGGACGCTCGCGGTCTTCGGGGAGATGAAGAGCTCCTCGGCGATCTGGCGGTTGCTGCGGCCCGCGGCGACGCGGCGCAGGACGTCGCGCTCGCGGCTGGTCAGGCCGAGGGCCTCGGCGGGGTCGACAGGGGTGAGGGGGGTGCGTGTGCTCGCCGCGGCGCTGTCGGGGCTCAGGGGCAGGCGGGCGCGCTGGGCGAGCCCGGTGACGGCCTCGGCGAGGGGGTGGGCGGCCAGGCGTTCGGCGACCTCGCGGGCCTGTCGCAGCAGCCCGGCGGCGCGCTCGCGGTCGGCGTCTGCGCCGGTGGCTCCCGCGCCCCTGGCGGAGGAGGTGGCGAGGAGGGACTCGGCGAGGCGGTGACGGGCACGGGCGAGGTCGTAGGGGCGGTCGAGGGGTTCGAGAGCGGTGACCGTGGCGGACCAGTCGGCGGGGGTGTCGCGGTCCTCGGCGCGCAGGAGTTCGGCCCGTACCCACTGCTCGTAGGCGGCCCAGACGGGCATGGGTGCGGGGAGGTTTCTGGCGGCCAGGCGGATGCGTTCGATGGCCTCGGCGCGGCCGGGCTCGGCGGCGGGCAGGCCTCGGGTGTCGGCCTCGGCGGTGGTGGCGGCGAGCAGCAGTGGCCAGGCGTAGCGCTGGGTGCCGGGCGGGAAGCCGGTGGCGATGGCCTGTTCCAGCTCCGTACGGGCGGCGGTGATGCCCGAGGCGGGGTCGGGGTCGACCGCCGCGATGCCGACGGCGACGGTGGACATGGGCAGGGAGTACTGCGGCATGCGGTCGTGGGTGCCGTAGTGGCCCCGGGCGGTGGCCAGTTGGGCGATGGCTTCGGGCCGATCGCCGCGGGCCAGGGCCATGACGGCGTGCTGGAGGGCGGCGCCGCCCCGCGGCTTCACGCTGAGCGCGCCGCGGCGGGCCGCATCGGCGGCGTCCACGGCTTCGCCCCAACGGCCCAGTGAGACAAGGGATTCCGCCTTGTTGACCTGGACCCAGCTCTCGGTGTCGGTGAGTCCGTACTTCCGGCAGAGGGCGATGCCCTGGTCGCCGATCTCCAGGGACTCCAGGGAGCGGCCCGCGCCTTCGAGGACGGACGGCATGTTGACATGGATGTGCGGGACCCGGGAGACGAGGGCCGGGGGCTCCATGCAGCGCCGCCTTACCGCGTACATCTCGGCGAACCCCTCCTCGACGTCGCCCGCGTCGACCAGGAGGCCGCCGAGGATGAGCCGGGCGTTGAGTTCGATCTCCTCGGCCTTGACCATCCGGGCGTATTCCACGGCTCGTTGGGCCGCCGCCAGGGTCTCCTCGCCGGGGTCGTGGAGCATGCCCCAGGAGGCGACGTTGGTGAGCACCTCGGCGTGCACCTCCGACGGGGGCAGGCCGCGCACCAGCTCCTGGGCGGTGGCGATCTCCGCCCAGCCGTCGCCGCGGCCGAGGGTGGAGGTGAGCCGGGAGCGCTGGATCCAGAACCAGGCGGAGCGCAGGGGGTCGGACTCCCCCTCCAGGAGCCGCAGCGCCCGCTTGGTGATCTTCAGGGCGCGTTCGCGCTCACCGCACAGACGGCCGGCGACGGCGGCCTCCGCCATGAGGTCGAGATAGCGCAGCGGGGTGGTGGCGGGATCGCAGCCGCAGGCCGGGTAGACCTCGGCGTAGTCGAGGGGGCGCAGTTCGAGGCGTACGTCTTCGGGGGCGTCGTCCCACAGCTCCATCGCCCGTTCGAGGAGGCGCAGTTGCTCGGAGTACGCATAGCGGCGGCGGGCCTCGACGGAGGCGCGAAGCACGGCGGGGAGCGCCTTCGCCGCGTCGTGCGCGTGGTACCAGTAGCTGGCGAGGCGGGTGGCGCGCTGGTCGGCGGCGACGAGCGAGGGGTCGGCTTCGAGGGCGGTGGCGAAGCGGCGGCTGATCCGGGAGCGCTCGCCGGGCAGCAGATCGTCGCCGACGGCCTCGCGGACCAGGGAGTGCCGGAAGCGGTAGCCGTCGCCGTCCGGCGAAGGCAGCAGGATGTTGGCGCCGACGGCGGCCCGCAGCGCCTCGATCAGGTCGTCCTCGGCGAGCTCCGCGACCGCCGCGAGCAGCGGGTACTCGACGGTCGAGCCGCCCTCGGCGACGATCCTCGCCACCCGCTGGGTGTCCTCGGGCAGTTCCTCGACGCGTACGAGAAGGAGATCGCGCAGGGAGTCGGTGAGGCTCGCGCAGCTGCTGCCGTGCGAGGCGACGGCGAGTTCCTCGACGAAGAAGGCGTTGCCGTCCGAGCGGTCGAAGATGTCGTCCACCAGGGACTGTTCGGGCTCGGCGCTGAGGATCCCCGCCATCTGGCGGGCGACCTCCTTCTTGCTGAAGCGGGCCAGCTCGATACGGCGCACGGTGCGAAGGCGGTCGAGTTCGGCGAGCAGCGGGCGCAGCGGATGGCGGCGGTGTATGTCGTCGGCGCGGTAGGTCGCGACGACGACGAGGCTGCCGCTGCGCAGTGTGCGGAAGAGGTAGGCGAGGAGGTGGCGGGTCGAGGCGTCGGCCCAGTGCAGGTCTTCCAGGAGGAGGACGACCGGGCGGTCGGCTGCCAGGCGCTCCAGGAGGCGGGCGGTCAACTCGAAGAGCCGGGCCATGCCCTCCTCGTCGTGCTGGGCGTCGGTGCCGCGGCGGCGCTGCGGGGCCTCCCCCAGCTCCGGGAGCAGTCGGGCCAGCTCGCCCTCCTGGTCGGCGGCCGCGGCGTCGAACTCTTCGGGGAGCTCGCGGCGCAGGGAGCGCAGGGCGCTGGAGAAGGGGGCGAACGGCAGTCCGTCCGCGCCGATCTCGACGCAGCCGCCGATCGCGACGACGGCGCCCTGCGCGCATGCCGCCGCGGTGAACTCCTCGATGAGGCGCGTCTTGCCGACGCCCGCCTCGCCGCCGAGCAGCAACGCCTGCGGCTCGCCCGTGCCGGGGGTGCTCCCCTTGGCACGGGCGAGTGCGTCGTTCAGAACGCCCAGTTCGTCGGAGCGGCCGACGAACACGGGGCTTACGGACCTGGTCTCCACAGGCGTGAGCATCGCACAGGAGGCGGCCGACCTGGCAGGGGATATCCCTCTGCCCTGGGCAGATGCCCCCGTGCTCATCACGCGGCCCGCGTGAATCGGGCCCGCCGCAGGCCCGTACTCACCCGCCCCTCGCTTTCGTGGCGTACCGAGCGGCGCTCGGCGCGGTCCGCCTTGGCCTCGCGGGCCACGCGGAGGAGGCGGCGGCGGTCGGCCTCACGGGTGAGGTCCGCGGCGCGCAGCTGGTGCATCTCGTACTCGAACATGTCGACTCCCTGACTGACTTCCGGTAACCGGCTTCGCTCTCTGCGATGCCCTTACTTTCGTCTGCCAGGCAGGGTCGGCACATCGGGAGAGTGCCGCATCTTGAGGGGGTGGGGGGCCTTAGGAGGTGGGAGGGGGCCTTAGGGCTCCCCACCCCCTAAGGCCCCCCACTACCGTCAACTCGCCGACGGCAGCCCGTAGATCAGGTCCGAGTACTTGGCTATGGCCAGCAGCAGGCCGATGACGCCGAGGGTGACTCCCGCCCAGGCCACCGACTTGATCCACGGTGCCTGCTCCTGGTCGGGCGCGCCGAACGCGGGCCTGACCAGGACGACGAACCCGACGACCAGCGCGGCGAGCGCGAAGGCTCCGGCGATCAGCGCCGTGACCTGCCAGGAGTCGCCGTACAGGGCCTGGATCTGGTCGGCGACGCTCGCCGACTGCTTGGTCTCGAGCTGCCCCACGATGTTCGAGCGGGCCGCGGCGACCGTGCCGAGCCAGCCGCCGGACAGGCCGATCACACCGAGAGCGGCGGAGACGACGGCCGCGGCACCCGTGAAGACGCCACTGGATTTGGCCGGAGCGGCCTCGTCGGCCTCGTCGGCCATGTCGAGCTCATCGGCGTCATCGGCGTCGTCGACGACCTCACCGGCCTCCTCGGACGCGGTGCTCTTCTCCACCTTGACGGCGTCCACGGCCTCGTCGGCCTCCGGCTTTGCGGCCGCCTCGGCCGCGGTCTCGTCCTCTGTCTTAGTTCCCATGCCCCGCACCGTACGGACGGAGTCTGAGAGGTTTCTTAACGAGCCTCGCGCGCCTCGCGCCACTCCGGCGCGAGCACCGACCACACCTCCATGTCGTGCCGCACCCCCTGCCAGGGGAAGCACTCCCGCAGCACGCCGTCCTTCGTCATGCCGAGGCGCTTGGCGAGCGCGATGCTGGGGGCGTTCGCGGAGGACGCCATCCACTCCACGCGGTGCATGCCGCGCTCGTAGACCGCCCAGTCGATGAGGACCCGCGCCGCCCTGGAGACCAGGCCACGCCCCGTCGCCGAGGGTTCCAGCCAGACCCCGACCTCGCAGGACTCCGTGGCGGTGTCGAAGATCCGGAAGAGGACCCCGCCGACGAGCGTGCCGTCCAGCCAGATCCCGTAGAGGCGGCCGGTGTCGGCGGCCTGCTTGTCGGCGTACGACTGGAGCCGCTCCCGGGCCGATTCGAGGTCCGTCACCAGCGCTGTCAGGGGCACCCACGGCCCCGCGTAGTCACGCGCCCGCTCGATGTGGGTGAGGAACTCCTGTGCCTGCCACGGCTCGATGGGCCGCAGTTCAGCGCCCTCGCCCAGCGATATCCCGAACATCCTGCTCCTTCGGCCGACCCTGACCCGGTGCGGATTCGCCTGCGGACTCGTCGTGCGAGTCCCGCTGTCCCGGGATGGCCGCGATCTTTCCATGCACATCGGCCGGAATCGAACGACATTCCGGAGGCTCGATGCTGATGCGCGGCAGCCACCGGTCGAGGCTGCGCGGCAGCCACCAGTTGGCGCCGCCCAGCATGTGCATGAGCGCCGGCACCAGCAGCGTACGGAGCACGAACGCGTCGAGCGCGACCGCGGCGGCGAGGCCGATGCCGAACATCGCTATGACCCGGTCGCCGCTCAGGACGAAGGCCAGGAAGACCGAAATCATGATCACGGCCGCCGAGTTGATCACCCGGCTCGTCTCGGCGAGGCCGACCCGGACGGCCCGCCGGTTGTCGCCGGTCTCCAGCCACTCCTCGTACATCCGGCTGACCAGGAAGACCTGGTAGTCCATGGAGAGCCCGAAGAGGACGGACACCATGATCACGGGCAGGAAGGGTTCGATGGGGCCCGCCGAGCCGAGGCCGAGCAGCTCGCTCCCCCAGCCCCACTGGAAGATCGCGACGACGATCCCGAAGGCGGAGGCCACGGCGGCCACATTCATCGCGGCGGCCTTCAGCGGGATGCCGATCGAGCGGAAGGCGAGCAGGAGCAGGATGCAGCCGAGGCCGATCACCACCCCCACGAAGAGCGGCAGCTTGCCGACGATGATCTCCGCGAAGTCGTCGTAGCTCGCGGTGACGCCGCCGACGTGCACATCGAGCGAGGTGCCCGTCTCGGCCCTCGGCAGCACGTCGTCACGGAGCCGGTCGACCAGGTCGCTGGTCCGCTCGGACTGCGGGGACGAATCCGGTACGACGGTGAGGAAGGCGGCCGTGCCGTCCGCGTCGTACGTGACGGGGCTGACGGATGCGACGCCCTTGGTCCCCTCGAGAGTGGAGCCGAGGTTGTCGACGGCGAGCCGGTCGCCCGCCGTCTGCACGTCGGTGACCAGGGTCAGCGGGCCGTTCACGCCGGGCCCGAAGCCGTCGGCGAGCAGGTCGTAGGCCTGCCGTGTGGTGGCCGTCGCCGGGTTGTTCCCCTGGTCGGATGTGCCCAGGTGCAGGGAGAGCGTGGGCAGCGCGAGCACCGCCATGACGGCGATGGCGACGACACCGAGCAGCTTGGGGTGCCGCTCCACGAAGGCGGACCAGCGGGCGGCGAACCCGGTCGGCAGCTCCGGTGCGGGGCCGTGCTCGGCGAGGCGGCGCCGCTCGCGGCGGCTGAGCGCGCGCGGCCCTATCCACGCGAGGAGGGCCGGAAGCAGGGTCACCGATGCGGCGACGGTGAGGAGCACGGTCAGCGAGGCGGCGATCGCGACGCCGTTGAGGAAGCTGAGCCGCAGGATGAGCATGCCGAGGAGCGCGATGCACACGGTGGCGCCCGCGAAGACGACCGCGCGCCCGGTGGTGGCGACCGCGCGTTCGGCGGCGACGGCCACCGGCAGGCCTTGTTTGAGGCCCTTGCGGTGTCTGGTCACGATGAACAGCGCGTAGTCGATGCCGACGCCGAGCCCGATCAGGGTGCCCAGCATCGGTGCGAAGTCCGCGACGGTCATGAAGTGCCCGAGCAGCACTATGCCCGCGTACGCCGTGCCCACCGAGACCAGGGCGGTGGCGATGGGCAGGATCGACGCGGCGAGCGAGCCGAAGGCGAGGAAGAGCACGACGGCGGCCACGGCGACGCCGACGATCTCGGCGGTCTGGGCGCTCTTGGACTCGGTGAGGCCGACGGCGGTGCCGCCGAGCTCCACGTCGAGGCCGTCCGTCTCGGCGGCCTTCGCGGTGTCGACGAGGGCCTGTGCGTCCGCCTTGTCGATGGCGTCGGCCTGCTCGTGGAAGGTGACGGTCGCGTACGCGATGTGCCCGTCGGAGCTGATCTGGGCGGCGCCCTGCCCGGTGTACGGGCTGATCACGGACGCCACGGCGGGCATCTCGGAGATCTTGTCGAGGGCGCCGGTCATCGACTGCTCGACGGCGGCCGCGCGCACCGATGTGCCCGCGTCGGTCTTCCAGACGACGGTGTCGCTGTCGCCGCCGAGGCCGTCGAAACCCTGGTTCAGGAGCTCGGTCGCACGGCCCGACTCGGTGCCGGGCACCTCGTAATTGTTCGAGTACGCGGATCCGGCGACGGCCGCGGCGGTCGCGGTGCCGCCGAGGGCCACGAGCCACAGCAGTACTGCGAGGAGACGGTGCTTGACGCACCACCGTGCGAGTGCTGCCACTGACTGGCTCCCTGGGATGATTCGTGGATCTTTACCGGGAACAGCCGTGAATAAAACGAACAGCCAGCAAAGAACGCATGAGCGGTGACATAAACACCGCAGTCACCTTGACAGCCCGGGGAGATCTTTTGTCCCTTTCGTGGCGATGCTCACAGGGGTATGCGGAGCGCACGGGAGCCCCGTTGGAGCTCCCCTGCGCCCTCACGCCCCGCTGTCAGCCGGACACGCTCGCGCGCCCGTTCTCGATGTGCCCCATGAGCCGCCGCCGGAAGGCGGGCTCGCCCGCGGCCGTGATCTCGACGTCGTACCAGCCGTGCTCGTCACCGGTCGGCCAGGCGACGGTGCGGCTGCTGCCCGCCTTTACCCGGACGGTCCGCGTCCGCGACCTGACGTCCGCCTCGTCGACGTATCCGAGCGGCTTCACCGTGAAGACGAGCTCCTGGCGGCCCCGATTGGCCAGGGTGAGGTGGATCTCGCGGCGGGTGATCGCGGAGGCGAGCTGCGCGCCGCCGTCCTTGCCGCCCGCGAACTCGCGCCGGAAACCGTTCGGCCCGGTGACCGTGAAGGCGTACGCGTCCTTGGCCACCGGCACGGTCCAGGAGCCCTCGCGTACGACGTCCTGGTGGAGCGGGGTCTTGAACTCGTCGGCGTAGGGATAGAGCGCGAAGTGCGCGCTGGAGCTGCCGCCGTTGCGAAGCCGCACCGTGAGAGCACCGCTCTCGCCCGGCTTCGCGTCCGCGTCGGGCTGGTACGGCAGCGGGCGGGCGCGCCGGCTGCCCGGCTCCTGGACCGGCATGGACTGCTTCAGAGGCGGCAGCGGGGCCCAGCGGCCGCTGAACTCCGGGATGGCGCCGGGCTGCTCGACGTCGGGCTGCCGGTGGCCGCGCCTGAAGTCGAAGGCGCCGGTGAGATCGCCGGTGACCTTGCGGCGCCAGGCGCTGATGTTGGGCTCCTTCACACCGGTCCACTTCTCCAGGAAGCGCACCACGGAGGTGTGGTCGAAGACCTCGGAGCAGACATAGCCGCCGACGGTCCACGGCGAGACGACGAGCATCGGCACGCGCACGCCAAGCCCGGTCGGGCGGCCCTCCCAGCGCTCTTCCTTCTCCTCTGCCGAGTCGCCGCCGGGGACGGGCGGCGGGACGTGGTCGAAGAAGCCGTCGTTCTCGTCGTAGTTGATGAAGACGGCGGTGCGGCGCCACACCTCGGGGTGCGAGGCGAGCGCGTCGAGGACCTTGTAGACGATGGTCGCGCTGTGGATAGGCGAGGAGACACTGGGGTGCTCGGAGTCCAGCGCGGACAGCACCAGATAGCTGACCTTCGGGAGCTTGCCGTCCGCGACGTCCTTGGCGAACGTCTCGGCGAGCTTCCCCGTCGGCACGCGCCGCAGGCCGCGCTCGAACAGCGACTTCTCCGCCTTGGTGAGGGTGGCGACGCCCTCCTCCAGGGTGGCGAGCAGCTTCGCGCGCTCGACGTCGTCCTTGGCGTCGCGGACCTTGGCGTAGAAGGCCTCCATGAAGGTGAGGCCGGTCTTGGCGAGGACCTTCTTGGCGATCGCCTTGAAGGTGGTGAAGAACTCGATCTGGTTGTCGGTGAAGTTCTCCCACTCCGTGTACGTCTGCCAGCTCACGCCCGCCTTCTCCAGGCGCTCGGCGTACGTCCCCCAGTCGTAGCCGGGGTGCGTGCCCTCGTCGTACGCGTCGTTCTCGACGGCCCGCTTGCCGTTCGCCTCATATCCCGTCTTGCCGCTCCACAGGTGGTTGCGGTTGGGGCTCGTGGAGGTGTGGATGGAGGAGTGGTAGGCGTCGCAGACGGTGAAGGTGTCGGCGAGTTCGTAGTGCAGCGGGATGTCCTCGCGCGTGTAGTACGCCATGCAGGCCGCCGTCTTGGCGGTGATCCAGCCGTCCATCCAGCCGTCGTGCCAGGCCTTGGCGCCGCCGCCCCAGGAGTGGTCGAGGGCGCCGATGTACTGCAGGTCCTTCTTCTGCGCCGCGGCGGCCTCACGGACCGGGAAGGGCAGGATGGTGCGCAGCACGCCGGGCTGCTCGAACACGCTCTTGCCGCCGGGCAGTTGGACGGCGTTGCGGTCACCGAAGCCGCGTACGCCGCGCAGGGCCCCGAAGTAGTGGTCGAAGGACCGGTTCTCCTGCATCAGGATGACGACGTGCTCGATCGAGTCGAGACCGCCGCCGCCCTTGGGCCGGTCCTGCGCCAATGCCTGCTGCAACGACGGGGGCAGGAAGGATCCGACGGCGGCGGCACCGAGCGCGCCACCGCCGACCGCCATCAGCCGCCTGCGCGATATCTCCGGGGACACGTACGACCTCCAGTCGACGGCCAATGGTTCTCCGCTGATCCATTGGCTTGCTCGGCTGGGACGGTAGTGAGGAACGGTTTCGCTGTGAAGGCCTGGGGACGAAGTCGACGTGAACGTCCAAGAGTTACCCCTGAGGGCTCCGCCCCCAGACCCCCGCTCCTCAAACGCCGGAGAGGCTGGATGGTTTCAGCCCGTCGAGGGGGTCCCCCCTGCTCTTTAAGAGCTTGGGGGAGTTTGAGGACGAACGCGGCGAAGCCGGTGATCAACGGTACGCACGGGCTGCCGGGACACAGCAGGGGCGGCGCACCACCCGGTGCGCCGCCCCTGCCTGTTCGTACCCGGAGGGCTCAGCCCTCCACGCCCAGCTTCTCCAGGATCAGCTCCTTGACGCGTGCCGCGTCCGCCTGACCCCGAGTCGCCTTCATGACGGCACCGACCAGCGCGCCGACCGCCTGGACCTTGCCGCCGCGGATCTTGTCCGCGATCGCCGCGTTGCCTGCGATGGCCTCGTCGACGGCAGTCGTCAGCGCGCCCTCGTCCGAGACGACCTTCAGGCCGCGCTTCTCGACGACCTCGTCCGGCGTGCCCTCGCCGCCGAGGACGCCCTCGAAGACCTGGCGGGCCAGCTTGTCGTTCAGGTCGCCCTTGGCGACGAGCTCGGCGACCCGGGCGACCTGCGCCGGGGTGACGGGCAGTTCGTCCAGGGACTTGCCCGACTCGTTGGCGTTGCGGGCCAGTTCGCCCATCCACCACTTGCGCGCCGCGGCCGCGTCGGCGCCCGCCTCGATGGTGGCGACGATCGGGTCGACCGCGCCCGCGTTGAGGATCGACTGCATGTCGTGCTCGCTGACGCCCCACTCCTCGCGGAGACGGTTGCGGCGTACGCGCGGCATCTCCGGGAGTCCGGCCCGCAGTTCCTCGACCCACTCACGGGCCGGGGCGACGGGGACGAGGTCGGGCTCCGGGAAGTACCGGTAGTCCTCCGCGTTGTCCTTGATGCGGCCGGACGTCGTGGAGCCGTCTTCCTCGTGGAAGTGACGGGTCTCCTGGACGATCGTGCCGCCGCCGTTCAGGACGGCCGCGTGGCGCTGGATCTCGAAGCGCGCCGCACGCTCCACGGAACGGAGCGAGTTGACGTTCTTCGTCTCCGAGCGCGTACCGAACTCCTCGCGCCCGTGCGGCCGCAGCGACAGGTTCACGTCGCAGCGCATCTGGCCCTTGTCCATCCGGGCCTCGGACACGTCGAGCGCCTTGATGACCTCGCGCAGCTCGGCGACGTACGCCTTGGCGACCTCGGGGGCCCGCTCGCCCGCGCCCTCGATGGGCTTGGTGACGATCTCGATGAGCGGGATGCCGGCGCGGTTGTAGTCCAGGAGGGAGTGCGATGCGCCGTGGATACGGCCCGTCGCGCCGCCCACGTGCGTGGACTTGCCGGTGTCCTCCTCCATGTGGGCGCGCTCGATCTCCACGCGGAAGATCTCGCCGTCCTCCAGCTGGACGTCCAGATAGCCGTTGAAGGCGATCGGCTCGTCGTACTGAGAGGTCTGGAAGTTCTTCGGCATGTCCGGATAGAAGTAGTTCTTCCGGGCGAAGCGGCACCACTCGGCGATCTCGCAGTTCAGCGCGAGGCCGATCTTGATGGCGGACTCGACGCCGATCTCGTTGACCACCGGCAGGGCGCCGGGCAGGCCGAGACAGGTCGGGCAGGTCTGGCTGTTGGCGTCCTGCTTGAGCTCGGTGGAGCAGCCGCAGAACATCTTCGTCTTGGTGCCGAGCTCGACATGGACCTCCAGGCCCATGACGGGGTCGTACGTCGCGAGGGCTTCCTCGTACGCCACCAGGTCAGTCGTGACAGTCACGGTGAAACTTTCCCTCTCAGCCCAGCAGGACGTCGTCGTCGCCCAGGCGCTTGAGCTCCCGGTAGAGGATCGCCAGGCCGGTAGCGATGGCGGCGGCGGACACGGCGGCGTCGATCAGACGCAGGGTGTCGTTGTCGTTGCGTGCCATCTTCGCCTGCTTCGCGACACTGATCGCGCCGAAGGCGGTGCTGGCCAGCGAGACATAGACGCCGGTCTTGGACTTCTTGAAGTTCTTGGCCTTCTTTGCCATGGCACTCACAGCGACGGAGCCTCCTCAAGCAGCGGGTGGCCCCACTTTTCCACGAAGGCGGCCTCTACGGCAGCGCCCACCTTGTACAGGCGGTCGTCCTTCATGGCGGGGGCGATGATCTGCAGCCCGACGGGCAGGCCGTCCTCCGGCGCGAGGCCGCAGGGCAGCGACATGGCGGCGTTGCCCGCCATGTTCGACGGGATGGTGCACACGTCCGCGAGGTACATCGCCATCGGGTCGTCGGCGCGCTCGCCGATCGGGAAGGCGGTGGTCGGCGTCGCGGGCGAGACGATCACGTCGACCTGCTCGAAGGCCTTCTCGAAGTCCTTCGTGATCAGGGTGCGGACCTTCTGGGCGCTGCCGTAGTACGCGTCGTAGTAGCCGGAGCTCAGTGCGTACGTGCCCAGGATGATGCGGCGCTTGACCTCGTCGCCGAAGCCGGCCTCGCGGGTCAGCGCGGTGACGTCCTCGGCGGACTTCGTGCCGTCGTCGCCGACCCGCAGGCCGTAACGCATGGCGTCGAAGCGGGCCAGGTTGGACGAGCACTCGCTCGGCGCGATCAGGTAGTACGCGGAGAGCGCCAGGTCGAAGGACGGGCAGTCCAGTTCGACGATCTCGGCGCCGAGCTCCTTGAGCAGGGCGACCGACTCCTGGAAGCGCTGGACGACACCGGCCTGGTAGCCCTCGCCCGCGAACTGCTTCACGACACCGACGCGCATGCCCTGTACGGAGCCGTTGCGCGCCGCCTCGACGACCGGCGGGACCGGGGCGTCGATGGACGTCGAGTCGAGCACGTCGTGCCCGGCGATGGCCTCGTGAAGCAGCGCGGCGTCCAGGACCGTGCGGGCGCAGGGGCCGCCCTGGTCGAGGGAGGACGAGAAGGCGACCATGCCGTAGCGGGACACGCCACCGTAGGTGGGCTTGACGCCGACCGTGCCGGTGACGGCCGCGGGCTGGCGGATGGAGCCGCCGGTGTCCGTGCCGATGGCGAGGGGGGCCTCGTAGGAGGCGAGGGCGGCGGAGGAGCCGCCGCCGGAGCCGCCGGGGATGCGGGTGAGGTCCCACGGGTTGCCGGTGGGGCCGTACGCGCTGTTCTCGGTGGAGGACCCCATGGCGAACTCGTCCATGTTGGTCTTGCCGAGGATGACGACGTCGGCTTCCTTCAGCTTGCGCGTGAGGGTCGCGTCGTACGGCGGGATCCAGCCCTCGAGGATCTTGGAACCGGCCGTGGTCGGTACGCCCTCGGTGGTGAAGATGTCCTTGAGCGCGAGCGGTACGCCGGCCAGCGGGCCGAGCTTCTCGCCGTTGGCGCGCTTGGCGTCGACGGCGCGGGCCTGCGCGAGGGCGCCGTCGCGGTCGACGTGCAGGAAGGCGTGCACCTTCTCGTCGACGGCCTCGATGCGGGCGAGGTGGGCCTCGGTGACCTCGACCGCGGTGAGCTCGCCGGCGGCGATCTTCGACGCGATCTCGGCGGCCGTGAGCTTGATGATGTTGCTGTCCGTCATGGTGGTTAGTCCTCCCCCAGGATCTGCGGCACCTTGAAACGCTGCTGCTCCTGGGCCGGGGCGCCCGAGAGCGCCTGCTCGGGGGTGAGCGACGGACGGACCTCGTCCGCGCGCATGACGTTCGTCAGCGGCAGCGGGTGCGAGGTCGGCGGTACGTCTTGGTCGGCGACCTCGGAGACGCGGGCGACCGCGCCGATGATGTCGTCGAGCTGTCCGGCGAAGTGGTCGAGCTCCTCGGCCTTCAGCTCCAGACGTGCAAGGCGGGCGAGGTGGGCGACCTCCTCGCGCGTGATGCCAGGCATGCGGCGATCCTCAGGGGTGAGTGTGCGGTTTGTGGCCCAATCCTATGGGGCCACACCCCATGCCCGTGAAACGGATTCCCTGCGGGAGGCTTGGGCCGTCCTCTTCGCCCCCGGCGGTGGGGTGGTCTCCGCCGCTCCGCGGCGGGTTTCCCGCCCGCCCGATTGCCCGGCGAACTCGACGCACCTGCGCTCGCGCGTACGGATTGCCCCGCAGGGCACCTCGCCATGTCCGCGCCGCCTGCGCAGATCACCCCGGAGATTGCCCCGCACGCTACTTCGCGATGTCCGCGCCCGCCTCCGCCGCCGCCTGTTCCTCCGCCGCGATGTCCACGGGGCGGCGCCAGCCGCGGGGTCCGCGCGCCTGCAGCCATGCCGTCGTCTCGCCGGCCGGCATCGCCGCGGCCACCAGCCAGCCCTGTACGGCGTCGCAGCCCAGGTCCCGCAGGCGCTCCCATGTCTCGTCGTCCTCGACGCCCTCGGCGACCACGAGGAGGCCGAGGGAGTGGGCGAGGTCGACGGTGCAGCGGACGATCTCCGCGTCCTCATTGTCCACGGCCAGGCGGGCCACGAACGAGCGGTCGATCTTGAGCTCGCTCACGGGCAGCCGCCGCAGGTGCACCAGGGACGAGTACCCCGTACCGAAGTCGTCGAGGGACATCTTCACGCCGTGGCCGGTAAGGCCTGCCAGGGTGTCCGCGGCCCGCTGCGGGTCCTCGAGGAGTACGTGCTCCGTTATCTCCAGCTGCAGCGCCCCCGCGGGGACCCCGTGCCGGGCCAGGCGCGCGGCGACCGCGCCGGCGAAACCGGGGGTGTGGACGTCGCGCGGCGAGACATTGACCGCGACCGGGACCTTCAGGCCCATCGCCTGCCACTTCGCGACCTGCCCGAGCGCCGTCTCCAGGACGTACTCCGTCAGGTGCGGCATGAGCCCCGACGACTCGGCGATGGCGATGAACTCGTCCGGCGGCACCTTCCCGCGCTCCGGGTGCACCCACCGCACCAGCGCCTCGAGCCCCGCGACCTTGCCGTCGAAGCGGACCTTGGGCTGGTAGTGCAGCTCGACGTCACCGGCGTCCAGGGCGCGCCGCAGGTCGCCCAACAGGCCCAGGCGGTCAGGGGTGTTGGAGTCCCGCTTGGACTCGTACACCTCAACGCCCGTGCGGTCGCGCTTGGCCTGGTACATCGCGACGTCCGCGCGGCGAAGCAGACCCTCCGCGTCGAGCGCGTGGTCGGGGAAGACGGCGAGGCCCGCGCTGGCCTCAAGGACCAGGGTCAGGCCGTCCAGGTCGAGGGGTGAGCCGAGCGCCGCGACCAGGTTGCGGGCCACGCGGGTGGCCGATGTCGTGGAGTCGGCGACCGGGAGCAGTACGGCGAACTCGTCACCGCCGAGCCGTGCGGCCTCCGCGCCGCGCGGCAGGGCGAGCCGGAGCCGGTCGGCGATCTGCAACAGCAGCCGGTCGCCCGCGAGATGACCGAGGGTGTCGTTCACCGAACGGAAGCGGTCCATGTCGATCAGCATCAGGGCGGACCGCGCCCCGATCCGCTCGGCATCGTCCAGAGCCGTCCAGGTGCGCTCCAACAGCCACTGCCGGTTGGGCAGTCCGGTGAGCGGGTCGCGCAGCTGCTCCTCGGCCCTGGCGCGGGCGATCCACAGCGTCGAGTCGAGCGCGACCAGGGGGATCGCGAAGAGCGGCAGGAGAAGCGGCGTCGATGCGGCGACCACGCAGATCAGCGGGGCGATGCCGAGCAGCGCGACACCGACGAGGCCCTGGCGGACCAGGGCGGTGCGGGTGACCGTCGGCAGCGCGCCGGTGCTCGGCGCGTGGACGTACCACAACAGGACACGGGTGACGGCGAGATAGGCGACGGCGGCCAGCGCGACCTTGGGCGCCGAGTACACGTCCCAGGTCTCGGGCAGCCAGGGCGACTCCGCCGTCGGCACCGTGCCGAACGCGGCCATGGCGAGGGCGCCCGCGCCGATGCCGAGGATGTCGACCGCGCCGTGCAGGATGCCCTGGCGCCAGCGATGGCGGCGCGCGACACCGACCAGGACGACGACGGTGAGGCTGACCATCCCGGCGGGCAGCCAGCCGTAGAGCAGCAGGACGGCGACGGTGAGCGCGCCGCCCGAGCCGGTGCCGCCCCACCAGCGGTCACGGCCGAGCGCGACGAGGTGGCCGACGATGAGGCCCGTCAGAACGGCGAGGGACCAGCCGACGGTGCCGGAAGGGAACAGCGCGTGGTGCCCGGTGAACGCGTGGAAGAAGCCGGCGCCGAGCACCACGGCGGCCGTCGTCACGACGGCGACCGGAAGCACCGGCCAGTGCTCGCCCGAAGTGCGGTCCGTGCCCTGCCCGTCGGCGCTCCGCCACGACTGCGGGCGCCAGCCGCCGTGGCCGGCCTCTCCCGCGTCCTGGCCCGCCGTGTCCCGGGTGCTCTCGCCCGCGTTGGCCCGGCCGGCGGAGCCGACCTCCTGGGTGGTGCAACCGGCGACCGTGCTCCACGCCCGTTCACGTCGCTCGACCGTGGTGTCCGGCGCGGCGGCGCGGCTGCTCTCCGCCTCGCGCGGCGTCCGGCGTCTGCTCAACCACGCACCCGGCCCGCGCCGCAGGCGCGCGCGCAGCCGGGAGTCCGGGGCGGCGCTCTCGGTCGGTTCCATTCCCGTCCCTCTCACAGCCGGCGGTGCACGCGCCACGTGGACTTGGTCCAGCGGTCAGCCGCGTCTGAATGCCACGGCAGGCGCACACCTCAACAGTAGGCCGCAGAAGGCGTCCACGGGCAGCGGTCCACAACGGTTGCCCGAATGCGACCCGGCCACCCGTATGCCTCTGGTATGCGCTGAACGGGTGGCCTTCAACCGCTACTCCTCGGTCGGAAGCGCGACTTCCTTCGCCGCGTCCGGTCCCTGTTCCAGCAGGACGGCGAAGCCTTCCTCGTTGAGAACCGGAACCTTCAGCTGCATGGCCTTGTCGTACTTGGATCCCGGGTTGTCGCCCACGACGACGAATGCCGTCTTCTTCGAAACGGAACCGGTCACCTTCGCACCCAGGGTCTGCAGCGCATCTTTTGCGCCATCCCGCGTGTGGTTCTCGAGCGTTCCGGTGACGACAACGGTGAGACCTTCCAGCGGGCGCGGTCCTTCGTCTTCTCCCCCGCCCTCTTCCTCCATACGGACCCCGGCCGCCCGCCACTTGCGCAGGATCTCCCGGTGCCACTCCTCCTCGAACCACTGCTTGAGGGAGGCCGCGATGGTCGGCCCGACCCCCTCGACGGCGGCAAGCTCCTCCTCCGTGGCCTGCTCGATCCGGTCGATCGACCGGAACTCGCGGGCCAGTGCCTCCGCCGCGACCGGTCCGACGTGGCGGATCGAGAGGCCCGTGATGATGCGGGCCAGCGGGCGCTCCTTGGCCGCCGCGATGTTCTCCAGCATCGACACGGCGTTCTTCTTCGCCTCGCCCTGCTGGTTGGCGAAGACCGTGGCGACCTTCTCCTCGCCGGTCTTCGGGTCGCGCTTGGGCAGGCCGCTGTCCTGGTCGAGTACGTACGCCTTGATGGGCAGGAGCTGCTCGATGGTGAGGTCGAAGAGGTCGCCCTCGTCCAGGATCGGCGGCTCGGACGGCTCAAGGGGCTTGGTGAGGGCGGCCGCCGCCACGTATCCGAAGTTCTCGATGTCCAGGCACTTGCGTCCCGCCAGGTAGAACAGGCGCTCGCGCAACTGGGCAGGGCAGGACCGGGCGTTGGGGCAGCGGAGGTCGATGTCGCCCTCCTTCATGGGCCGCAGCGGCGTCCCGCACTCGGGGCACTCGGCGGGCATCACGAACTCCCGCTCCGTGCCGTCGCGCAGGTCGACGACCGGGCCGAGGATCTCCGGGATGACGTCGCCCGCCTTGCGCAGGACGACCGTGTCCCCGATGAAGACGCCCTTCTTCTTCACCACGTCCTGGTTGTGCAACGTCGCGAACTCGACCTCGGATCCGGCGACGGTGACCGGCTCCACCTGGGCGTACGGAGTGACGCGGCCGGTGCGGCCGACGCCCACGCGGATGTTGACCAGCTTGGTGTTGACCTCCTCCGGCGCGTACTTCCAGGCGATCGCCCAGCGCGGGGCGCGCGAGGTCGAGCCGAGGCGGCCCTGGAGCGGGATCTCGTCCAGCTTCACGACGACGCCGTCGATCTCGTGCGCCACGGAGTGACGGTTCTCGCCGAAGTACGCGATGAACTCCCGTACGCCGTCGAGGCCTTGGACCACCTTGTTGTGCTGGGCGGTGGGCAGGCCCCAGCCGTGGAGGAGTTCGTAGGCGTGGCTGAGGCAGTCGATGTCGAAGCCCTCGCGGGCGCCGATGCCGTGCACCACCATGTGCAGCGGCCTGGTGGCGGTGACTCTGGGGTCCTTCTGGCGCAGCGAACCGGCCGCCGCGTTGCGCGGGTTGGCGAACGGCTTGTCGCCGGCCTCCACAAGGCGGGCGTTGAGCTCCTCGAACTTCTCCATGGGGAAGAAGACCTCGCCGCGGATCTCGACGAGGGCGGGGATGTCGTCGCCCTTGAGGCGGTCGGGGATGTCCGCGATCGTGCGGACGTTCGGCGTGATGTCCTCGCCGACCCGGCCGTCGCCGCGCGTCGCCGCGCGCGTGAGCTTCCCGTCCTCGTACGTGAGGTTCACGGCGAGGCCGTCGATCTTCAGCTCGCACAGGAAGTGGTGGTCGCTCGTGCCGACGTCCTTGGCGACGCGCTCGGCCCAGGCGGCGAGCTCCTCGTCGTCGAAGGCGTTGTCCAGGGAGAGCATGCGCTCGCGGTGCTCCACCGACGTGAAGTCGGTCTCGTACGCCCCGGAGACCTTCTGGGTGGGCGAATCGGGCGTACGGAGCTCCGCGTACTGCTCCTCCAGGGCCTCGAGCGAGCGAAGGAGCTTGTCGAACTCGGCGTCGCTGACGACCGGTTGGTCGTTCACGTAGTACCGGAAGCGGTGCTCCTCGATCTGTTCGGCCAGCTGGGCGTGCTGATCCCGTGCCTCGGCGGGCACAGAGCCTTGCTGTTCGACAGCCACCGTTTCGTCCTCCCGTTACGTCATACCCAATTACTCAGGGTTGTCCGCGAGTGATCTCGCCGCCCGGACACAATGGGCGAGTACCGCGCGTGCGTACGCGGGAGAAGCCCCCGCGAGGCCGCACGACGGAGTGACCACGACCGACTCCGCGAGAGAACCCGGATTCAGCCCCAGCCTGCGCCACAGCGTCCTGACACCCATGACGCTACCGGCCGGGTCTGACAATCGGCCGTCCACGCCCGGCACGACACCGGCGAAGAGCTTCGTGCCCGCCTCGACGGCCTCCCCGATCGCCTCGTCGTCACGCTCGGTGAGGAGTGAGAAGTCGAACGAGATGGCGTCGGCGCCGGCCCGCCGCAGGAGCGCGAACGGCACGTCGGGCGCGCAGGAATGCACGACGGCGGGACCGTCCTGGACGCCGAGGACGTCCCGCAAGGTGCTTTCGACGACCTGCCGGTCCACGGCGCGGTGGGTGCGGTACTCGCTTGCGGTCTTGATCTGCCCGCGCAGCACGGCGATGAGCGAGGGTTCGTCGAGCTGGAGCGCCACCTGGGCGCCCGGGATGCGACGGCGCACGTCCGCGAGGTGGGCGCGCAGTCCCTCCCCGAGCGATCCGGCCAGGTCGCGGCAGGCGCCGGTGTCGGAGAGCGCGGCCTGGCCGTTCTTCAGCTCCAGGGCGGCGGCAAGCGTCCACGGCCCCACGGCCTGCACCTTGACCGGCCCCTCGTACCCCTGGGTGAACTCCTCGAGCGCGTCGAGGTCCTCGCCGAGCCACGCCCTGGCCCGCCGGGTGTCGCGGCCAGGACGGTCGCCGATGCGCCAGCCGCTGGGCTCCACGCGCGCGTAGAGGTCGACGAGCAGCCCGGCGGTCCGCCCGATCATGTCGGCGCCGGGCCCCCGCGCGGGCAGTTCCGCCAGGTAGGGGAACGTCTCGATGCTGCCGGTGACGGTCTTCGCGGCCTCGCGTGCGTCGCCGCCGGGCATGGACCCGACGCCGGTGGCCGGGCCGAAGCTGAACTCGCTCACCGTCCCGGCCGCACCGTCAGGTCGTTGATCTCCGCGTCACGCGGCAGGTCGAGTGCCGTCAGGATCGTGGTGGCCACCGACTCCGGGTCGACGAAACGGGAGGGGTCGTACTCCTTGCCCTCCTGCTGGTGGACCTTGGCCTGCATGGGGCTCGCCGTGCGGCCCGGGTAGACGGAGGTGACGCGGACGCCGTTGCCGTGCTCCTCGGCGCGCAGGGCGTCGGCGAGGGCCTTGAGGCCGTGCTTGGAGGCGGCGTACGCGGACCAGTCGGCGTGCGCGTTCAGGCCTGCGCCCGAGTTCACGAAGACCACGTGTCCCTGGGCCAGTCGGAGCTGCGGCAGGAAGTGGCGGGTCAGCTCGGCGGGGGCGATGAGGTTCACGTTGAGCTGGTGGCGCCAGGACTTGGGGGTGAGATCGCCGACCCGGCCCAGGTCGACCACGCCCGCGATGTGCAGCAGGGAGTCCACCCGGTCGGGCAGGGCCTGGTGGCCGAACGCCCAGGAGAGCCTGTCCGGGTCGGAGAGGTCGCCCACGAGCGTGGCCGCTCCGGGGAACTGCGCCGCGAGGTCCTTGGCGCGGCCGGCGTCCCGTGCGTGCAGGACGAGGGCGTCGCCGCGTGCGTGGAGGCGGCGCGCGACGGCCGCGCCGATGCCGGAGCCCGCCCCGGTGATCACATGTGTAGCCATGGGCCCATGGTCCCACCCCGGCGGACACGGCTCAGCGCGTGCCCACAGACTCCTCGAGGTAGGCGAGGGCGCCCACCGGCTCCTCGGCGAAGAAGACCAGATCGGTCAGCGGCACCGGCAGGAATCCCTCGTCCTCCATCCGCCGGAACTGCTCCTTCAACCCGTCGTAGAAACCGGCCGAGTTGAGCAGGACCACCGGCTTGTCGGTCCTGCCGTGCTTCTTCAGTTCAAGGATCTCGGTGGCCTCGTCGAGCGTGCCGGTGCCGCCGACCATGACCACGACCGCGTCGGCCTTCCCCAGGAGCAGCGCCTTGCGTTCGGCGAGGTCCTTGGCGATCACCATTTCGTCGGCGTTCGTACGGGCCTTGGCCGCGAGGAAGTCGACCGATACGCCGACGAGGCGGCCGCCGGCCTCCTGCACGCCGTCGGCGACGACCTTCATCAGGCCGCTCTCGGAGCCGCCCCACACCAGCGTGTGGCCGCCCTTGCCGAGGAGTTCGGCGAAGTCGCGGGCGGGTCGGGTGTAGCGCTCGGGAAGGTCGGCCGCGGAGAGGAAGACACAGATGTTCATGGCTTCACGGTACGGTCCGAACCCCGGCCCCGAGAAGGAGACCACTGTGACCGCAGGACACGAGATCACCGTCGAACAGGGCACGGAGCACGTACGCGTGGTGCGCGATGGCCAGGTCGTCGCGGAGAGCCGGCGCCCCCTGCTGCTGCGCGAGACGGGCTACCCGGTGCGCTACTACCTCCCTCCGGAGGACGTCCGCACGGATCTGCTGACGCCTTCGGAGACCACCACCTACTGCCCCTTCAAGGGAACGGCCTCCTACTGGTCGCTCCCCGACGCGAAGGACACGGTCTGGGCCTACCCGGAGCCGAAGGAAGCGGTGGCCCAGATCAAGGACCACCTCTGCTTCTACGAGGTGACGACCGACTAGGCCACCGCGGCGGCCCGCTCCGTGGCCGCGATCGTCGCCGACCCCACCACGCGCGTGCCGTCGTAGAGCACGACCGCCTGGCCAGGGGCCACGCCGCGTACGGGCTCGTCGAAGGAGACGTGCAGGGTGCCGTCGACGAGCTCGGCGGTCACCTCCGTCTCGCCGCCGTGGGCCCGCAGCTGCGCGGTGTACGTGCCGGGGCCGGAGGGGGCCACGCCGCACCAGCGGGGCTTGATGGCCGTCAGGGCCGTCACGTCGAGCGCGTCGACCGGGCCGACCGTCACCGTGTTGTTCACGGGCGAGATGTCCAGGACGTAGCGGGGCTTGCCGTCGGGGGCGGGGGTGCCGATGCGCAGTCCCTTGCGCTGGCCGATCGTGTAGCCGTACGCGCCCTCGTGGGTGCCCAGCTTGTTCCCCTCGGCGTCCACGATGTCGCCCTCCGCCTTGCCCAGGCGGTCCGCGAGGAAGCCCTGGGTGTCACCGTCCGCGATGAAGCAGATGTCGTGGCTGTCGGGCTTCTTGGCGACGGCCAGGCCGCGCTCCTCGGCCTCCGCGCGGATCTCCTCCTTGGTGGTGACCGTGTCACCGAGGGGGAACATCGCGTGGGCGAGCTGGCGGTCGTCCAGGACCCCGAGGACGTAGCTCTGGTCCTTGGCCATGTCGGAGGCCCGGTGCAGTTCGCGGGTGCCGTCCTCGTGCGTGATCACCTTCGCGTAGTGGCCCGTGACGACCGCGTCGAAGCCGAGCGCGAGCGCCTTGTCCAGGAGCGCGGCGAACTTGATCTTCTCGTTGCAGCGCAGGCACGGGTTGGGGGTGCGCCCCGCCTCGTACTCGGCGATGAAGTCGTCGACCACGTCCTCGCGGAACCGCTCGGCAAGGTCCCATACGTAGAACGGGATGCCGATGACGTCGGCGGCGCGGCGGGCGTCGCGCGAGTCCTCGATGGTGCAGCAGCCTCGCGCGCCCGTGCGGAACGACTGCGGGTTCGCCGAGAGCGCCAGGTGCACTCCGGTCACGTCGTGCCCTGCTTCGGCGGCCCGGGCGGCGGCGACGGCGGAGTCCACGCCGCCGGACATGGCGGCGAGAACGCGAAGGGGGCGGGGGCGCTGCGGGGTCTGGGTCTCAGTCATAGCTCTAACAGGGTACGGGGCCGCGGGAACCAGGCGCCCATGAGTAAGCGTTCACGATCACATGGGGGAAGAAAAGGACACGACGGCGGAGCGGAAGCCGGGGCGCCGGGGCGTCAACCGGCGGACGTTGCTGATCGGCGGCGCGGTGGCGGCCGCCGGCACGGCCGCGCTCGCCGCGGACGACCTCGGCCGGCTGTGGTGGCGGCTGCCCGGCGTGGTCAAGAAGCGCAAGGAGGGCGAGGTCGACGCCAAGGGCGCGCAGTGGGTCGCCGCGTCCGACTACAACTGGCGGCGCGCGGACCGACCCGACGACTACGAGATCGACATGGTCGTCATCCACGTCGTCCAGGGCGGGTACGCGACGGCGCTGCGGGTGTTCAAGGACCCGGCCCACGGCGCGGCCGCGCACTACGTGGTGCGCAAGGACGGGCATGTCGCCCAGATGATCCGCGAGCTGGACGTCGCGTTCCACGCGGGGAACAGGAGCTACAACGAACGGAGCATCGGCATCGAGCACGAGGGCTTCGTCGACAAGAAGTCCTCGTTCACGGATGCCATGTACGCGTCTTCGGCACGGCTCACGGCGGGGATCTGCAAGCGGTACGACATCCCCGTGGACCGGGAGCACATCGTCGGCCATGTGGAGGTGCCGGGCACGGACCACACCGATCCCGGTCCGCACTGGGACTGGGACCGGTACATACGGCTCGTGCGGCACGCCCGCACCGCCCTCGCCTGACTTCTGACCGCCATCACCGAAGGTGTACGGGCAGCGACTCCACGCCGTAGACGATCGACAGCTTGCGGAACGCGAGGTCGTCGGGGGCGACCGCAAGGCGCATCTCGGGGAAGCGCCGCACCAGGGCCGGGTAGGCGGCGCGCAGCTCCATGCGGGCCAGTTCGGCGCCGATGCAGCGGTGGATGCCGTACCCGAAGGCGAGATGCCCCGAAGCCTTGCGGTCCGGGTCGAAGCCGCCTCCGTCCGCGGTGTACTTGGCGTCGCGGTTGCCGCCGCTGAGGGAGCACAGGACGAGGTCGCCCTTGGGGATGCGCACCCCGGCTATCTCGATGTCCTCGCGGGCGAACCGCGGGAAGGCCACCTGCACGACGGTCAGATAGCGCAGCGCCTCCTCCACGAAGGGCGACGCCGCCGCGTCGTCGTCGCGCAGTCGTGCGGCGGCGTCGGGGTGCTGGAGCAGGAGCAGCGAGCCGAGGGCCAGCATGCTCGCGGTGGTCTCGAAGCCGCCGGTCAGGATGCCGTCGGCGAGGCCCGCGAGCTCCTCGTCGTCGACCGTGTCGCCGTGCTCCTTGACGATCATGCCGAGGAGCCCGTCGCCCGGGTTCTCGCGCTGCTTCTTGACGACGTCCCTGAAGTAGGACAGCGAGGCGGATATGGCGCCGAACGGCGCGGTCGCCCCGGCGAAGAGGTCGAAGCGCTCCATGGCCAGCTGCTGGAAGTCGTGGCGGTCCTCATAGGGCACGCCGAGCAGCTCGCAGATCGTGAGCGAGGGGATCGGCAGCGCGAAGGCCTCCACGAGGTCGACGGGCCCTTCGGACGCGGCCATCGCGTCGAGCCGCTCCTCGACGATGGCGTCGATCCGGGGCGTCAGACGCCGCAGCCTGCGCATCGTGAACTCGGGCGTGAGGATGCGCCGCAGATGCGTGTGGACCGGGGGGTCGCTGAAGCCGAGGCCGCCGGGGTTCTGCTCCTCGGAGACGCCCGCGTTGCCCGCGAGGTTCGTGAAGTCGTTGCTGAACCCGTCGGTCTCGCCGAGCACGGCCTTGACCTCGTCGTAGCCCGTGACGACCCAGGCGTCCATGCCGAACGGCAGCGGCACCTGGTAGATCGGCTGCTCCGCCTGCTTGGCGGTGAGACCGGCCACCGGGTCGAGTCCCTCGCGGCGCATCGGCGCGAGCAGCGGCTCGGGCAGCCGCGCGATCGTCGAGGAACTGATCCCGTTCCGCTGGATCCGGGAGAGGTAGATGCGCCCGAGCCGCGCGGTGATGCGAGAGCGGAGGTTCGCCTTCAATGTGAACTCCAGGAGGGGGGGTCTTCGTGCAGCCCCGAACGCGCGGAGCGGACTCGCGAGCGGCAAGCATAGATCGGTGGAATGGCTGCGGCGTATCGCGCTCCGACGGTCGGCCACTTCCATATCTACCCAGAACGCCATCAACTCGGGCCGGATTCCCGGGTGGTTCCAAGGATGTGACCTATCCGGCTCCCGCTCGGTCCGGATCGGGCCGGATCGACGCGGAACCACACGGTTCAGCTCAATTCGGCTGGATACAGCCCCGTTCGGCCGGAGCGGATAAGACCGATCGAGACGGATCGGAGGCGGATCGAATCGGCCTAGCTCAGCCCCGCCGTCCGCGCCCGCTCCACCGCCGGGCCGATCGCCCGCGCCACCGCGTCGACGTCGGCCTTCGTGGAGGTGTGCCCCAGGGAGAAGCGGAGCGTGCCGCGGGCCAGGTCCGGGTCGGTGCCGGTGGCGAGCAGGACGTGGCTGGGCTGGGCCACGCCCGCCGTGCACGCCGAGCCGGTGGAGCACTCGATGCCCTGGGCGTCGAGCAGCAGTAGCAGGGAGTCGCCCTCGCAACCGGCGAAGGTGAAGTGCGCGTTGGCGGGCAGCCGGTCGACGGGGTCGCCCCCGAGGATCGCCTCAGGAACCGCCCCACGCACCGCGGCGACCAGTTCGTCGCGCAGGGCGCCGATCTCGCGGGCGAACCACTCGCGCTGGGCGGCGGCGTGCTGTCCCGCCACGGCGAACGCGGCGATCGCGGGCACGTCCAGCGTCCCGGAGCGCACATGGCGCTCCTGCCCGCCGCCGTGCAGGACGGGAACGGGGCTGTACTCGCGGCCGAGGAGCAGCGCGCCGATGCCGTACGGACCGCCGATCTTGTGGCCGGACACGGTCATCGCGGCGAGCCCGGACGCGCCGAAGTCGACGGGCACCTGCCCGAAGGCCTGCACCGCGTCCGCATGCAACGGAATGTCGAACTCCGCTGCCACGTCGGCCAGTTCGCGGACCGGCTGGATCGTGCCGATCTCGTTGTTGGCCCACATGACGGTGGCGAGCGCGACATCGGCGGGGTCCCGCTCGATCGCCTCGCGCAGGGCTTCGGGGTGCACGCGCCCGTACCGGTCGACGGGGAGGTACTCGACGGTGGCGCCCTCGTGTTCGCCGAGCCAGTGCACGGCGTCCAGGACGGCGTGGTGCTCGACGGGGCTCGCGAGCACACGGGTGCGCGCGGGTTCGGCGTCGCGCCGGGCCCAGTAGAGGCCCTTCACGGCGAGGTTGTCCGCCTCGGTGCCGCCCGCGGTGAAGACGGTCTCGCTGGGGCGCGCGCCGAGCGACTCGGCGAGCGTCTCGCGGGCCTCCTCGACGGTGCGTCGCGCCCGGCGCCCAGCGGCATGCAATGAGGAGGCGTTGCCGGTGACGGCGAGCTGGGCGGTCATCGCCGCGATCGCCTCCGGAAGCATCGGAGTGGTCGCTGCGTGGTCGAGGTAGGCCATGGTGCGCACGATTCTACGAGCCATGGCACCGCCCGCGTCCAAGCGGTGTCAGCCGGCGAGACCCCACGACACGGTGTTGTCCATGGACATGAGCGCGGCGAGGACGACGAGATCGGCCACGCCGAGCCCGAGGCCGAGCACGGCACGCCCCTTCCGGCTGGTGCCGCGCAGCAGCGCGAGGCCGGCGAGGACGATGGCGACGGGCCCGAGGAAGAGATTCAGGACGAGGAGCCCGAGCAGGCCGAGCACGAACGAGGCGACGGCCATCCCGTCGGCCTCGCGCCGGGCTGCCGGAGCAGTAAGGGTGCTGGTGAGTTCCATGGTGCGACTCCTTGTGGGTGTCGTACGGATCAGTGGTGGCCCGGCTGTGTGCGGTGCTGCCCGCGGCGCTCACGGATCGCGAAGATCAGGAGCCAGACGCCGATGACGGCCGCGGCGACGAGGGTGACGGGCAGCGGCGCGTGCGCCACGGAGCCCATGGCGACGCCGAGCAGCAGGAGGGCGGCGACGAGGAAAAGCATGGGATGCCTCTCGTGTGAGGTGTTCGGTGAACGTTTGTGGTTACAACTGTTCACTGACTGAGGAGTCTACTACCGCACCGGCTTTCCAATCTCAGAGAACAGTTGTTAACTGCATGGCATGAGTCACACTCTCGGCATCCGGCAGGCCCAGAAGCAGAAGACCCGGCAGGCCCTCCTCGACGCGGCGCTCCAGCTGCTCGAGGAGCAGAGCCTGAGCAGCCTGGGCCTGCGCGAGGTCACCCGTGCCGTGGGAGTGGCGCCCACCGCCTTCTACCGGCACTTCCGCGACATGGACGACCTGGGCGTGGCCCTGGTCGAGGAGGCGCTCGGCAGTCTGCACACGACCCTCTCCTCGCTGCTCTCCGCGACCGGTGACGGCGAGGAACGCATCGCGGCCGCGGTCGAGTTGATCGTCACCTATGTGCGCACCCACCCCGCCCACGTCCGCTTCATCTCCCGCGAGCTGCACGGCGGCGTACAGGCAGTGCGGTCCGCCATCGGCGATCAACTCGCCCTGTTCGCACAGGAGGTGAAGGACCAGTTCGCCCAGGAGCCGGAGGCGGCGGGCTGGGACGAGGACGACCTCCTGATGCTGGCCGGTACGTACGTCGACCACATGGTGATGACCGCGTCCGCACTCCTGGAAGCGGCACCCGACGCCCAGGAGCGGGTCGCGGACCGGGCCCGCCGCCAGTTGCGCCTGGTGTCCCTCGGACGCCACCACTGGCTGGACGACTAGCCTTACGCCCATGACGACCGACCGTGACTGGACGCTCGACCACACCTTCGCAGGACCGACCGGCGCCGTCCGCTGGACCGCCGTCGGCCCCGAGGACGCGCCACCGGTCGTCCTGGTCCACGGCACCCCCTTCTCGTCGTACGTCTGGCGCGGCGTCGCCCGCGCGCTCTCCCGCGAACACCGCGTGTACGCCTGGGACTTGCCGGGCTACGGCACCTCGGAGATGGCCGCGGGGCAGGACGTGTCCCTGGCCGCGCAGGCCCGCGTCCTGACCGAACTCCTGGCCCACTGGGGCCTGCGGCGGCCCGCCGTCGTGGCGCATGACTTCGGGGGCTGCGTGGCCCTGCGCGCGCACCTCCTGCACGGCGCCCGCTACGACCGCCTCGCCGTCGTCGACCCGGTGGCGCTCGCCCCCTGGGGCTCCCCCACCTACCGCCTGCTCGGCGCGCACGCCGACGTCTTCGCGCAGCTGCCGCCCGCCCTGCACGAGGCGCTGGTGCGGGAGTACGTCGCATCGGCGAGCCACCGCGGGCTGCACCCGGCGGTGCTCGACCGGCTCGTCGAGCCCTGGTGCACCGACGAGGGCAGGCCCGCCTTCTACCGGCAGATCGAGCAGAACGACCAGCGGTTCACCGACGAGATCCAGGGACGGTACGGGGAGTTGGCGCTGCCCGTCCTCATCTGCTGGGGCACCGACGACACTTGGATCCCCGTCGAGCGCGGCCATGAACTGGCCAAGCTGATCCCCGGCGCCGAGCTGCGCCTGATCGAGGGTGCGGGACATCTCGTACAGGAGGACGCGCCCGCCGAACTCACCGGCGAGCTGAGCCGTTTCCTGCGTCCGGAACGTCTCGGTACAGCTCCGTGACGGCCGCGGCGGCCCGTGCCAGCTCGGCGCGGGCCTCGGGCGGCGCGAGGACTTCCACTCCGGCGGCGAAGGGAAGCAGGGTCCGGACCTCGCCCAGGACTCCGTACCCGAGACGGACGGTGATCCACTCGCTCTCGCCGTCGTCCTCGGGGTGTGCGGCGATCCGATGGCCGTTGAGGCGCAGGAACAGCGCGAAGCGGTCCCGTGCCACCCGCGCCGTCACCTCGACGCCGACCGGACGGTCCTCGACCTGACGCTTCAACACCCCCCAGATGTCGGCCAGTTCGACGCCGGGACGGCGCTTGACGGGCGCGTCCGTGCGGGTCGCCGACTGCACACGGTCGGCGCGGAACAGCTGCGGGGCGCCGCGCCGGTCCGCGACCAGGTACCAGACGCCCGCCTTCGACACGAGGCCATAGGGGTCCACGGTGTAGGTGCTCGGCTCCGCGTCGCCGCCGTGCCGGTAGCGAAGGCGCAGCCGCCGGTCGGCGAAGACGGCGTCCTGCAGCACGTCCAGGTCGGCCACGGCCGGACCGGACCCGCGGGCCCCCGGCATCCAGCGCGCCGAGTCGACAAGAATCCGACGGCTCGTCAACTCGGCGGCGGGACGGTGCGGTTCGGGCATCGCGGCCATGACCTTGCGCAGCGCCGAGCCGAGCGCCGCGTCGAGTCCGAGCGCGGCGTGCGCGCCCTGCGCGGCGAGGATGAACAGGGCCCGCGACTCGTCCTGCGTCAGCCCCGTGACGTCCGTACGGAAGCCGGGAAGCAGCGCGATGCCGCCATGCCGGCCGCGCTCGGCGTACACCGGGACGCCGGACGAGGACAGCGCCTCGATGTCGCGGTAGATGGTGCGTACGGAGACTTCGAGGCGGTCGGCCAGTTCATGCGCGGGGACCTGGCCGCGGGTCTGGAGCAGCAGCAGGATCGAGAGGAGCCGGTCGGATTTCACGTCGTCAAGGATGACGGAAAAGCTGACGGCAGGTGTCAGGTTATGCGGCGAGAGTCTCCTTCGTCAGCGGCGGCCGTGCGATGGGCGCGCCCGTCGCACGCGCAGAGACCGAACCGACGGACGAAAGAAGTCAGCCATGAACGCCTCTCCCGACCCCCGCCCCGTCTTCGCCCGCGCCACCGAACAGATCGCGACGCTCATCGCCACCGTGCGCCCCGAGCAGCTCGACGCCGCCACGCCCTGCGACGAATACGACGTACGCAGGCTTCTCTCGCACATCGTCGGCGGGACCCGGCGCATCCAGGTCGTCGGCGAGGGCGGCGACGGTCTCGCGGTCACGCCGTTCGCCGACGACGTGCAGGACGACGGCTTCGGCGCGGCCTACGAGAAGGTCAGGGCGGCCACGCTGGACGCCTGGGCCGACGACGCGCGCCTCGACGCGCCGGTGCGGGTGCCGTGGGGCGACGCTCCGGGGCGGATCGCGCTCTCCGGATACGTGATGGAGTCCGTGACCCACACCTGGGATCTGTCCGAGGCGCTCGGGCGGCCGCTCGAACTCGACCAGGAACTGGCGCGGTTCGCGCTGGACTTCGCGCACCAGGCGCTGCCCGCCGAGCGACGCGGCGAGGGTGTGCCGTTCGGCACGGTGCAGGAGGCCCCTGAAGGGGCGGACGCCTATGGGGAGTTGGCGGCCTGGCTCGGGCGCGTGCCGCTTGCGAGGACGACCGGCTGATCCTGTCGGGATCCGGACACCGGCCGATCCAGAAGGCATCCAAAAGGCCGGGGAACGCCTTGTCCGCGCATCCCAAATCCTGCTTATGATTCAGGTGTGTTCGATTCCCGGCACATCAGGTCGTTCCATGAAGTGGTGCGCACCGGCTCCTACTCCGCCGCCGCCCGCTCGCTCGGCTATACGCAACCGGCGATCACCCAGCAGATGAAGGCGCTCGAACGGTCCGTCGGCACGGTCCTGTTCACGCGGGTCGGCCGGCGCATGCGGCTGACCGAGGCGGGCGAGGCGCTGTCCCGGCACGCGGGGATCATCCTCGGCAACATCAGCGCCGCCCAGCAGCAGATGAACGCGATCACGGGCCTGCGCACCGGGCGGGTACGCGTCTGCGCCTTCCCCAGCGCCACCGCGACCCTCATCCCGGAGGCGCTCGCCCGGCTCGCGTCCGGCCATCCCGGTGTACGCGTCGAACTCCAGGAGAACGAACCGCCCGAGTCGCTCCAGCGGCTCGTGAACGGCGACTGCGACATCACGCTGGCCTTCCACTACCCCGGCCTGCACGAGGCCGTACCGGCGGATGTGGTGGAAATCCCGCTCATGGAGGACCAGTTGACGGTCCTCATGCCGTCCCGGCACCCGCTCGCGCGGCGCCGTTCGGTGAAGCTCGCCGACCTCGCCGGGGAGCGCTGGATCGCGGGCTGTCTGCGCTGTCGCGCCAACTTCCTGCACGAGTGCGCCGAGCAGGGCTTCGCGCCGGACATCGCGTTCACCACGGACGACAATCTCGTCATCCAGAGCCTGGTCGCCGAGGGGCTCGGCATCGCGATGATGCCGGGCCTGGTCCTCAACTTCCTGCGGCACCGCGATGTGACGGGACGCGCGCTCGATCCGGCGTCACGGCGGCAGGTGTCGGCGTACGCGCTCCGGGAGCATCTGCGGATTCCGGCGACGGCGCTGGTCCTTGACGAACTGAAGGCGGTGGCGGCGAACAGGATGGGGTGCTGAGGGCACGGCAGCGCTCGTAAGTGGCGATCCATAAGCAGGAGTTGGGGTACCGCTTAACAACTGTCGTTGGACGTGATGGATGGGCGGCAGGACGCTGCCCGTATGAGTACCCCCACCACCGCGTACCGAGCCGACCGCACCACCGAACGCCTCGACGCCCTCGTCGCCGACATCCGCGAGGCCGTCGGCCGCGGGTTACCGCCGGACCTGACGGCACACCTGGTCGGCGAGTGTCTCGCCCCGCACATCACCGCCGCCGACCTGCTCACGGACGGGCAGCGCGAGGGCGACCCCGAGCGCTACCGGCAGCATCTGCTGCACGCCGAGCACGACGGCAGTTTCTCCGTGGTCGGCCTCGTCTGGCTGCCGGGGCAGTACACGCCCGTCCACGACCACGTCTCCTGGTGCGTGACCGGCGTCCACGAGGGCGCGGAGCACGAGCGGCGCTACCGCCTGGTCCCGGCGGCCGCGCCGGGCGGCGCGGCGCGGCTCGTCGCCACGGAGGACCTGGTCAACCTGCGGGGCACGGTCTGTGGATTCGCGCCGCCCGGCGACATCCACCGGGTGTGGAACGGCGGTACGGAGACGGCGATCTCCCTCCATGTGTACGGCGCCGACATCTCCCGCCTCGGCACCAGCGTGCGCCGGGTGTACGAGCTGCCGGCCGACCGCTGATGGCACTCCTTGGCCAGCGGCCGCGCGGAGTGGCGCCGGCCGCGGGCCACCCGCTGCCGGGACTCGCCCTGGCGGCCCTCGGTGTCGCGGCGGCCGGGGCGGTGCATGCGCTGCTCCCCGCCGTGCCGATGCTGACGGCGGCGGTGGTGCTCGGCCTCGCGGCGGCGCATGTGCCGGGGGTGCGCGCTGTCGTACGAGGCCGGGGCAAGGCCGGGCTCTCCCTCGCCGGAAAGCGGCTGATGCGGCTCGGCGTCGTCCTGCTGGGCCTGAAGCTGAGCCTGGACGATGTCCTTGGCCTCGGCTGGGCGACGGTGGTGATGGTGCTCGGGGTGGTCGCGGCGACGTTCTTCGGCACGTGGTGGCTCGGCCGCCGGATGGGGCTGCCCGGCGATCAGCCGCTCCTGATCGCCACCGGCTACTCGATCTGCGGCGCGTCGGCGATCGGAGCGGTCAGCGAGGTGTCGGAGAGCGAGGAGCGGGACGCGGCGGTCTCGGTGGCGCTCGTGACGCTCTGCGGGACGCTGGCCATCGCCGTACTCCCGCTGCTTCAGGGGCCGTTGGGGCTCAGCGACGCCGAGTTCGGCCGGTGGGCCGGGGCGAGCGTGCACGATGTGGGGCAGGTGGTGGCCACCGCGCAGACCGCGGGGGCGGGGGCGTTGGGTGACGCGGTCCTCGTGAAGCTGATGCGGGTGGCGGTGCTTGCGCCGCTGGTGGCTGCGGTGGCTCTGTCGGTACGGGCGCGGGCCTCCGCGCCCCGCGCGGCGAAGCGGCCGCCGGTGGTTCCGTTGTTCGTGGCGGGGTTCATCGGGATGGTCGCGGTACGGAGCACCGGCTGGGTCCCCGGTTCCGTACTGGACCTGGCGGGCCACGCCCAGGAACTGCTCCTGGCCGCGGCCCTGTTCGGGCTCGGGGCCGCGGTGGATCTGCCCTCGCTCACCCGGACGGGCGGGCGGGTGGCGGCGCTTGGGTTGTGTGCGTGGGTGGTGGTGGCGGGGGTTTCCTACGTGGGCGTGCTGTGGGTGGGCTAGGGGGTTTCCTTTCCCCAAGCCCACCCCTACCCGAAGGGTGGGCGGGCAAGTGCCGGGCAATCGGGTGGGTGGGCGGGAAAAAACCGCCTCAGCCCAAGCGGACCCGCGCCAGCTGGCGCGACTGGGCGACCAGGCGGTCCTCCGTGTCCCAGACCTCCGCGTCCTCCTCCAGGAAGCCGCCGGCCAGGTTGCGCGTGGTGATGGAGACCCGAAGCGGGCCCGGTGCGGGGCGGCAGCGGATGTGGGCGGTGAGTTCGACCGTCGGGACCCAGCCGGAAAGGCCCAGCTCGAAGGCGGTCGGCGGCAGCGCGTCCACCGCGAGCAGCAGCGAAAGCGGGTCGGCGTCACGGCCGTCCGCGAGGCCGAACCAGGCCCGCATCTCCCCCTTGCCGGACGGCTGCCCGAGGGCCCACCCCAAGGTGGCCGGATCCAGCTTCAGGAAGAGCCGGTCACTGATCGCCGAGCTGCCGGGCACGGGCATGTTGTCCGGCGCGTCCTGCGGACCGAAGCACTGCTCCAGCGGCGGCAGCGCAGGCGGCTTCGCCGAGGTCCTGACGTCGTCCGGCAGTGCGCCCAGATCGCCGTAGGAGGCGAGCACGCGGATCCGCTCCACCTCGCGCCCCTCCTCGTCGTACTGGAAGAGGGAGGCCTGCCCGGTGGACAGCGTCCGCCCGCCGCGCACCACGTCCGTGCGGATCACCGCGGGGCCCGGCTGCGACGCCGTCAGATAGTGCGCGGAGATCGTGAAGGGGTCCGCGTGCGGCAGCGCGTCGCCGAGTGCGCGGCCGATCACCGCGAGGAGATAGCCGCCGTTCACGGCGCTGATGATCGTCCACCCGGCGGAGAGCTCGATGTCATAGACGCCGGGCTCCCGCCGGGTGACCGCGGTGTCGCGGTCGAACTCGCTGTCGCCGATGCTCGCGGGCACCGCTACCGGTATGGATGCTGCCTCTGCCATGCCAGCAACGTACAACATGAAATTACTGAGCGGTAGCTTTTTCTGCCGGGCTCAAGCCGCTCACAGCCGCTCAGGGGTAGCTCGCCAGATTCGCCACATTGTTCTGCGCGTCCGAAGGCCCGCCCGTCCCGTTGATCACGTGATGGATCGTGCCCGTGCCGCCCAGCGACACCGTCACCATGTCGTGGAACCGCACCCCCTCCCGCTGCGGCACCTCGAAGGCATGCTCGGCCGCGACGGACTTGTTGACATTGAAGAAGCAGTAGGAGCCGAGCCCCCACGCCTCGTGCTGCGTGACCGAGTCGGCCACCTTGTACGCGGCGTATCCCTTCGTCCCGCCGTTCATCCAGGCCGCCTGGTCCGGCGGGTCGTACGGCATCTCGTTCTGGTAGAAGTACGTCCGGCCGCCCTCGCCGTTCCAGATCGTCTGATGCTTCTGGTAGTGCTCGACGAACAGGCCGTACATCGTCACGTCGTCGCCGTTCACGACCAGGCCCGTGTCCGCCGTGTTCGTGTTCCAGCCGACGCCGTCGCCGTGGTCGGCCCGCCAGATCCAGGTGTGGTCGCCGATGACGTCCGAGCTGTTGACGACAAGGCTCTTTGTCGCTTTGCCCGCGGCCGCTCCCCCGACCCGGAAGTACACGTCGTGCAGCGAGGTCGGATTGGCGGCATGGTCCGCGTTCGCACCCTCGCCGCCGACCTCCATCAATGTGTCCGAGTTCTCCGTCCCCGCGTCGAAGAGGACGCCCGCCACCTTCACGCCGTCCACGTCGGCGACGGTCATCGCCGTCAGCCCGCCGTCCGGGATGAAGGTGGCGAGCCCGAGACCGAGGACGACCGTGTCGGGCCTGGTCACCTTCAGGGTCTGGTCGAGGTGGTAGACCCCCGGCGTCACCAGGAGGTTCTTGCCGTCCGCGAGTGCGCCGTTGATGTCGGACGCGCTCGCGCCCGGCTTCACGATGTAGAAGTCGTCGATCGGCAGGGACTCGCCCGCCGGGGCGCCGCCGGACCAGCTGGTGCCGCTGCTGTCCTTGCGCACACCGGGCACGAACACCTTGTAGGCGTCGCCCTCGTCGACGTACAGGAAAGGCTTCTCGCGCGAGACGGGGGTCTGATCGACCCTGGTATAGGGCGGGTTGGGGAAGTTCCCGGCGGGCGCGTTCTTCGCTCCGACGAACACCATGTTCCAGTTGGAGCCCTGCCAGCCGCCCCAGTCGGTGTTGCGGGACAGCCACTGCTGCTGCGAGCCGGAGTCGACCCGTCCGTCGACCTTGGTGTCGGCGAGCAGTCCCCCGCTCGACCAGCCGCCGTCGTCGAGCCGCAGATCGCCCTTCAGATGCATGCGCCGATAGGGCGCGGCCTGCGACACTGCCCAGCGGTCCTCCCCGGCCTTCGGGGTCACGGCGAGGTTCTCCGCGCCGCGCCAGAAGTTCTGGGTGGCGTTGCCCTGGAACCAGTCGGCCTCGGCGTGCACCGCGCCGTTGATGTCGGTGTCGTCCGGGGAGAGGCCGAGCCCGGCGATCTGCGTGTAGAAGCCGATGTTCGCGTCGACGTCGTCGTACGAACCGGGCTTGAAGAGCAGCGCGCGCCGCTCGCCGCCGAACTGGTTGGTCTCCTGCTGCTTGAACACCTCGTCGAGGCGGCCCTGGATGGTGTCGTGCGACATCGACGGGTCGAAGATGTCGACGTTCGGGCCGAGGTCGGGGGCGTCGGCGGCCACGGTCGCGGTCGTGCGCTCCGACTTCGCGGGGGCCTGACCGGCGTCGGCGCTCTGGATCGTGATGAGCCCGAGCGTGCCCGCGGCGACTGCGAGCGCGGCGCCCATCGGGAGGGCGCGACCGCGCCTTCTGTGGGTGAGATTCATGGGGCCTTCCAAAAAACGTGGGGGGGAGGGAAGGTTGGTCCAGACTTAATTCAGTGCTTGAGTTAACTCGTGAGGAAGTAACGCGTCAAGGGGTCAGGAGAGGCTGATGGTGTTCAACTGGTGAAGGGGTACGGGCAGTTGGTGACGCGGCAGCACCACGCGCCACTCCTACGACCCGTCCTCCACCTCCACCGCCGTCGAACGCCGGTGCCAGGCCCGCGGCGCACGCCAGTGGTAGCGCATCGCGAGCAGCCGCAGCACGAACGCCGTGACCACGGCGAGGCCGCTGGTGAAGCCGTTCACCATGTCGTAGTTGATGCAGAGCGCGACCATCGCGGAGCCGACGATCGCGGGCACGGCGTACAGATCGCGGTCCCAGCGCACCAGCGACGGCACCTCGTTGGCGATGATGTCGCGCAGTACGCCGCCGCCCACCGCGGTGGCCAGACCCAGGGCCGCCGACGCGGTGAGGCCGAGGCCGTATTCGTACGCCTTGGTGGTGCCGGTGACGCAGAACAGGCCGAGCCCCGCCGCGTCGAAGACGTTCACCGCCACCTGGGTGCGCTCCACCTCGGGGTGCAGGAAGAAGACCAGGGCGGCGGCGAACAGCGGGGTGATGAAGTAGCCGAGGTCGGTGAACGCGGCCGGCGGCACCGCCCCGATGACCAGGTCCCGGAGGATCCCGCCGCCCAGGGCGGTGACCTCGGCGAGCACGGCGATGCCGAAGACGTCGAAGTTCTTGCGTACGGCGAGCAGGGCGCCGGAGATCGCGAAGACGAAGATCCCGACGATGTCGAGCGCGTGCTGGACGGAGGGACTGAACAGATCCTGAATCACGCGACATTCTTACCTGCCCGCCGACACCGGCCCGACGAGGCCCGGCCTACAGGGCCGGCTTACAGGGCGGGCTTGCCCTTCGTGAACAGCCACGTCTCGAAGAGCCCGTCGAGCTGCTTGCCCGAGATCTTCTCGGCGAGCCGGATGAAGTCGGCGGTGTTCGCGTTCCCGTACCGGTTCTGCTGGGTCCAGGCCGGGAGCAGCTTGAAGAACGCCTTGTCACCGATGCGCTCGCGCAGGACCTGGAGCGTCATCGCGCCGCGCTGGTACACGGCGGAGGCGAACATCGTGTCGCGCTGCGGGTCGCCGACGACCGTCTGCCAGAAGGCCGAGTCGCCCGGGCGCGAGTTGTAGCCCGCGAGGAAGGCGTCGCGGGCGGACTGGGTGCCCTTGTGTTCGCTCCACAGCCACTGGGAGTAGGTCGCGAAGCCCTCGTTGAGCCAGATGTCGTCCCACTTCTCGGGCGTCACGGAGTCGCCGAACCACTGGTGGGCGACCTCGTGGGCGATGGTCGACTCGCTGCGGATCGCGGAGTAGACCGGCTTGGTCTGGGTCTCGAGGGAGAAGCCCGCCTGCGGCATGTCGTCGACGATCGCGCCGGTCTCCTCGAAGGGGTACGGGCCGAAGATCTTCGACCAGTAGTCGGTGACCGCGGCCGTGACGCCGTAGACGTCCACGTTGTTGCTGTTCTCGAGGACGGGGTCGATGGCGACGTAGATCGGAGTCCCCGCCGGGGTCTTGCCCTGCTTCACGTCGAACTTCCCGATCGTGGCGGTGGCCAGGTAGGTCGCCATGGGCTTGGACTCGCGCCAGTGGGCGACGGTCTGGCCGCCCTTGTCGTAGGTGTCGACGAGGCGGCCGTTGGAGACCCCGGTCAGGCCCTTGGGAGCCTTGATGCGGATGTCGAAGGCGGCCTTGTCCCCCGGGTGGTCGCTGGACGGGAACCAGGTCGACGCGGCATTGGGCTCGCAGGCGACGAAGACGCCGTCGGTGGTCTTCATCCAGCCGTAGTCGGAGCCGAAGACGATGGGGCCGCTCAGCGGCTCGGGGACGCCGCCGTAGGTGACGGTCACGGTGAACGTCTTGTGCTTGCGCAGGTGGTCGCGCGGGCTGATGCGGATCTCGTCGCCCTCGCGTGTGAAGTGCGCCCGTCTTCCGTTCACCTCGATTCTCGTCACCTCCAGCTTCTGGAGGTCGAGGTCGAAGGAAGAGAGGTTCTGGGTGGCGCGCGCGGTGATCGTGGTGCGGCCGTCGAGGCGGTCGGTGTCGGGGTTGTACGCCACGTCGAGGCCGTAGTGGCGTACGTCGAATCCGCCGTTGCCGAGCTGCGGGAAGTACGGGTCGCCGACGCCGTCCGAGCCGGGGTGCGGCGCGGGTGCGGCGGCGATCAAGCAGAAGGAGGCGGCGGCTGTGGCCAGTGCCCCCAGACGTGCCGAACGGGAGAGTGCCATGAGTCATCCCTTTCGCGCGTGTTCCGATGAAACGGACACGCAGACTCTGCACTCTCCCGTATGGGCGTGTACATGACCTGGTGACTGATTTTTACCAAGTCATCAGGCGCTACTGGTCAGTTGACGCCTGACCCTTGGCTTCCACTTCCGGAGCGCCGTCGTCTTTCGACACGGTCTTGACCTCCGCAGCGGCCTCCACGGCCGTCTCCTCCGCCTTGCTCACCACCGACACCACCTCGATCGCCTCCTTGGCGACCTGCAGCAGCTTGGTGTCCTCGGGCGCCTGGTCCTCGGCGTTCTCCGGGTGGTGGCAGGCCACCTGGTGGCCCGTCTCCAGGGTGATCAGCGGCGGCTCCGTCTTCGCGCAGAGCTCCGTCGCCTTCCAGCACCGCGTGTGGAAGCGGCAGCCGGTGGGCGGGGAGATCGGCGACGGGACGTCACCGCGGAGCAGGATGCGCTCGCTCTTGACCCCGCGCCGCTTGGGGTCGGGCACCGGCACCGCGGAGAGCAGCGCCTTGGTGTACGGGTGCATCGGCTTGGTGTAGAGGTCCTTGCGGTCCGCGAGCTCCACGATCTTGCCGAGGTACATCACCGCGATGCGGTCCGAGACGTGCCGGATGACCGAGAGGTCGTGCGCGATGATCACGTACGTCAGACCGAGCTCGTCCTGCAGGTCGTCCAGGAGGTTGACCACCTGCGCCTGGATGGAGACGTCCAGGGCGGAGACGGGCTCGTCGGCCACGACCAGCTTGGGCCGCAGCGCGAGCGCGCGGGCGATGCCGATGCGCTGGCGCTGACCGCCGGAGAACTCGTGCGGGTAGCGGTTGTAGTGCTCGGGGCTGAGCCCGACCCGCTCCAGCATCTCCTGCACGTGCTTGCGCAGACCGCCCTCGGGCTTGACGCCCTGGAGCTTGAACGGCGCACCGACGATCGTGCCGATGGTGTGCCGCGGGTTCAGCGACGAGTACGGGTCCTGGAAGATCATCTGGACGTCGCGGCGCAGCGGCCGCATCTTGCCGGTGTTCAGGTGCGTGATGTCCACGCCCTCGAACTCCACGCGGCCCGCGGTCGGTTCGAGCAGGCGGGTGATCAGCCGGCCCATCGTCGACTTGCCGCAGCCCGACTCGCCCACGACGCCGAGCGTCTCACCGGGGCGTACGTCGAAGCTGAGACCGTCGACGGCCTGCACCGCCGCCACCTGGCGCTGCAGCAGCCCCTTCTTGATGGGGAAGTGCTTCACCAGGCCTTCGACCTTGAGCAGCGGCTCGGGAGACTCCGGAGAGCTCTTCGACTGCGCCGGGATCGTCATCTCCTGGCCCTTGCCCTTCACCGGATCTTTCGCCAGATCTTTCGCCTGGTCTTTCGCTTCGTCTTTCACAGCTTCGGCGCAATCTCTTCGGTCCAGATGCGGGTGCGCTCCTCCTGCGCCATGTGGCAGGCGGTGAAGTGTCCCGGGGCCACCTCGCGCAGATCGGGGCGCTCGCGGCGGGTGATCTGGTCCTTGGGGATGTCGGCGTACGGGCAGCGCGGGTTGAAGGCGCAGCCCTGGGGCAGGTTGATCAGGCTGGGCGGGGAGCCCTTGACCGGTACGAGACGGTCGGTCTCCTCGCGGTCGATGCGCGGCATCGAGCCCAACAGGCCCCAGGTGTAGGGGTGCTGGGGCTCGTAGAAGACCTTCTCGGCGGTGCCGCGCTCGACGCAGCGGCCGCCGTACATCACGAGCAGCTCGTCCGCCATCTCGGCGACGACGCCCAGGTCGTGCGTGATCATGATGACCGCGGAGCCGAACTCCTTCTGCAGATCCCGGATGAGGTCGAGGATCTGCGCCTGGACGGTGACGTCCAGGGCGGTCGTCGGCTCGTCCGCGATGAGCAGCTCGGGGTTGTTCACCAGGGCCATCGCGATCATCGCGCGCTGGCGCATGCCGCCGGAGAACTCGTGCGGGTAGCTGTCGACCCGCTTGTCCGGCTGGGGGATGCCCACCCGGTCGAGCATCTCGATGGCGCGCTTGCGGGCGGCCTTCTTGTCCACGTTGTGGTGGACCCGGTACGCCTCCATGATCTGCTTGCCGATGGAGTAGTACGGGTGCAGCGCGGACAGCGGGTCCTGGAAGATCATCGCCATGTCGCGGCCACGCAGCTTGCGCACCTCGTTCGGGTCCGCGGTCAGCAGCTCCGTGCCGTTCAGCCAGATCTCACCGGAGAGCTGCGCCCTGCGGCGGCCGTACTGCCCTGCGGTGTGCAGGCCGAGGATGCCGAGCGAGGTGACGGACTTGCCGGATCCCGACTCGCCGACGATGCCGAGGGTCTTGCCCTTCTCCAGCTGGAAGCTGAGCCCGTCGACGGACTTGACCAGGCCGTCGTCGGTCGGGAAGTGCACCTTGAGATCGCGTACTTCGAGGAAGGCGCTGGGAGCGTCCGAAGCGGTGGCGACGGGTTCTCCGACCGCCGCTCCGGTCTTGTGCAGATCGGTCATCCCAGCCTCACTCGCGGGTCGATGACGGCGTACAGAAGGTCGACGACGAGGTTGGCGAGGGCGATCGCGAGCGATGCGCACAAGGTGACGCCGAGGATCACCGGCAGGTCCTTGTTGCTGATGGCCTTGACCGCCTCGAGGCCGAGCCCCGGCAGGTTGAACGTGGACTCGGTGAGGACGGCGCCGCCCATGAGCACACCGAGGTCGAGGCCGAAGACCGTGAGGATCGGCGTCATGGCGGAGCGCAGCGCGTGCCGTCGGATGACGGTGGCCTCGCCGAGCCCCTTGGCGCGCGCGGTGCGGATGTAGTCCTCGCCGAGCACTTCCAGCATGGTGGCGCGGGTCAGTCGCGCGTACATGGCGGCATTGAGGAACGCGAGCACGATCCAGGGCAGGATCAGCGTCTCGAACCAGATGTTGATCGGATCGTCCGTGGTGAGGGTGTCCTCGATCTCCACCCAGCCAAGGGTGTGGACGAAGAGCCCCATCGCGATCATGCCGGTGAAGAAGACCGGCAGCGAGACGCCGCCGAGGGCGGTGATCATCGCGGAACGGTCCCAGACGGTGCCCCGCTTGAGCGCGGAGAGCACGCCGGTGGCGACACCGGCGATCAGCCACAGCACACAGGCACCGGCGGCGAGCGCCGCGGTGACGGGCAGGGCGTCCTTGAGGGTCTCCCAGACCGGGGCCTCGGTACGGAAGGAGTATCCGAAGCAGGGGGCCGGGCAGTGGGTGACGTCGGCCCCGTTGGCGTAGTCACGCCCCATCGGGATGCCCTTGACGAAGTCCCAGAACTGGACGAGCAGAGGATCGTCCAGGCCCAGTTTGATCCGGATGCCCGCGAGCTGCTCGGCACCGGACGACTTGCCGGCGAAGAGGACGGCGATGTCCTGTCCCGCCCACTTGGGCAGCATGAAGAAGACGGTGAAGGTCGCGAGCAGTACGACCAGCACCATGATGACAACGGCGATCAGGCGCCGGATGAGATAAGCAAGCACTGTGCGCGGCCCGGCGGTGGCCAGGACCCCCTTGTGAGGAGTCCCGGCCACCGCCCGGGGCCATCACCTGCCCTTCGGACTGGCGGGATTCGGCGGTGGGACGGACGGCCTTGCGGCGGGACTACTTCTCGTTCACACCGAGCGAGATGTAGTCGTAACGGCCGCTGTAGGCGGCGGAGGAGTAGACGTTGGTCGCCCGCGAACCGCGCCACGAGATGTTCTTCTCGTAGATGAAGGGCATCCAGTAGGCCTTGTCGACGATCTCGTGAGCGAGGTCGGTGTAGATCTGACCGGCCTTCTCGGGGTCGACCTCGGCGATCGCGTCGTCGAAGAACTTGTCGACCTTCGGCTCCTCGATCTGCGACTCGTTGTAGTTGCCGTTCTCAGCGATGAAGCGGCTGTCGAACAGCGGCTGCGCGTAGCCCTGACCGGTCGGGAAGTCCGGACCCCAGCCCGCCATCGTCATGCCGATGCCGCGCTTCTTCACCACCGAGGGAGAACCGGTGATGCTGGAGGAGTCGGCGCCGTCGATCTGGTCGACCTCGGCGTTGATGCCGACCTTCTTCAGCTGCTCCTGGAGCGCCGTGGCGGCGTCCACCTCGCCCGGCTGGTTGGTGCGGGCCGAGATCTTGGTGTCGAAGCCGCTCGGCTTGCCGCACTTCTTGAGCTCGGCCTTGGCCGCGGTGGCGTCCGGCTTGCCCTTGCGCTTCAGGATCCCGTACGGGTCGTAGTCGTCGTTGCCCTTGATGGACTTCGGGAAGACGCTGGTGGCGATCTCACCGGCGGCGATCTCACCGCCACGGGTCTTCTGCAGGCCCGCGAAGTCCGTGGCGTAGAAGACGGCCTTGCGGCAGTTCTCGTTGTCGAACGGCTTGGTCTTGGTCACCAGGGCGACGTAACGGACGAAGTCCGTCTGCATGTTGTCGACGTTGTCCTTGTGATCCTGAATGGCGGTGGTGCGACCCGACTGGGTCATGCCGGTGCCATTCATGTCGATGTCGTAGTCGCCTTCCATCAGGCGCTTGTCGTTCTCTTCGAGGTTCGCCGAGATGGTGACCGTGATCTTGTCCGGCAGCGCGGGACGGACCGGGTCCGAGTCCTTCTTCCAGTTCTTGTTGCGGACCAGCGTGATGCTCTTGCCGGCGCTGTAGTTCTGGAACTTGTACGGGCCGGAGGAGAACGGGCGCTGGGTGTACTTGGCGCCGGTGTCCTCGGACTGCTTCACCGGGGTGCCCGACGGCATCGCGAGCATCTGCTCGAAGTCGCCGTTCTTCTTGGGCAGCTTGAAGATGATGGTGTTGTCGTCCGGCGTCTCGATCGCCTTCAGACCCAGCTTGTCCTTCGACTTGTCCTCGTAGGGGCCCTTGTACTCGCCCTTGGGGTCAAGCGTCGTCTTCAGGTACGCGGGACCACCGGTGATGACCTTGGTCGCCCAGATGCGCTCGATGCCGTACTTGATGTCCTTGGAGGTCAGCTTGGAGCCGTCCTCCCAGGTGAGCCCGGAACGCAGCTTGTACGTGTAGGTCTTGCCGTCGTCGCTGATCTTCGCCGTGGACTCGGCGAGGTCGGGGACGAGCTTGTTGGACGCGGCACCCGGCTTGGTGTCGTACGTGATCAGCGTGCGGGTGTAGTACCGCATGAAGTCCCACGTCATGCCGTAGTACGCGCGCTGCGGGTCGGCCGAGTCGAGGTCCTGCTTGGCGACGAACTTGAGCGTGCCGCCCGCCTTCGTCGACTTGTTGGCGACCTTGCCGATGGCCGCGTCGTAGCCGGCACCCTTGCTGTCTTCGTCGTCGCTGCCGCCGCCGCACGCCGTGGTGGTCACCAGCGCCGCTACGACGAGGGCCGCGCCAGCGGTGAGCCGTCGTTTAGAGGAACCTGTGGGCATTTCTCGCATCCTCCGAGATTCGTGGTCCTTTTGGCGTTTGACTGCCTTGAGAACCATGGGAAGAGCCACCTGACGCTGCGGCAGGGGCAAGCCAGTTGGAGCTGTTTACCGAGTTCCCTTGGGGTCCAGGGCGTCGCGCAGCCCGTCACCGAAGAGGTTGAAGGCGAGCACGGTCACAAAGATCGCCAGGCCGGGGAAGACCATGAACATCGGGTCGTGCTCGTACGTCGCCAGTGCGTCCCGGAGCATGCCGCCCCAGGAGGCGGTGGGCGGACGCACACCCGCGCCGAGGAAGCTCAGCGCCGCTTCGGTGAGGATGTTGGTGGGGATCATGAGCGTCGCGTACACCGTGATCGGTGCGACCAGGTTCGGCAGCAACTCCTTGAAGAGGATGTGCCGTTGACCGCCGCCGAGGCTGCGGGCCGCCTCCACGTACTCGCGTTCGCGCAGCGAGAGGGTCTGGCCTCTCACGATGCGTCCGACGTAGGGCCAGCCGAAGAAGCCGATCACCAGGATCAGTACGGCGATGCGTACGCCGCTGCCGGTGAGCCCGAGCAGGTCGTCGGGGAGGACGGAGACCAGGGAGATCACGAAGAGCAGCTGCGGGAAGGCGAGCAGCACGTCCATGACCCGGCTGATCAGCGCGTCGATCCAGCCGCCGAAGTAGCCGGCGATGATGCCGAAGAACGTCCCGAGCACCACGGCCACCACGGCGGCGAGGAACGCCACCAGGAGGGAGATCCGGGCGCCGTAGACGATCCGGCTGAAGACGTCGCGGCCCTTGTTGGGCTCGACCCCGAAGAGGAAGTCCCAGCTCATGCCGCCGAACGCGCCCTTGGGCAGGTTCGTCAGGTCTTCGAGCTCTTCCTGATGGAACTCGTTGGGCGGGTGGCCCAGCAGGGAGACGATCAGGGGCGCGAAGACGGCGACCAGGACCAGGACGAGCACGGTGATGCCGCCGGCCAGGGCGACCTTGTCCCGCTTCAGGCGGTTCCAGGCGATCTGCTTGAGGGACCGCCCCTCGACCTTCTTCACCCCTGCACCAGCTGCGGGGGCGACGTCCTCGGTCGGGTCCGCGTCCGCAGGTGTGTCATGCAATGGTGCCGTCATCGTGGCAGGGACCCCTCTCAACCGGTGGTGACCGGCCCGCACTTGCCGCTGTAGCGACGTGATCAGTCCGTCGTACACAGGGGCGAACCGCCCCTGGTGCGGGAGTCTTCATCGGGGTCGCGATCTGTTACCAGCCTTGTTGGGGAATGGATGCGCAACCGTGATGCTGATCGGAGTGTTCCGTTATCCGGACTCGGGTGAACGAGGGGCGAACACGGGGCAGTTGGGTCGCAAGGAGCCACAGGGGCCTATAGAGCCCCTCCACCACCAGAACGGGACATCGTGACCGTTCGGGCAGGTGCGGGCGGTTCTCAGTACTGCGCGGGGTAGCCGTAGCCGCCCGCGGGGGCCGGGGCCGCCTGGGCCTCACGGTCGTAGAACGGCCTGGCGTTGGCGCGCAGCCACATGGCGACCGGGTCGTACGCGTCGGACATCGCGACCGTCGACACGGGCAGGCCGTCGGGCACGGCGGCGATCGACTGCTGCATCATCGCGCGCACGGCGTCGACCGAGGGCGGCGACGTGTCGTACACATCGAGACCGATGGCCAGATACGGGGCGCCGAGCGCGGGCTGCACCCAGGCGCGGCGCAGCGCGCGGACCGCCGGGGTGCGGTGCGCGTTCTGCGTGAGCAGGGCGTAGAACTGCGGGATCTCGATGGCCGGCTCGGTGAGCCGCAGCGGGCCCGCCGGCAGCAGGTCCAGGCCCGATGCGATACGGCGCAGATCCAGCCAGGGGATGCCGACGCCGCCGCCGGGCGCGTGCGGGTTGAGCCAGAGGCCGTAGTGGTCGGGGTAGAGGGTGCGGGCGATGTCGACGCCTGCGACCACTTCGTACGAGCGGTTCCAGCCACTGGCGGAGAGCTCCTGGGCGGAGGTCACACACGGCGCGTAGCCGAGGCCCTCGACCTCCATGTTTCCGTACTGGGCGTCGGGGGATCCGGCCTGGCCGTGCCAGAGCAGCATCCACACCTGGTCGGCGGCGAGCGCCCGCAGGAGCGCCTCGTAGGCGTCGTAGCGCCCCGGCGTCACCTGGCGCAGCATGTGCTCGACCTGCCCGGCCGCAGCCGTGCCCGACGCACTCACCCTTAACCGCCCCTTCGCGATGACCCGACGACCCCGATGATCCGAATGATCCGCAAACGGACCCGGCCGGCACGGCCGTAACCCGCCCGGGTCATGAAACCAGCTTAAGCGGCGATCCTGACACCGACTTGACGTACGGCGTGGTCACACCCGCCGGTGCGCATGTCTCTCCACACCTCCGTGCTCGTATCTCTACACACGTCCGTGCTCGTGCTGGTGGCTCTGTCCGAAGAAGGGCCGCACCCTTGCGCGCAGCCAGTCGCCCACCGGGTCCTGGGCCACGTCGAGCAGCACCAGGTTCACCGGCCAGGGCACCGGGGCCAGGCCGAGCGCACGGCCCACGGCCGCCATCGGCAGGTCACGGGCGTCGCCCTCCCAGGAGGACAGTTCGACGCCGATGAACAGGGAGGGGTCATCGCCCTCGATGCTGGCCAGGCAGCGACGGGCGCTCAGCACCACTCCGGTGGCCTCGAACTCGCGGGCCGCGGCGGACAGGAAGTCCACCGGGTCGTGCTGCCAGTCCGGCTCGTAAAGGCGGACGCGGCCGCCGCTCGCGGGACCGTCGAGCGGGGTGCGTCCGGCCCGGCAGAGCTCGGCGACGGCGGGCGGCGGCAGCGGCACGCCGACCGTGCCGTCCGGGTTGACCGCGATGCCGAGCTGCGGGGGCAGTCCGCGCGCGAACTCCACGGCGGGCGCCACGGTGCAGCTCATCCGGCCGCCGGTGACCTGCTGGAACTGCTGCTCGGAGCTGAAGACGGGCACGTACGCCTGGCCCTCGATCTCCAGCGTGGGCAGGTCGAGCGTGCCGCCGGCACCGTCGCCGCCGTTCGGCAGCGGGACCCAGACGTGGCTGCGGCCGAGGACCTCGACGATCCGGGCCCCCGCGGAGGCTGTGCTGGTCTGAGGAGCGCCGCCGGTGCCGAGGGCCGCCGCGAGCACCTCTTCGAGTTCGTTGCCCGGCCATCCTCCGTACGGATGGGCGTGCGCCTGCGCCGGAATGTCCATCTGTCTTACCCCTGCTCGTCCCGCTCTGCCTGCGGCTCGAACCCTAACGCGGCACGCACCGCCCGCGGGTCGATCCCCTCAGTCCGCTCAGCCTCAGTCCCCTCAGTCCCCTCAGTCCCCGAAGCCGATCGCCCGCAGCGTGCCCGCCGCCGTCCGGTCGAGCAGCAGCGCCGAGCCGACGCCGCGCGGCAGATCGCCCCGCTCGGCGGCGCCGACGAGCCTGCCGACCGTTCTGCGGTGGCGCGCGAAGGCGTACCGCGAGACGCCGCGGCCGCGCGCGAGCTGGCCCTCGACGGCGGTCTGCGGCGGCACGTCCAGGAGCAGCAGATGCAGGGTCGTGCCCCGCCGCGCCGCTTCCCTGGCCAGCCAGCGGCGCACCCAGGCCTGGGTGCCGCAGTCGTGCACGACGACCCCCTCGCCGGAGCGCAGGGCCCGGCGCAGGCCCGCGTAGTGCGCGACGCGGACCAGGGGGCGGTAGACCGCGTACGGAAGGAAGCGCGGCATGCGCCCCGCCCAGCGGTCGCGGGTGTCCTGCGAGTCGATGCGCGGGCCCGCGACGGCTCTGCGCATCAGCGTGGACTTTCCGCTGCCCGGCAGCCCGGAGACGACGATCAGGTCGCCGCCGCCGAACGTCAGCCGGTGCGGGCTGTGGCCCATCCGCTGCCTCAGGTCCCGGACGACGGCCGCGGGCAGGGGGCCATAGCTCTCCCTGGTGACGGCGGCTGCCTGCTTGGGCAGGGCCACCCCTGTGTTGGTCGCGTAGACACTGGTCCTGCGCACCGTGATCGGCCTCCCCATAGCGGTCACGTACCTGCTTACCGCAGCGGTCACGTACCTGCTTACCGCAGCTTCCCCGGCAAGTGTAAAGAGAAGGTAATGCGGCACAAGGGCATTACTGGACTGGCACTGCCCTGTGACGGAGCCCCGTGCAATGATGTGCCCGCAAACTCCATACAGGCCGCTTGAATCCGCGCGGGAGAGTTCCCGGTCACCGTCGTACGAGTCGTACGACGCGCCGGGGCGCCGAAGGAGCAAGTCCCTCCCTTGAATCTCTCAGGCCCCGTACCGCGCGGGCGAGGCACATCTGAAAAGCGGGCCGCCACGGCGGCTCCACCCAAGGTGCAAGTCATGACCCCCCATACGTACGGGTCGTGGTGAACCTCTCAGGTTCCGATGACAGATGGGGAGGAACTACCTCGCCCGTCATGCCCTGGGAGTTCTACGTATGAGTACCGCCCCCCGTCTGACAGCCCTCGATGCGGTGCATCGGGCGCTCGGCGCGACCATGACCGACTTCGCGGGCTGGGACATGCCGCTGCGGTACGGCAGCGAGCGCGAAGAGCACATCGCCGTACGCACCAAGGCCGGTCTCTTCGACCTCTCCCACATGGGCGAGATCACCGTCACCGGCCCGGAGGCCGTGGACTTCCTGAACTTCTCGCTGGTCGGCAACATCGGCTCCGTCGGTGTCGGCCGCGCCCGCTACACGATGATCGTCGACGGGGACGGCGGCATCCTCGACGACCTGATCGTGTACCGCCTGGCCGAGGCCGAGTACATGGTCGTCGCCAACGCCTCCAACGCCCAGAACGTCCTGAACGAGCTGAGCAACCGCGTCGAGGAGTTCGACGCCGAGGTCCGCGACGACCGCGACGCGTACGCGCTGCTCGCCGTCCAGGGTCCCGAGTCCCCCGGCATCCTGAAGTCCCTCACGGACGCCGACCTGGACGGCCTGAAGTACTACGCGGGCCTGCCCGGCACGGTCGCGGGCGTGCCCGCGCTGATCGCCCGCACCGGCTACACCGGCGAGGACGGCTTCGAGCTCTTCGTCGCCCCCGGTGACGCGGAGAAGCTGTGGGGCGCGCTGATGGAGGCGGGCACGCCCGTCGGCATGGTCCCGGCCGGCCTCTCCTGCCGCGACACGCTGCGCCTGGAGGCGGGCATGCCGCTGTACGGGCACGAGCTGACCGCCGAGCTGACGCCGTTCGACGCGGGCCTCGGCCGGGTCGTGAAGTTCGAGAAGACCTCGGAGTCGGAGAACTTCGTGGGCCGTGCCGCCCTCGCTGCCGCCGCCGAGCGCGCCGAGACCGCTCCCCCGCGCAAGCTGGTCGGCCTGATCGCTTCGGGCCGCCGCGTCCCGCGCGCGGGCTTCCCCGTGGTCGCCGACGGCAAGGTCATCGGCGAGGTCACCTCCGGCGCCCCGTCCCCGACGCTCGGCAAGCCGATCGCCATCGCGTACGTCGACGCGGCGCACGCGGCCCCCGGCACCGAGGGCGTCGGCGTGGACATCCGCGGCACCCACGAGCCGTACGAGGTCGTGGCGCTGCCGTTCTACAAGCGCCAGAAGTGACCCCCCGCGGGCGTCCGCAGTGACGTCACGCACATCTTTCTCGTTCCGCAGCACCCATCCGCGTACAGGAGAATTCAGGTCATGAGCAACCCCCAGCAGCTGCGTTACAGCAAGGAGCACGAGTGGCTCTCGCCCGCCGAGGACGGTGTGGCCACCGTCGGCATCACCGAGCACGCGGCCAACGCGCTCGGTGACGTCGTCTTCGCCCAGCTCCCTGAGGTCGGCGACACCGTGACCGCGGGCGAGACCTGCGGTGAGCTCGAGTCGACGAAGTCGGTCAGCGACCTGTACTCGCCGGTGACCGGTGAGGTCGTCGAGTCGAACCAGGACGTCGTGGAAGACCCGTCGCTGGTGAACTCCGCGCCCTTCGAGGGCGGCTGGCTGTTCAAGGTGCGCATCGCGGAAGAGCCGAAGGACCTGCTCTCCGCTGACGAGTACAGCGCGTTCTCCGGCAACTAAAGACCCTTAGGGACCACCTGATGTCGCTTCTCAACACCCCTCTCCACGAGCTGGACCCGGACGTCGCCGCCGCCGTCGACGCCGAGCTCCACCGCCAGCAGTCCACCCTGGAAATGATCGCCTCGGAGAACTTCGCTCCGGTCGCCGTCATGGAGGCCCAGGGCACGGTCCTCACCAACAAGTACGCCGAGGGCTACCCCGGCCGTCGCTACTACGGCGGCTGTGAGCACGTCGACGTCACCGAGCAGATCGCGATCGACCGGGTCAAGGACCTGTTCGGCGCCGAGTACGCCAACGTCCAGCCGCACTCCGGCGCCTCCGCCAACCAGGCCGCCCTCTTCGCGATCGCCAAGCCCGGCGACACGATCCTCGGCCTGGACCTGGCGCACGGCGGCCACCTCACCCACGGCATGCGCCTGAACTTCTCCGGCAAGCAGTTCAACGTGGTGGCGTACCACGTCGACGAGGCCGGTCTGGTCGACATGGCCGAGGTCGAGCGTCTGGCCAAGGAGAACCGCCCGAAGGTGATCATCGCGGGCTGGTCCGCCTACCCGCGCCAGCTCGACTTCGCCGAGTTCCGCCGGATCGCCGACGAGGTCGGCGCGTACCTGTGGGTCGACATGGCGCACTTCGCCGGGCTCGTCGCCGCCGGTCTGCACCCGAACCCGGTGCCGTTCGCGGACGTGGTGACCTCCACCACGCACAAGACGCTCGGCGGCCCGCGCGGCGGCATCATCCTGGCCCGCAGCAAGGAGTTCGCGAAGAAGCTGAACTCGGCGGTCTTCCCCGGCTTCCAGGGCGGCCCCCTGGAGCACGTGATCGCCGCCAAGGCCGTCTCCTTCAAGGTCGCGGCCTCCGAGGAGTTCAAGGAGCGCCAGCAGCGCACCCTGGACGGCGCCCGCATCCTGGCCGAGCGCCTGGTGCAGGACGACGTCACGGAGCACGGCGTCTCCGTCCTGTCCGGCGGCACGGACGTGCACCTGGTCCTGGTGGACCTGCGCAACTCCGACCTGGACGGCCAGCAGGCCGAGGACCGTCTCCACGAGGTCGGCATCACGGTCAACCGCAACGCGATCCCGAACGACCCGCGCCCCCCGATGGTCACATCGGGCCTGCGGATCGGTACGCCGGCGCTCGCGACCCGCGGCTTCCAGGAGGACGACTTCCGTGAGGTCGCCGACATCATCGCCGAGACCCTGAAGCCGGGCTTCGACGCGGAGGCCCTGAAGGGCCGCGTGACCGCGCTGGCCGACAAGCACCCGCTGTACCCCGGCTTGAAGTAGTTTCGTACCCTTTGCGTACGCTTTTGTTCGTACGTACGAAACGTCGGGGCACCCCGCACACTGGACAGTGAGGACAGTGTGCGCGGTGCCCCGCACCGCGTGACCGTACTCGTACTTTCTGCACCGCCTTGTTCTTCTGCGTCACCCCGGCAGACAACGGCGTCTACCAACCACCCTTGGAGTTCCCGTGGCCCTCTCGGTCTTCGACCTGTTCTCGATCGGCATCGGCCCGTCGAGCTCCCACACGGTGGGCCCGATGCGCGCGGCCCGCATCTTCGCGAGCCGCCTGAAGAACGAGGGCCTGATGGCCCACACCACCTCGATACGCTCCGAGCTGTTCGGCTCGCTCGGCGCGACCGGCCACGGGCACGGCACCCCCAAGGCGGTGCTCCTCGGCCTGGAGGGCGAGTCCCCCCGCTCGGTGGACGTGGAGACCGCCGACGACCGGGTCGAGCAGATCAAGAGCAGCGGCCGCCTCAACCTGCTCGGCATGCACGAGATCGCCTTCGACTTCGACGAGGACCTGATCCTGCACCGCCGCAAGGCCCTGCCGTACCACGCCAACGGCATGACGATCTTCGCGTACGACCGTGAAGGCACGCTCCTCCTGGAGAAGACGTACTACTCGGTGGGCGGCGGCTTCGTCGTCGACGAGGACGCGGTCGCGGGCGAGAACCCGATCGTGCTGGACGACACGGTGCTGAAGCACCCCTTCCGCACCGGCGACGAGCTGCTGCGGCTCACCCGCGAGACCGGCCTTTCCATCTCCGCGCTGATGCTGGAGAACGAGAAGGCCTGGCGCACCGAGGCGGAGATCCGCTCGGGGCTGCTCGACATCTGGGGCGTCATGCAGTCGTGCGTGTCCCGCGGCATGTCCCGCGAGGGCATCCTGCCGGGCGGCCTGAAGGTCCGCCGCCGCGCGGCCAATTCGGCCCGCAAACTCCGCTCCGAGGGCGACCCGCTGGCCCTCGCCATGGAGTGGATCACGCTCTACGCGATGGCCGTGAACGAGGAGAACGCGGCGGGCGGCCGGGTCGTGACCGCCCCGACGAACGGCGCCGCGGGCATCATCCCGGCGGTCCTGCACTACTACATGAACTTCGTGCCCGGCGCCGACGAGGACGGCGTGGTCCGCTTCATGCTCGCGGCCGGCGCGATCGGCATGCTCTTCAAGGAGAACGCCTCGATCTCCGGCGCCGAGGTCGGCTGCCAGGGCGAGGTCGGCTCCGCCTGCTCGATGGCGGCGGGCGCCCTCGCCGAGGTCCTCGGCGGCTCCCCCGAGCAGGTCGAGAACGCCGCGGAGATCGGCATGGAGCACAACCTCGGCCTGACCTGCGACCCCGTCGGCGGCCTCGTCCAGATCCCCTGCATCGAGCGCAACGGCATGGCGGCGGTGAAGGCCGTGACCGCCGCGAAGATGGCGATGCGCGGCGACGGCAGCCACAAGGTGTCCCTCGACAAGGTCATCAAGACCATGAAGGAGACCGGGGCCGACATGAGCGTCAAGTACAAGGAGACCGCTCGGGGCGGGCTCGCGGTGAACATCATCGAGTGCTGATCGTGTGCCGGCCGACGATGGCCTCGGCGCTTCCCGTCGTGCTCAGGGGCGGTGACGCCTTGGGGCGGTCGACGGTGAAGTACTCGCGGAAGTCCGCGCTCGGCTCGCTCGCCATCAGGCGCAGGGTGCGGTTCCAACTGCCGCCGTCGGGGCCGTCCTTCGCCCACAGGTCGAGCAGCGAACCGCCGACGCGGCCCTGCACCTCGTCGCCGGGGTCCCAGCCGGGGGTGGTGGCGTCGTTCTCCAGGCTGGTCTCGGCGCCGGTCTCGTCGACGTAGCGGTGGTCGCCCAGGACGTACGCGGCTGTCGCGTCGGCGAATCCCTCGGTCCAGGCGCACGTGCCGGAGCTGCGCTTCTCGATGTAGTGCGGGTCGCAGTTCGTCGCATCGGGGAGGTCGCGGCCGTAGAGCTGCCACTGGAACCAGTGGCCCGCCTCGTGGAGCACGAAGTGCTCGGAGTCGGTCATGTCACCTGCCGCGATGACGCGGTTGGTCCCGCCGAGGTCGAAGTAGCCGGCGCCCTCGGCGGCTTCGCGCCGAGTCCAGACGAAGGTCAACTGGTCGCATCTGCCGGTGACTTGACGCCGGGTCCAGCACGCGGACGTGGGGTTGTCGCGCTTCCAGTAGAGGAGGTTGAGGGTGTCCGTGATGTGCCAGGCGTTGCTCATGGCGGCGGGGACCTTCACCGTGCCGAGGCTCTGATCGGCGGACACGTCGCGCCGTGACGGCGAGTCGAAGGCGTACTCCTGCTGCGAGGTACGGCTTCTGACGACCCGCCAGAGATCGGTGCTGCCGGAGCGGAACCTGACGTGGGCCTCGCGCAGGGTGCCGGGCTCCTTGGCGCAGGCGCGGAACCGTCCGCTGCCGCTGTCGGTGATTCCGGTGGCGAGTTTGCGCCCGGGGGCGTCCGAGTGGCCCGAAGTCCTGCCCCACAGTTCCCAGTTGGCGTTGCGGGCCGGTCGGGTGACCAGGGGCTTGGCGGGGCCTGCTTCGGCGTCGCGGTGGTCGTACGCGAGGGTTCCGGTGAGGCAGGTCCGGGCGCGGGCATGTGACTCGGTGGTGCATGCGGTCAGTGTCAGGGGGATCAGGAGGGCCGCTGTCAGGCAGGCTGCCGCGCGTCTGTTGCGGCGTGTCAGCACGTCTTGCCCTTCCGGACCGGTTCGCGGTCGATGAGGTAGTCGTCGACCGCGCGGGTGACGCAGGCGTCGCCGCGGCCGTACGCGGTGTGGCCCACGCCCTCGTACGTCAGGAGCATGCCGCCGGGGAACTGGTCCGCCAGGCTCTCGGCCTCCTCGTACGGCGTCGCCGGGTCACCGGTGGTGCCCACCACCAGGACCGGCGGGACGCCATCGGCACGGACCCGGTGCGGACGCTGGGTGCCTGCGGGCCAGTCCCTGCAGGTGAGTTCGTCGAGCACGCTCGAAGTGCCGTACACTCCCGCGGCCTTCTCGGCGGGGGCCAGGGCGTTCCAGTAGGGGGCGGCATTGCGCGGGTGGGGGGTGTCCAGGCAGCTGACGGCGAGGATGGCGGAGTCGCTGTTGTCGACGGCCCGTGGCCTGGAGCGGGACTCCGTCGCCCCTTCGCCGTCGCCCTCCGCGAGGTCCGCCAGTGGCGTGCCGTCGCCGTCGGCCGCTGCGCTCAGGGCCTCTGAAAGGTCCTTCCAGTCAGCCTCGGGGGTGTACATCGCGGTCGTCACGACGTCGAGGAGGGTTCTGGCGTCGACGTCGTACGCATCGCCGTCGGCCGGAAGAGGTTCGCGCGCCGTCTCCTCGTACAGCCCGTCGATCAGCTCGGATATCTCCTGCGGGGTCGCGCCGGGGCAGCTGTCTCCCGCGAAGTCGGCGCAGTACTCGGCGTAGTCGTCCACGGCCCTGCGGAAGCCGGCGCCCTGGGATATCGCCCGCTGCTGCCAGTCGAGCGAGGGGTCGACGGCGCCGTCCAGGGCCAGGGCGCGGACGCGGCGCGGGAACTGTTCGGCGTACGAGGTGCCGAGGCTCGTCCCGTAGGACCACCCGAGGTAGGTCAGCTTCCGGTCGCCGATCGCCGCCCGCAGCACGTCCATGTCGCGGGCGGCGTCGTCGGTGCCGACGTGGCGGAGGATGCGGCGGCTCTTCTCCCTGCAGGCCTCGGCCTGGGCGTCCGCTCCGGCGATGACGCGGGAGCGGTCGGCGGCGGTGTCGGGGCGAAGGGGCTCCGGGGTGTCCGTATCCGTGCCGGTGTCGTCCGGCTCCGCGCACTTCACGGCAGGTGTGCTGCCGCCGACGCCCCGGGGGTCGAAGGAGACGATGTCGAAGCGGGCCCGCACGGCGGCGCTGAAGGTCTCACCGCCGTCGTCCTTCAGGTCGCTCACGCCGGACGCGCCGGGACCGCCCGGGTTGTAGACGAGCGAGCCGATGCGCTTGTCGGGGTCGGCGGTCGCCGCCTTGGCCACCGGCAGGACGAAGGTCTTGCCGTTGCCGGGACGGTCATAGTCCATGGGCACGGTGAGCCGGGCGCACTGCAGATCGCCGCAGTCCTTCCACTTCAACTGCTGCCCGTAGAACCGCTTGAGCTCGGGCGTCGAACCCTCCGCTGCGGTACAGCCGCCGAGAGAGGCGGCGACAATGAGTACGGCAAGGGTGAGGGCAAGGCGGTTCAACGGGGCACTCCCAAGATCGGTTGCACCTAGCGTGCCTGGCGGATCCTGAGGATTTGATGAGGCGGCGTGGGTCAGGCCAAGGGCAGGCGGAGGACGAACCTCGCTCCGCCGCCCTCAGCGGGACCCGCGGTCAACGCACCCCCATGCGCATGCGCGACCCACGCCGCGATGGACAGCCCCAGGCCGGTGGACCCCCCGCCGCTTCGGAAGCGGTCGAACAGAGTGGCACCCTCCGCCAGCTGCGACGGCAGCCCCGGCCCCGCGTCCTCCACCATCACGGTGCCGTCCGGCGACACGGTCACGACCACCTCGGCAGGCTCCCCCGGCGCATGACCATGGGCCAACGCGTTGCCGAGCAGATTGCCGACGGCCCGGCGTACGAGATCGGCATCGGCCACCACCACCGTCTCCTCGGCACGCAGCGTCACCCGATGCCCCTCGGCAGGGGCGTCCGCGACCACCCCCTCCACCAACTGGTCGAGCCGCAGCGGCTCCCGCACCAGCGTCTCCGTACCCGACATCAGCCGCGCCCGCGTCAGCAGCCCGTCGACGAGCCCGCCCATCCCGTCCGCGAGCCGCAGCGACCGCCGCAGTACGTCCGTGCTGTCCGTCTCGCCCCGCAGCGCGGTCTCCGCGAGCGTGCGCAGCGAGGCGGCCGGTGTCCGCAGATCGTGCGCCGCGTCGGCGAGGAACGCCTCCTGCTGGCGCAGGGCGGCGAGCGCCGGCCGGATCGCCCGCCCGGACAGCAGGTGGCCGACCGCCGCCGAGAGGCAGACGAGGACCGCGCAGGCCCCGGCCACCAGCCAGGTCATCCGGCGGTGGTCGGCCCGCTGGTCGGCGGTCCCGGCCATCGTGACGATGACCCCCTGGGGCCCTTCGCCCTCCGCCGGTTCAGGAGGGTAGAAGGGATCGGCGTACAACCGGACGGGCCGCCCGTCCGTCGTGTGCCGGTCGACGGCCGCCGCGTGCTCGCCGCGCACCACTGCCGCACCCGCCGCCTGCAGGTCAGAGGTGCTGACGGTCAGACAAGGGCGGCGCGGGGCGTGCTCCACCGTCATGGGGGCGCTCTCATCGCCCGGCGGTACCGAGAGCACCGTCAGCGGAGGGCATCCCGTACCCATGGTGTCGGCGAGCTCGCGCGCGTCGAGGCGGCCGTCATCGTCGGTGATCAGGAGGCCGATCGCCCAGCTGGTGTCCTGCCCCATCGACTGGTCGAGCTGCTGACGCCACCGCCGGTCGTCGCTGTGCACGGCGAAGACGGCCAAGCCGATCAGCCCTACCGCGCTGGTCAGCGCGAACAGCGCGGTGATGCGGCGGCGCAGTCGGCGTACGCGTGCGGTGGGCGTGAGGGGTCGGGCGGTACGGGATCTCATGCGTCCTCGGGGGCCAGGCGGTAGCCGACGCCGCGCACGGTGCGGATCAGCGGCGGATCGCCGAGCTTGCGACGGAGCTGGGAGATCAGCACCTCCAGGACGTTGGACTGCGGCTCGGTCATCTCGTCCCAGCAGCTCTCGATGAGTTCGGCGCGGGGCACGGCCTGGTCCGCGCGGGCCGCGAGGACTTCGAGTACGGCGAACTCCCTGCCGGTCAGCGTCAGGAGCAGCCCCGCGCGGCGCACCTGGCGCCGGGCGGTGTCGATCTCCACGTCGGCGACCCGGTGAACGGGCGGGCGCACTGCCCCGGACCTGCGGCACAGACTGCGCACCCGGGCGACGAGCTCCGGCACGGCGAACGGCTTGACCAGGTAGTCGTCGCCGCCGCTCGCGAACCCGTCGACCCGGTCGGCGACGGTGTCTCGGGCGGTGAGGAAGAGCACCGGTACGGGACTGCCCTTGCGGCGCATCGCGTCGACGTACACGGCGGCGTCCCCGGACGGCAGCCTCCGGTCGAAGACCACGCAGTCGTACGCCGTGACGAAGAGCGCCTCGTCGGCCTGCGGAAGATCGGCCGTCTCGTCGACGGCAAGCCCGGCCGCGCGCAGGGCCGCCGCCACCCCGAAGCGCAGGTTGTCGTCGTCCTCGACCAGGAGCACTCGCACGCCGCCCACCCTATCCAGCGGGGCCGGACCCGCTTTACGCAGCGGATTCCGTAGTTCTCCGGATGTCACCTGCCCCACCCGTATGGCAGCTCGCGCACAGACCCGATGTATGCGGAAGACCAAGGTCCGCCGCACAGAACAGTCCCCGGAGTCCTCACCGTTGCCATCTACCTCAGTCGTCGCTGAGGCTCCGGTAGCGAGGGGCTTCGGGGGCCTGGCCAGAACCTGCGGGAATCTCTTCTCAGCAGACGTCTCTACCGACGGTGCGACTCTCCAGCTTCCTGGTGTAATGACCAGTTTCCTCCCGATATATCCCATGTCAAGGGGTCGCCGGGAAAATCGCGGACCCCGAATCGGCCGCCGGGGTGGGCCGGGCGGGCGCTCTTGCGGGTGGCGGGCAGCTCGACCGCGAAGTGACCCCCGGCCATCGGTGCGCCGACCGGGCGGGAGGTCGGCCACTGTCCAAGCCAGACACCCCCGGTAAACACCTCCCAACCTTCCCCGCCCGTCGGCGACTTGGCCGAGGTCGAAGGGTGCGAGGAGCGCGAGGAACCGGCCCCGACGGTGCGGGCCGCGCTGCGGGGGGGGCGTGAGGGGGCCCGCCACTTCCCGTCGGGTCGTTTGTGCCGCTGGCCGCGGTCGGCCGGATTCGTGAGCTTCCCGCGCAACGGCTCCAGCTTGCCCCGTACCCTCGGTGTCCAAGCCAAGCACCTCGCCGATCTGCCGGGTGGAGACCGGGCCGGCGGCCTGCCGCACCGCGGTCAGGATGCGCTTGCTACGGCCAGCGTGTGTAACTCCCTTTCATTTCGAGCGCGTTGTGGCGCACCTGACATGATCGCGTCCTGGAGAAGTAGAAGATCTTCACCCTAAGGTTGCCGTCGACCACGGGCGCCTCGGCGCCCGATTGCACGACTGAAACGGGATCAGAGCATGAGCAAGTTTCGCCATGGAGTGTTCGCGGCCGTAGGCACCGTCGCCCTCGCCCTTCCGCTGATGGGGTCCGCCCCCGCAACGGCCGCGCCGACGGCATCCGCCAAGGCCGAGTCGACGCAGCAGGCCGCCGCCGGACGCGGTGGCGCCACGTACAAGAACTCCAAGACCGGTAAGTGTCTGATGGCCACCAAGAGGGGGAAGATCACCACCGGCAAGTGCTCGAAGAGGAACGACTGGCGCGCCTGGTACAGCACCGGCAGCGGTGAGCTGCGCAACGCCCAGAAGTTCGGCTGGTGCCTGACCGGCTACGCCAACGGCACGGTCAAGCTGAAGGGCTGCAACCAGCCGAGCAAGAACCAGATGTGGGCCTCATACACCACTGACAACATCCAGAACAAGAAGACCAAGAAGTGCCTGGCCAGCACCAAGAGGGGTGCGCTCACGTCGGTCAAGTGCAAGTACGGCACGAGCCGTTACCAGATGTGGGACATGAAGGCCAGGTAATCGGCCAGACTTCCGGTTCCGGCGTCGCTTGTTCGCCCGGAGCCGGAAGCCACCCGGGCGGCGCTGTCTCATGGCGGAGCTTCAGTGCCAATGGAGGCTGAGCCCTTGCAGAACGCGGGGTTCTCAGGTGACCCCTCAGGACGCGAAGAGCAGCGCCTCCGCGCCCACCGGACGGTAACCAGCCGCCTGGAAGGCCCGTACGCTGCGGGCGTTCCCCGGGGCCTGCTGGGCCCACACCACGGACCCGTCCGGTACGAGATGCCGTGCGGCAAGCGCCAGCGCGCGGCCGAGCCCCTGGTGCCGCCCGGCTTCCGCCACCTCGGTCGCCGTCTCCCAACGCCCTGCGACACCCCGGCCGATGACCAGCACTCCACCTCCGTCGGCCGCCCACACCCGTACGTCGTCGCGGCGCTTGCGGGCCCGTGCGACACGCGGGTGGTCCGGGTCGTCGAGTTCGGTCAGGCCGAGCTCCGGTTCGGGGCCGCCCGGCAGGGCCGACGCGACCGTCAGCAGGTCGATCGTGTCCGTCGTGCGTCCCGTCCGGTCCAGGAAGGCGCCGAGGAAGCGCGGGTTGAGGGTCGCCGCGAGCGGGTCGCAGTCGAGTGCCGTGAGCGTGCCGCGCACCCAGCCCGGGTCCTCGTCCGTGAAGACCACCGAGTGCGCCGTGAAGGCGATCACGCCCGCGTCGCGGTGGCTCGGCTGCGGCACGAGCGTGGTGGAGCCGTCCGGCGGCGGAAAGCGGCCGTGGGCCGCCGCGTCGAGGATCGTGCCGAGTGTGGCGGCTTCGCTGCTGGCCATGGGCGTACTCCTTGTGATCGCGGCGCGCGACGGCCGTTACCCTAACCCCACTCAGTAATGCACCAAGAAGGGGTGGATCCGGTGGCGGACATCGAGGAAGCGCGCAAGACGTTCGAGCGGTTCGACGCGGACGGCGACGGCTTCATCACAGCGGCCGAGTGGAAGTCGGCCATGGCGCAGATGGGGGACTTCTACGTCACCGAGACGGTAGCCGAGGCCGTGATCGGCACGAAGGACACCAACGCGGACAAGCGCCTCTCCTTCGACGAGTTCTGGGCGAGCCTGAACAAGTAAGTCGACGGACGGCGAAGGGGCCCGGCGCGCGGAAGCGCACCGGGCCCCTTCCTCATGCCCCTTCCTCATGCTCAGCGGCGTGCCGCCCGCACGCTCCACCGCCCTTCCGTGCGCTCGAGGCGCACGGGATGGTCGAAGCACTTGCCGATCTGGTCGCTCGTCAGTACGTCGTCGACGGCGCCGGAAGCGAACGCGCGCCCGTCCCTCAGCAGCAGGGCGTGCGTCGTACCGGCCGGGAGCTCCTCGAGGTGGTGCGTGACCAGGACCGTGGCGAGTTCGGGGTGGCTCTCGCGCAGGGTGTCCAGGCTGTCGAGGAGGCGTTCGCGGCCCGCGAGGTCGAGGCCGGTGGCGGGTTCGTCGAGCAGGACGAGGCGAGGCTTCGGCATCAGGGAGCGCGCGATCAGCGTCCGGCCGCGCTCGCCCTGGGAGAGCGTCGGCCAGCGCGCGTCCGTGCGGTGCGCGAGGCCGAGCGTGGCGATGAGGCGGTCGGCCCGCTCCTCCTGCTCGGGCGTGGGGCGCCAACGGGGCAGCGGTTCCACGCTGTTGGTGAGCCCGGTCAGGACGACGTCGCGGACCCGCAGGGGCGAGCGGAGCGGATGACGCGGGTTCACATGTCCTACGTACGCCCGCAGTTCGCGCAGATCGACGCTGCCGAGGCGGCGGCCGAGCACCTCGACCGTGCCGTGGGTGGGGTGGGTGACTGCGCCGCAGAGGCCGAGCAGGGTCGACTTGCCCGCGCCGTTGGCGCCGAGCAGCGCCCAGTGCTCGCCGGGGCGGACGGTGAGGGTGACCTCCTCGAGGATGGGGCGCCCGTCGCGGACGACGGTGACGGTGTCGGCGTGCAGCACCGGCCGCGGGGTCATCGGGCGGCCCCTGCCCGGTTCACGGCCGAGAGCACCGCCTGCAGGGACGCGGTCAGGACCGAGGTGTCCAGGCCCGCGCCCCAGCGGGTGACACCGCCGACGCGGCACTCCGCGTACGCGACGGCCTCGTTGTACGCGACGGCTTCGCCGGGCGCGCCGTCCGCCTCGACGGTGTGCTCGGAGAAGTCGAGGATGTCGACGGTGATGCCGGCGGCGCCGTCCGCCTCGACGAACGCGGACAGCGGGCCGTTGCCGACACCCTCGAAGTCCCCTGCCTTGTCGCCGACTTGGAGCGTGCAGACGAAGCGGTGCGCGCCGTCGGGGGCCCGGTCGGTGGTCCACGCGTCGAGCGTCACATCGCCGTCCCGGCCCGGCGCGAGCCGTCGAGGCGCGGGACGCGGAGGAGGCGGCGCGGGTGTCCCAGGCCGAACTCCAGGAAACCCTGCGGCGGTTGCCGGCCCTCGGCTGAGTCAGCCCCCGCCCCCCAACCCCTCGGCCTCCCCCCGCCCCGCACCATCGACCCCGTACAACCGCGCCGACGCGTCCACGTGCGCGAGCCGCCGCATGGCGTTGAACACCGCCTCCCCCAGGACCGTGCCGATCACCACGCTCTCCACCAGGTCCTCGACCGCGACCCGGCGGTTCACATAGCCGAGGTCGGCGCGGGCCACCATCTCGGCGGCGTCGGCGTACTCGTCGAGGAGTTCCGTGAACGCCCCGTGGCCGACCCGGCCCATGGCGGCAAGGGCGCGTGAGAGGTCGTCGGCCGCGGGGTTCGACTCATGGGCGTGCCAGCCGCGCCGCGCGATCAGTTCCCCGACGGCGGTCTGCGCGGCCTGCGCCTCGGCGTCGTCGTCGGCGGCGCCCGCCGTGCCGAGCCGGTCCGCCGCAGCGCCGAGCACCTTGTGCAGCGGGCGCCCCGGATCGTCGATCGCGCCGAGCACCTCCGCGATGGCGGCCACCTTCAGGCCGCCCACATCGAGCAGCGCGCGGATCAGCCGCAGCCTGCGCTCGTGCGCCTCGCCGTAGTGCGCCTGGTTGGGGCTGCTCAACTCGCCCTGCGGCAGCAGCCCTTCACGGACGTAGTACTTGATCGTCGGCACCGGCACGCCGGTCCTGCGGCTCAACTCGCCAATACGCACGGCCCGCCCACTCTCATCGCCGGTCATCGCTTCTCATCGCTTCTCTCCGCCCTTGCCATCCTCGCCACCCATCATAGATAGTGGCGCTATCGGATAGCGGACAGCACCACTATCCATATTTCGTTGAACCACCCTCCCAACAAGGGGACCCCTATGTCTTCATGGCGTTCATGGCACCGACCACTCATGCTGTTCGCCGCGTCGATGGCCTTACTCGCCGTCGTCTCCGCGGTGGGACTCGTCGTCGACGACCGGGTCCTGGTGGGCGCGCCCATCTGGGCCAAGCCGTTGAAGTTCGCGGTCTCGTTCATCGGCTTCGCACCCTCGCTCGCCTGGATGCTGTCGATGCTCGACCGGGGCCGCAGGGTCGGCTGGTGGGCCGGCACGGTGGTCGCCCTGACCAGCGTCATCGAGATGGTGATCATCACCGGGCAGGTGGTGCGCGGGAAGCGCAGCCACTTCAACCACGCGACCTCGTTCGACGAAGCGCTGTTCAACGTGATGTCCGTCAGCGTCGTCATCCTGTGGCTCGCCACCCTCGCCATCGCCGTCGTGCTGCTGCGCGCCCGCATCCCCGACCGCGCCTCCGCCTGGACGATGCGGTGCGGGATCGCCCTCGCGCTGGCCGGCGCCGCCATCGGGTTCGGGATGACCCGGCCTGCGCCCGGACAGGTGCAGGGCAGCTCGCCGGTCGTCGGCGCCCACAGCGTCGGCGTGCCCGACGGCGGTCCCTCGATGCCGCTGACCGGCTGGTCCACCACCGGCGGCGACCTGCGGATCCCGCACTTCTTCGGCATGCACGCGCTGCAGCTGCTCCCGCTGCTGCTCATGGGACTTGTCGCGCTCGCCCCGCGGTTCACCCGCCTCGCGGACGAACGGGTCCGGCTGCGGCTCGTCCTCGTCGCCGCGGCCGCGTACGCCGCCGCCTTCGCCCTGGTCACCTGGCAGGCACTGCGCGGCCAGCCGCTGATCCACCCGGACGGCGCGACGCTGGCGGCGACGGCACTGATCGTCGCCGCCACCGCCGCGGGCGCATACGGGGCGCTGCGTCTCACCCCACCAACAGCCGTGCAGAACCCGGCAGTTGATGAAACCAACAACACCAAGGAGCTCGTGGCATGACCGGTTTCCTCTTCGAGCTTTCCTTCTATCTGGCCGCCCCGGTCTGGCTGCTCCTGATTTTCGCGCCGGGGTGGCGGACGACCGACCGCATCGCCACGTCACCCCTCACCGTCGTCCCGATCCTCGCCGTGTACGCCGCGATGGCCCTGCCCGTCTTCCCCGAACTCTGGGCCGCGGTCAGCAGCCCGGACATCGACGGCTTCCGTGAACTGCTCGTCCACGCCAACGGGGCGGGCGCCATCTGGGCCCAGGTCATCGCCTGGGACCTGCTGATCGGGCAGTGGATGTACCGCGAGGCGCGGCGCATCGGCATCCACCCGCTGGTCATGGGCCCGCTCCTGGTCTTCACGATTCTCCTCTCCCCCTTCGGGCTGCTGCTCTTCCTGCTGCTGCGGGCCGTGCGGGCGAACCGTGATCAGCCGCGGCCGCTGGTGGGTTCCATGCCGCGCTGATCGACGACCGCGCGGTCCAGGACCGCGTCACTGCTGTAGAGAACCTCGGCATTCCCCTGATCTCCCGGCTTGCCGCCCGGCTTGTGGTCCTTGGTCATGTAGCCGCGTGAGCCGAGGTAGGCGAACGACTTCTTGTCGAAGATCCATTCGCTGCGCGTCGCGTACGCCGACTCATCGATGGTGATGCCGATCCCGTGCCGCCCCGCCGCGTCCACCGCGTCGGGCACCTCGGTCACACCGGGGAGCTTCGCGACGGCCTTGTAGAGGGCGGCGGCGTTCTCCGGCGGCATGATCGTCTCAGCGAGCAGGCCGCCGATCTTGTCGAATACGGCCTGCGCCTTCGTCTCCCGCCCATCGCTCACCCGCGTTTCGGCGTACAGCTTCTTCAGGAGGGCGTCGGGGTCGGTGGGCAGCGAGGCGAGCCAGGCGTACGTGGGGCGGTCGGGGCCCGGGGGGATGGCGCCGGTGTCGTCGGAACCGTCCTCCGCGGACGCCTCGATGGGCACGTCCTGACCGGACATCGGCACCCCCTTCCCGCTCTCGCGGATCATGCCGATGTCCGTGACGGGCGCCGGGTTCTGCGACATCCAGACCTCACGCTTGTGCGGGGCGCCGAGCTTCACAGGACCGTTGAACTCACCCTGGTTCGCCCGGACCAGACTGCGGACGTAGACGAATTGGCCGTCCTTCACCGGCTTCGTGTCGGCCTTCAGTGAAGCTGTGGCGATCCGGTCGAGGGTGACGGCCGCACCGTGTTCCGCACCCCGGGCCGCGCCCATGTCGCGTACGCCGTCGGCGTCACCGAAAGGGAGCGTGGCCGCCAGGATCCCGGCCACGGCCAGCGCGGCGGCCGCCGGCATCAGCACCGCCGGACGCAGCAGCCACCGACGGGGCGATACGGAAACGGGAGTGGTGTCACGGTCGATCTGCTGCATCAGAAGGTCCTTGTGGTGAAGGTGACGGCCCGGCGGAAGTTCCCATTCCTCCTCAGCCGACTCCGGCAGAAGACCGGCCAGTTCCTCGACCTCGGCCTCGGCCTCTCCCCGAGAGGGGGTGGCGGCGTTCATCGGAATTCCTCCCGCAGGGGCAGGGCCGCGAACGCGGCCTCACTCTCTACCTCTCCGCGGCCACGGAGCGGTTCCGTCACTTCCTTCACGCCTTGCGCATCCACGCCCTCCGCGTCCAGCGCGTCCTCGCTCAGCCGCCGCAGCCGCGCCCGCGCCCGCGAGAGCCGCGACCGCACCGTGCCCACCGGCACCCCGAGCGCCTCGGCGGCCTGCGCGTAGTCGAACCCCGACCACACGCACAGCACGAGCACCTCACGCTCCGGACGCCGCAGCCGGCGCAGCGCGCCGTGCACCGCCGCGAGCCGCCGCGCGTCGTCGAGCCGGCCCGCCGACTCCTCGGCGAAATCCGCCACTTGGGGCGGCGACGGCTGCCGGGAGAGAAAGGCGAGCCGCCGGCGCAGACCGCGGTTGGCGTTCTGCGCCTTGTGCGTCGCGATGCCGAGCAGCCACGGCTTGAGCGAACCGCGGTCCGGATCGAGCCGCTCCCGGGTGCGCCAGGCCGCGAGGAACGTCTCGGACATGACCTCCTCGGCGGTCGACCAGTCGCCGGTCAGCCGCAGGGCATGGTTGTAGACCGTCCGCGCGTACGCCTCGTACAGCTCACCGAACGCCGCCCGCTCCCCGGCCCGTATCCGTGCATGGATGCCGTCTCCCAGTTCAGTAGGACTCACACCCATGACCTCTCCGCGACCCCGGGAGAGTTCCAGTGCCCCTCGTCACACACACGACGCCGCGTACGCCCTACCCGGCGGCCCGCACCCTCCGGTACTGCCCCGGCGCCACCCCGAACTCCCGCTTGAACGCCCTGGAGAACGCGAACTCCGAGGTATAGCCCGCCCGTTCGGCGATCTGCCGCAGCGGCAGATCCTCCTCGCGCAGCAGCCGGCCCGCCGTCGTCATCCGCCACCACGTCAGATACGCGAGCGGGCTCGCCCCCACGGACGCCGCGAACCGGCGGGCGAACGCCGCGCGGGAGAGCCCCGCCCGCGCCCCGAGCTCCTCCACCGTCCAGGGCCTCGCGGGGTCGTCATGGATCGCGTACAGCGCGGCCGTCACCGACGGGTCCCGCAGCGCGGCGGCCCAGCCCGTCGCATGCCCCGCGGCCTGCTCGCGCAGCCACCACGCCCGCAGGATGTACAGCAGCATCGTGTCGAGCAGCGCGGGAATCACGGCGTCCGACCCCGGCTGCGCGTCGGCCAGTTCGGCACCGAGCAGCTCCACGGCGGACCGCAGCGACGCGTGCTCCCCGACCCTGGCCGGCAGATGCACCACCTCCGGCAGCTCGGCGAGCAGCGGATGGGCGCGCGCCCGGTCCAACTGGTAGGCCCCGCACAGCAGCACGGTGCTCGCCGCCCGGTCGCCCTCCGTCTTCGGCCAGGAGCCGTCCGGGGCGAGGGCGAAATCCTCCAGCGGGACATCCGGCGCGCTCGCCAGACCGTGCCCGCGCCCGTGCGAGAGGAAGACCACGTCACCGGGCCCGAGCGCCACCGGCTCCGCCCCGTCACCGGACGGAAGCAGCCAGGCGGAACCCTGGAGCACCACATGGAACCCGGCACCGTTCGACGGGGCGAACCGGATCCCCCAGGGCGCGTGCCTGTACGTACGGGAGGAATGCGGCCGCCCCGTCCGCATGGCGGCTATCGCGTCGCTGAGTACGTCCATGTCCGTACCGTAGCGCGCGCCGCACCCCGCGAGACGTACGGGTATAAAAGCGAGAGCAGCAGGCATGGTTCGTCTCGCAGAGCCCGCCTAGCGTTTCCCGCATGACAACAACTGCTGCGTCAACCACCGCTCGTACCGTGCTCTTTGACGAGATCGGCGGCCCCGAGGTCATGCGGATCCACGCCGTGGAGATCCCCGCCCCCGGACCGGGCGAAGTCCGCATCCGCGTCGAGGCGTTGGGCCTCAACCGCGCCGAAACCCTGCTCCGCGCGGGCACTTACTACTACCAGCCGACCCTGCCCGCATCCCGCAACGGCTACGAGGCCGCGGGCACCGTCGAGTCCGTCGGCGAGGGAGTGACCGCCTTCGCCCCCGGCGACACCGTCCTCACGGCGGCGAACACCGAACTGAGCGCACACGGCGTGTACGGCGAGCTGGTCCTGCTGCCGCAGAGCGCCGTCGTCCCGCGCCCCGCCGAAGTGGACGCGGTGACCGCGGCCGCCGTCTGGGTCACCTACTCCACCGCGTACGGCGCGCTGCTCCCGACTGCCGGGCTGCTGCCGGGCCAGCACGTCCTGATCACCGGCGCGTCCAGCGGCGTCGGCACCGCGGCCATCCAGGTCGTACGCCGCGCGGGCGCGGTACCGATCGCCACCACCCGCACCGAGGCCAAGCGGCAGCAGCTCCTGGACCTGGGCGCCGAGCACGTCATCGTCAGCGACCGCGAGGACGTGGTCAAGGAGACCAAACGCCTCACCGACGGCCGGGGCGCCGACATCGTGCTCGACGCGATCGGCGGCCCGGGCTTCCAGGCCCTGGGCGAGGCGCTGGTCCGCAACGGCAAGCTCGTCATCTACGGCTGGCTGGACGCCCGCCCCACGACCCTCCCGATGAACTGGCCCCTGTCCGTCCACGGATACGGAAACCCGATGGTCACCGAGACGCAGGAGGGCCGCCACCGCGCGGCCGCCTACATCAACTCGGGCCTCACCGACGGCACGCTCCGCCCGGTGATCGCCGAGGTCTTCGAGGGCCTGGACCGCATCCAGGACGCCCACCGCCTGATGGAGTCCAACACGCACACCGGCAAGATCGTGGTGAAGGTCTGAGAAGGCCGACCCACCCCCGGTCGGAATACCTCACCCGTTCCGGAGGTTGGCTCCGCTAAGAGACCGGCGAACCAACCCCCGGAGGGGCAAGTCATGAAGATCGGCATCATCGGCGCGGGCAACATCGGCGGCAACCTCACCCGTCGCTTCACGGCCGTCGGCCACGACGTCTCCGTCGCGAACTCCCGCGGCCCGCAGACCCTCACCGAGCTCGCTGCCGAGACCGGCGCGACGCCGGTGACGGTCGAGGAGGCCGCACGCGACGCCCAGGTGGTCGTCGTGACGATCCCCCTGAAGGCCGTGCCGAACCTGCCGTCGGGCTTCCTGGACGGCGCGGCCGCCGGCGTCGCCGTCATCGACACCGGCAACTACTACCCGCAGCAGCGCGACGGGAAGATCGCCGAGATCGAGGAGGGCCTCACCGAGAGCCGCTGGACGGAGCGGCAGATCGGCCACCCCGTCATCAAGGCCTTCAACGGCACCTACGCCGACGACATCCTCGACAAGCCCCAGGCCAAGGGCGCCCCGGGCCGCGTCGCGCTCCCGGTGTCCGGCGACGACGAGACCGCCAAGAAGGTCGTACGCGATCTGCTCGACGAGATCGGCTTCGACACCGTCGACACGGGCGGCCAGGACGAGTCGTGGCGCCAGCAGCCCGGCACCCCGGTCTACGGCCTCGCGGCGGACGTGGACGCGGTCACCAAGGCCCTGTCCGAGGCGTCCCCGGAGCGCACGGCGGAGTGGCGCGCCTGAGGCCGTGGACTAGGGCTTCGCCCAGTCCCGCAGCGCCTGCGCGCTCTCGAAATCCGCCACGTTCTTGTCCAGCGGCGTCGACGTGTACTGGTGGATCCGCCACTTCGCCTTGATACGCGGCTTGCCCGCCGTCACGTAGTCGGCGATCCAGAGGCCGTCACCCGCGTACGAGGTGGTGTCGTAGTTCAACCAAAAATCGCGGTTCGTGTAGAGCACGGTCCGATGGGAAGGCCGCAACCGCTTCACCTCCCGGATGAAGCGGTCCTTCTCCGCATTGCTCGCGCGCGTATGATCCCCCGTCCACTCCCAGTCCACCGCCAGCAAGTCCCCTGACTTCTCAGGGGACTTGCTGACGAAGTACTCCGCCTGGGCCGTGATGTTCCCGGGCCACAGGAAGTGGTAGAAGCCGACCACGCAGCCGCCGTCCCGTGCCAGCTTCGTCTGTGCCGTCAGTCTCGGGTTGATGTACGAACGGCCCTCTGTCGCCTTGATGATGACGAAGGAGAGGCCGTCCGTGTCGAACGATGACTGGTACGAGCTGACGTCGATGCCTCGGATCATGCGCGGCCTCCTGTGGGGCAGAGGAACGGGGCGGTGGATCTACCCTCCCCGTTCCCGGTGGCCGCGGTCGTCAACCGTTGAATGACTTGGACTCGGTGGACTCGGTGGACTCAGCGGAAGATCCCCGTGTGCCCCAGCGAGTAGCGACCCGGCTGCGGGTAGACCGCGAGGCCGTGCGGGCCGCCGCCGACGGGGATGCGGGCGGTCTGGACGCCGGTGCGGGTGTCGATGGCGTACACCTCGGAGTCGTAACGGCCGGACAGCCAGAGCGTGTTGCCGTCCGCCGAGACGCCGCCCATGTCGGGGCTGCCGCCCTGGGGGAGCTTCCACTTCTTGGTGAGCTTGTTCTTGGGGAAGTCGAAGACGGAGACGGTGCCCTCGCCGCGGTTGGAGACGTACATCTCGCGTGAGTCACGGCTGACGTACAGACCGTGGCAGCCCTTGCCGGTGCGAAGGAGCTTCGGCTTGTCGAACTTGTCGCCGCTCAGGACCCACATGCCGTGGGCCATCATGTCGGCCACATAGAAGGTCTTGCCGTCGGGTGAGACCTTCACGTCCTGCGGCATGGCGCCCTCGAAGGGCAGCTTCTGCTGGCCGATGACCTTCATCTTCTCCGTGTCGACCTTCAGAAGCTCGCCGGAGAATTCGCAGGAAACGATGAAGTAGCGGCCGTCGGCGGAGAAGTCGGCGTGGTTGACGCCGTAGCAGCTGACCGGTTCGGTCTTGACCTTCTTCATGGTGTGCGGGTCGCGGAAGACGAGTTCGCGGTCCATGGAGGCCATGACGATGGCGTACTTGCCGTTGGGCGTGAAGTAGAGGTTGTAGGGGTCGTGCACGTCGACCGGCTTGCCCGCCTTGCCGGTCTTGGGGTTGATGGGCGTGAGCGTGTGGCCGCGGTTGTTGTTGACCCAGAGGGTCTTCATGTCCCAGGAGGGGACGACGTGTTGGGGCTGGACGCCGACGTCGATGGTGTCGATGACCCGGTACGTCTTGGGGTCGATGACCGAGACGGTGTTGGAGTTGGTGTTGGGGACGTAGACGCGGGAGGGGAAGTCCTTGACCACCGGGGAGAGCTTGTTGGGGCGGTCGGCGGCGTAGACGTCCTTGGGGTCGAGGACCGGCGGCATGCCGGGGAGGCCCGGCGCCACCTTGGGTTTGGCGGGCTTCTGGATGCCCTTGGTGCTGAGTGCTTCGTTCTCGCGGGTGTCGGTTCCGCAGCCGGCGAGTGCGGCGACGACGGCACCGGCGGCGATGAGCGCCGAGGTGCGGCGGGTGAGGTTCAGGTGGAGGGTCATCAGGTCAGCAGCTCCGTGGTCGTCACCGCGCGCAGGCCGCGGCGGTCGAGGTCTTCCAGGACGGCGGGGAGCGCGGCGACCGTGTCCGCGTACCCGAAGTGCAGGCTCACGACGGAGCCCGCGCGCACCTCTGAGGCGATCTTGCGGGTGACGGCCGGGGCGCCCGGCGAGGTGAAGTCGAGGGAGTCGACGTCGTACGAGAGGACGTGCGGGTAGCCGGCGCGGTGGGCGATGCGGGCGACGAGGGGGGTCGCCCGCTGGGCGCGCGATGGACGGAACCAGGTGCCGATGGAGCCGGTGAGGCGGCGCAGGCGTTCGGCGCAGCCGGTGATCTCGGCGCGGGCGTCGGCCTCGGTCATGTCGTTGATGGTGAGGTGGTGGTGGGTGTGGTTGCCGAGGTCGTGGCCGCCGTCGAGGATGCGGCGGGCGAGCGTGGGGTGTTCGTCGAGCCAGCCGCCTACGGCGAGGACGGTGATCTTGGCGTTCGCGTTCTCGGCGATGGTGAGCAGGGACCCTGCGGTGGCGGGGTCGCCCTGGCCGTGGAAGGTGAGGGCGACCTGGGGGCGGCCGCGGGGGCTGTGTGCGATCTGGTCGGGGAGGCCGGGGAAGCGGCGGGGTGCGGGGGCGGCCGCCGGGGTGGCGTGGGGTGCGCCGTGCGATGCGTGCGGGCGGTCGCGCGTGGGGGCGGTGCCGGTCGTGGCGCATCCGGTGGCGAGCGCGCCGGTGACGGCCAGGGCGGCGCCCGCGCGCAGGGCTCCTCGGCGGTCGGTCTCGATCACGCGCCCATTTAATAGGTAAAGCGGGCGAAAGATGCTGATTGCCCGCTTCGGGGCCTCTGCGGGTCGGGGCCGCGAACTCTCCGGCCACCTGGGCGACTCTTGCGGAACACCTGTCACAGCCTGCACTTAACCAGCGTTTACCAGGCAGGTGTCCCATCTCACCAAGGATTCACTTTTGCAATGCCCCGGTTTGGTCCCTTATGCACGGATAGGGACTTTTGGATCGCTGACCCCCGTCTGCCATAGTCGATGCCACGACCTTCATTGACCCATTGACCCGGGCCCAGGTCGTTTCAGTGGCCGTGGACCACACCCCATTAGTCCATGGCCCTTCACGAAGGCCCCCGCACCGCCGCACATCGGCGACCGGGGGCTTTCGTGTCAGCGGTCGGCGACCCGCATCTCGAACCAGGTCGTCTTGCCGCGCGGCAGCAGGTCCACGCCCCACCGGTCGGAGAGCTTGTCGACGAGGAAGAGCCCGCGGCCGCTGAGGTCGAGCTCATGGACGGGCATCAGACAGGGCAGTCCGCGCGAGGGGTCGCGCACCTCGATCCTTATCCAGCCGCGCCGCCGCGCCATCTTCAGGCCGAAGACGCGGGCGCCGGTGTGCCGCACGGCGTTGCCGACGAGTTCGGAGACGAGGAGGACCACGTCCTCGGTCATCTTCGGGGAGAGGCCCCAGTGGCGGAGCACGACGACCTGCGCGAGCCGGCGCGCGATGGCGGCGGACTCCGGGCGCGACGGCAGCGGCACTTCCGCGTCCGTCGGGTTGCCGAACAACTCGAGCGCCTTGAGCGCGTGTTCGTCCTCAACCGCCGGCGACCAGCGCGCCGCGGTCGCACTCCCGTGCCGCCGCGGCTGTTCCATACCCTCCAGCCCCGCCATGCCCCCATCATGGCCGCACCGAGCGCCCTCCGGGGCCGTTCCGGAGGAATAAGCCCCCCGGAACCAACCGTTCCGGGGGGCCGAGTAGGCATATGCCAGTGGCAGTTAGGGCCCTGCGACAGCCCGTCCGACCTGCGATGACTGCCCGCTTACGGGTGATCACCAACAGCCCCGAAGCAGGCAGGCTTAAGGTTCTCTTAAGCCTCGCATAATCCGCCCCTTCGGGGGACACGCATGCTGACGTGCCCTCAACTGATCACATTCCAGGGGCACTTCAGGGGTACGTCAGAGGAACTTCGCCTTGCCGGGACCCTCCTCGACGAAGCTGCGCATGCCCCGCTCGCGGTCCTCCGTGGCGAACAGACCCGCGAACCAGGTGCGCTCGATAGCGAGCCCGGTGTCGATGTCCGTCTCCAGGCCCGCGTCCACGGCCTCCTTTGCGGCGCGCAGCGCCAGCGCGGGCCCCTGCGCGAGCCGCGCCGCCCACTGGTGCGCCTGCTCGTACACCTCGGCGGCGGGCACGACGCGGTCCACCAGGCCGATGGTGAGCGCCTCTTCGGCCTTCACCATGCGGCCGGTGAAGATGAGGTCCTTGGCCTTGGACGGGCCGACCAGACGGGACAGGCGCTGGGTGCCGCCCGCGCCGGGGATCAGGCCGAGCAGGATCTCCGGCTGGCCGAGCTTGGCGTTGTCGGCGGCGATGCGGAAGTCGGCGCAGAGCGCGAGCTCGCAGCCGCCGCCGAGGGCATAGCCGGTGACGGCGGCGACGACCGGCTTGGGGATGCGGGCGACGGCGGTGAACGAGTCCTGCAGGGCACGGGACCGCACGATCATCGCCGCGTGGTCCATGTCCTGCATCTCTTTGATGTCCGCGCCCGCCGCGAACACCTTCTCGCCGCCGTAGATGATCACGGCGCGTACGTCGTCGCGCCGGGTCGCCTCTTCGGCCAGTTCCTTGAGCCGGTCCTGCAGGGCGATGTCGAGCGCGTTCATCGGAGGGCGGTCGAGGCGGATCGTGCCGACGCCTTCGGCGACTTCGAGATGCACAGATGTCATGCGAGGCACGTTAGCCGTGCCCCGCATGACAGCGACATGCGGCCGGGCATCCCGGCGGGCCTGTCAGGCCTTCCACTTCTCCCAGGACATGTTCCAGCCGTTGAAGCCGTTCTCGGGCTGGATCGTCTTGTCCGCCGAGTTCTTCACGACCACCAGGTCCCCGACGAGGGAGTTGTTGAAGAACCATCCTCCGGGCGTCTTCTTGCTGTAGCCGCCGCGCACGTCGCTCAGGCCGACACAGCCGTGGCTGGCGTTCGTGTTGCCGAAGGCACCGCCCGACCAGTAGTTGCCGTGGATGAACGTGCCCGAGTTGGACAGGCGCATCGCGTGCGGGACGTCCTTGATGTCGTACTCGCCGCCGAAGCCGACCGTGTCGCCGTTCATCCGCGTGACCTGGAGCTTCTCGCTGATGACCATCTGGCCGTTGTACGTCGTCGTGCCGGGGGCGCCCGCGGTGATCGGGATCTTCTTGATCTGCTTGCCGTCCCGGACGACCTTCATCTGGTGGGACTTGGCGTCGACGGTGGAGACCTGGCTGCGGCCGATGGTGAACTTCAGGGTCTTGGCCTGCTCGCCGTACACGCCGGGCCGTCCCTCGACGCCGTCGAGGTTGAGGTTGACGGTGACCTTCGTGCCCGCCTTCCAGTACTTCTCGGGGCGGAAGTCGATGCGGTCGTTGCCGAACCAGTGGGGCTCGACGTCCACGGCCGGCTCGGTCTTGATCTCGATGGCCTTCTCGACGTCCTCGGGCGCGGTGATCCCGCGGTTGAAGTGGACGGAGAACGGCATCCCGACGCCGACCTTCGAGCCGTCCTCCGGAGTGAACTGGCCGACGAAGGTGTTCTTCGGGGTCAGCGTCGTGAACGACGTGTCCTTGGCGGACTCGCGGCCCTCGGAGTCCTTGGCGATCGCGTGGACCTTGTACTTCGTGGAGGCCGCCAGGTGGTGCGCGGGCGTCCACGTCGCGCCACCCGAAGTGATCTTGCCGGGGACCGGATTGCCCTTGCTGTCCTCGACCTTGACCTGGGACAGCTTGCCCTTGTCGGCGGCTATCTTCAGGGCCCCGCTGGTGGCCACCGACTCCGCGCCGTCCTTCGGGGCCACGGTCACCACAGCCGTCGACGGCGCGTTCTTGTCGGCCGCCTTGCCCTTGCCCTTGCCGTCGTCACCCGAGTCCGAGCCGCCGCCCCCGCCGCAGGCCGTGACCAACAGCAGTGTCACACCCGATGCCACCGCAAAGAGGCCCTTGCTCCCCCGCCGCCGTGCGCTCCCCCGCGCACCAACCGACGTCCCCGATATCGGTCGCCCGTTCACGATGTTGTCTCCCCTCACACGGCCTGGTCAGGCCCGCACCCCAGTGCATTGGCGCGTGCCGACACGCGCCCCGCGCTAGATAACCACACGGTCCTGACCGATGAGTCCCCGCCAATGTCACTGTTCAGTCCCAACTGCGCATGCGGTGCGGGCCCCACCTCAACTCCCGGCTCAGGGCTTGGCCTCCGGCTTGGCTCCGGGCGGTGCCGTCCAGTCCTTCCACTCCATGTTCCAGCCACCGAGCCCGTTGTCAGGAGCGACTTTCTTGTCATGGCTGTTGACAACTTCCACGACGTCACCGATCAGACTCCGGTCGAAGAACCAGCCCGCCGGGGTCTGTGAGCTGCCGCCCTTCACATCGCGCAGGCCCACGCAGCCGTGGCTGACATTGGTGTTGCCAGGGGCGTCCGGCGACCAGTAGTTGCCGTGCAGGAAGGTGCCGGACGTGGTCAGGCGCATGGCGTGCGGGACGTCGGGGATGTCGTACTCGCCGCCGAAGCCGACGGTGCGGCTGTTCATGCGGGTCACGTCGAGCATCTCGGTGACCACCATCTTCCCGTTGTACGTCGTCGTCTTCGGGGCCCCTGCCGTGATCGGCACCGTGGAGAGGAGCTCGCCGTCGCGGCGTACTTCCATGGTGTGCTCGGCGGCGTCGACCAGGGAATGCTGGCTGCGGCCGACGGTGAAGGTGAAGCTCTTGTCCTGGAGGCCGTAGACGCCGGGCGCGGCCTCGATGTCGCGCAGGCCCAGGCCGACGGTGACCTTGGTGCCGGGCTTCCAGTACTTCTCGGGGCGGAAGTCGACGCGGGTCTTGCCGAACCAGTGCGGGCGTACGTCGACGGCCGGCTCCGCGGTGACGTGGATGGCGCGCTGGACGGCCTCGCGGTTCTCGATCTCCCGGTTGAACTCCAGGGAGACGATCATGCCGGTGCCGACGGTGGAGCGGTTCTCCGGCGTCACGTATCCGATGAACCGCTCGTCGGGGACGTACGTCGTGAACGTCGTGTGCCGGGCCGAGCGGCGGCCGTGGCCGTCGATGGCGACGGCGTGCACCGAGTACTTCGCGGCGAGCGCCAGGCCGCCGTCGTCCAGCGGCTTCCAGGTCGTGCCGTTCTCGTCGATGCGGCCGGGCACCGGGAGTTCCTGGGCGTCCTGCACCCGGCTGACCTTCACCGATTCGAGGCGTCCGTCGGGGACCTTCACCTGGAGCCGTTCGTCGCCCTTGACGCCCTTGCTGCCGTCGTCGGGGGTCACCCGGATCGCGTCGGCGGGCGAGCGCGGCTTGCCCATGAGGCGGTCGATGCCGCCTGAGTCACCGCTGCATCCCGCGGCTCCGGCCAGCAGTCCTGCCCATGTCACTACGGCGGCCAGCGCGGCCCCTGCGCGCCGTGCGCGCCTCGCTACCTGTCTCACGTCCGTCCCAACGACCGTCCCCCTCCTGGGGAAACGTGAGTGCGACGCACCCGCTGGGCAGAACAGTGGGGAGGACGGCGCGGGGAGCCTTGGGGTCCGCTCGCGTCGTCCGGTCTGGTAAGCCCCGGCCGCCGGGACGCGGCGGGGGTCGAGCCGCGGGAGGCGAGTGGGTGTCCAGCGCAGCCGAACAGGAAGCACTGCGGGGTGGGCGGCGCGGGACGGGCGCGGCCGTGGCCGGGCAGCCCGCCGCCGTGAACGGGACATCGGCCGGTGCGCCCGCCGTGCGCGCACCGGCGCGGGACGCGGCCGAGGCGCGGCGGCCGCCGGTGTGGCCGGGGGCGCCGACGCCGCTCGGCGCGCGGTTCAGGGTGGGGCCCGACGGCGTCGCGGGCACCAACTTCGCGCTGTGGGCGGGCGGTGCGGAGGCCGCCGAGGTGTGTCTCTTCGACGACGAGGGCGTCGAGACGCGCTGTCCGCTGACCGAGCTGACGCACGAGATCTGGCACGGCTTCGTGCCGGGAGTCCGTCCGGGGCAGCGCTACGGCTACCGCGTGCACGGCCGCTGGGACCCCTGGACGGGCGCGCGCTGGAACCCGGCGAAGCTGCTCCTCGACCCGTACGCGCGCGCGGTGGACGGCGACTTCGGCGCGCGCGGGCTGCCGCCCGAGGTGTACGGGCATGTGCGGGACTGGCCCCAGCAGCAGGTGGCCGACACGGTGCGGGACGACCGGGACTCGGCGCCGTACGTCCCCAAGGGCGTGGTCGTGCACGACGACGCGCCGGACGACGAGTGGACGGACGACCGGCGCCCCAAGACGCCGTGGGCGGACTCGGTCATCTACGAGGTGCATGTCCGGGGCTTCACCAAACTGCACCCCGGGATACCGGAGGAACTCCGCGGTACGTACGCGGGGTTGGCGCATCCGGCGGCGATCGACCATCTCGTACGCCTGGGTGTGACGGCGGTGGAGCTGCTGCCCGTCCACCAGTTCGCGCACGAGGACCATCTGCTGCGCCGGGGCCTGAGGAACTACTGGGGCTACAACTCGATCGGCTACTTCGCACCGCACGCGGCGTACGCGGCGTCGGGGACGACGGGGCAGCAGGTCGGCGAGTTCAAGCGGATGGTGCGGGCGCTGCACGAGGCCGGGATCGAGGTGATTCTGGACGTGGTCTACAACCACACGGCGGAAGCGGGCGAGTTGGGCCCGATGCTCTCCTTGAAGGGCATCGACAACCGCGGCTACTACCGGCTCCAGCCGTCCGACGCCCGGCGGTACGCGGACTACACGGGGTGCGGGAACACGCTCCAGGTCGTCCAGCCGCACGTCCTGCGCCTCATCACGGACTCGCTGCGGTACTGGGTGACGGAGATGGGAGTGGACGGCTTCCGCTTCGATCTGGCGGCGGCGCTGGCTCGCTCCTTCCACGACGTGGACATGCTGTCGCCGTTCCTGGCGGTGATCGCACAGGATCCGGTCCTTCGCCGGGTGAAGCTGATCGCCGAGCCGTGGGACGTGGGGTCCGGGGGCTATCAGGTGGGGGCCTTCCCTCCGCTGTGGACGGAGTGGAACGACCGCTACCGAGGCGCCGTACGGGACTTCTGGCGGGGCGCGCTGCCCGATGTGCGGGACCTGGGCTACCGGCTCTCCGGCTCGAGCGACCTCTATGCCTGGGGCGGGCGGCGGCCGTACGCGTCGGTGAACTTCGTGACGGCGCACGACGGGTTCACGCTGCGGGACCTGGTCTCCTACGAGCGCAAGCACAACGAGGCCAACGGCGAGGGCAACCGGGACGGCTCGGACGACAACCGCTCCTGGAACTGCGGCGCGGAGGGCGAGACGGATGATGCGCGGGTGGCGGAGGTGCGCCGCCGGCAGCTGCGGAATCTGCTGACCACGCTGCTGCTGTCCACCGGGGTGCCGATGCTGGTCGCGGGCGACGAGATGGGGCGTACCCAGCGGGGCAGCAACAACGCGTACTGCCAGGACAACGAGGTCAGTTGGGTCGACTGGGGGTTGCTCGAGGATCCGGGGTGGCGGGCGCTGTTCGACCTGACGTCCCGGCTGATCGCGTTGCGGCACGCGCATCCCGTGCTGCGGCGGCGGGCCTTCTTCTCCGGCCGTGCGCACTCCGCCGACGGGCTGCGGGATCTGGCGTGGTTCACCGCGCGGGGCGCGGAGATGACGGAGGCGGACTGGTACGCGCCCGCGGCGACGCTGGGGATGTATCTGTCGGGGCGGGACATTCCCGGGCGGGACGCGTGGGGGGTGCCGGTGGTGGACGACAGCTTTCTCGCGGTGCTGCACGCGGGGGAAGGGCCGGTGAGCTTCGTGCTGCCGGGTGAGCCGTGGGCCGGCGCGTACGAGGTGGTGGTGGACACCTCCCTGGAGGAGCAGGGGGTGGCGCCGGGGGATGTCCATCGGGCGGGGGGTGCGGTGACTGTGGCGGGGCGGGCGGTGGTTCTGCTGCGGGTGTGCAGGTGAGGGTCAGCTCAGGATTTTTCGGGTGTATGCCACCGCTACCGCCGCCGCGCGGTCCTTCGCGTCCAGCTTGGCGTAGATGTGGGTGAGGTGGGTCTTCACCGTGGCCTCGCTGATGAAGAGTTCGCGGGCGATCTCGCGGTTGGACGTGCCCTTGGCGACCAGGACGAGGACCTCCCGTTCGCGGGCCGAGAGCGCTTCGTTGCCCGGTGTCGTCGCCGGAGCGCGGACCGCCGAGACGAGGCGGGAGGCCACCGCCGGGGAGAGGACCGTGCGGCCCTGGGCGGCCGCGCGGACCGCGGTGAACAGCTCGTCGCGGGGTGCGTCCTTGAGGAGGTAGCCCGTCGCGCCCGCCTCGATCGCGGGGAGCGTGTCCGAGTCCGTGTCGTACGTGGTGAGGACGAGGACCCGGGAGCGGGCGCCGCGCCGGGTGAGCTCGGCGATCGCGTCGACGCCGTTGCCGCCGGGCATGCGCAGGTCCATCAGGACGACGTCCGGGTCGAGGCGTTCGGTCAGGGCGACCGCCTCGACGCCGTCGGCGGCCTCGCCGAGCACCTCGAAGCACGGGTCGGACTGGAACATGCCGCGCAGTCCGTCGCGTACGACGGGATGGTCGTCGACGATGAGGAGAGTGATCACGTCAGCCATGGCGGACCAACGGTACGCGAGCCGACAGTGCGGTGCCGCCGCCCGGTTCCGATTCGACCGTGAACGAGCCCGCGATGCGCTCGGCGCGGGCCCGCATGCCGTCGAGGCCGAAGCCTCCGGATCCGCTGCGCTTGACGAGTGTCAGCGGGTCGAAGCCGCGGCCGTCGTCCCGCACGTCGAGGGTGACCTCGCCGTCCATGTAGGAGAGGGTGACCCCGACCCGGGTGGCGGCGGCGTGCCGGGAGGCGTTGGACAGTGCCTCCTGGACGATGCGCAGGAGGGTCGCCTCGATCTCTTCGTGCAGGGGCTCGGCGGGTCCGGTGACCGTGACCTCGGCGCGGACGCCGGTGCGTTCGGCCCACTCCGTGACCGTCTTCTTCAGCGCTTCGGGCAGCTCGTCGTGTTCCAGGGCCGTCGGGGAGAGGTTGTGGACGGAGCGGCGGGCCTCGCCCAGGCTGTGCCGGGCGAGATCGGCGGCGCGGCCCAGATGTTCGCGGGCCAGCGTCTCGTCGGAGGCGTTGGCGACGACCTGGAGCTGGGCGATGATGCCGGTCAGGCCCTGCGCGATGGTGTCGTGGATCTCGGCGGCGAGGCGGCGCCGCTCGTCGGCCACCCCCGCCTCCCGTGCCTGGACCAGGAGTTGGGAGTGCAGGGCGGCGTTCTCGTCCATGGCCTGCTGCAACGCGGTGTTGGTGTGCTCCAGTTCGACGATGGTGGAGACGGCGATGCGGTTGCGCTCGTCCTCCTGGGCCGCGAGGTGCGCGAAGACGATCAGCAGGGCGACGTTCACGGCGAGCAGCGCGCCGAAGACGGTCCAGCCGAGTTCGTCGTGCGGCGGCAGACCGCCGGACTGGGAGCCGGCCATGATGACGGCCGTGGCGAACAGGCCGGGCTTGACCAGGCGCGGCGGCAGCAGCCGTTCGGCGCCGAAGTAGCCGACGACGGCGTAGAACGCGAAGAACGGGTTGAACCAGGTGAGGACGAAGGCGAGCGCCCAGCGCACGGCGTAGTAGAGGGTTCCGGCGGCCGAGGGGCCCGGACGGCTTCCGGCCGCCGCGCTCCACCACAGCTGGAGCGCGAGCCCGGCGCCCACGAGAGCCCAGGACGCGTACCGCTCGCCCCGGCTCATGCCGACGACGCCGGAGGTGGCGAGCGCCATGAGGAGCCCGAAGCCGAGCAGGACGTAGGGGCCCCAGCGGTTGAAGAGACCCCATCGCTGCTCGATGATCTTCGCGGCGTCCGCCGTGCTCATGGCCATGGCCCCAGTGTCGTCGACGCACACCGCCCGGCCCATGCCCTCACTCCCAGCGGAACCAGCGCGCCGCGCCGTACGTCAGCGCCACCGTCCACAGGGCGAGCACACCCAGGTGCGCCCACCCCGGCCAGTCCCCCGCAGCCGCCTCGTACAGCGCCTGCGAGGCCGCGCCGAAGGGGGTGAACTCGACGATGCGGGCGAGGGTTTCGGGCATGGACTGGACCGGCAGCCAGACGCCCGCGGTGAACATCGAGGGGAAGAAGACCGCCGAGCCGATCGCGGTGGCGATCTTCGATGTGCGGGAGAGCGCGGAGACCAGGGCGCCCATGGCCAGGGCCGCGCAGATCGCCAGGGCGAGGGCGACGACGTATCCGAAGGCCATGCGCGGCAGCGGTACGTCGAAGGCGATGCGGCCCACCACGAGCGAGAGCAGCGCCGAGAGCAGCGCGGCCGCGCCGTGCAGGCCCATCTGCGCGGCGAGCAGTGACGTGGGGCGCACCGGGGTGGTGGACATCCGGCGCAGGATGCCGCGTTCGCGGTAGCCGGTGATGACGGGCGGCATGGACTGACCGCCCGCCATGATCATGGCGAGGAGCACCGTCACGGGGACGTACGCGTCGACCATGCGAAGCCCGCCGAGCGAGTCGTCGGCCTCCCGGAAGGACGGGATGGAGCCGAGGATCACCAGGAGGATGGCGGGGAACGCCAGGATCCAGAAGATCCCGCCGGGTTCACGGGTGAAGAGGCGGAACTCGCTCTTCACGACGGCGGTGGTGGCGGCGCTCATGCCTTGGCTCCCGTCAGGTCGAGGAACGCGTCGTCCAACGTGGCGTCGGAGACCCGTAGTTGACGGGCGGTGATGTGGTGCCGGGCGAGCAGCGTGATGGCCGCGTCGACGGTCGCGTCGGTGCCGTTGATCGTGTAGCGGCCGTCCCGCTCCTCGACGGAGGTGAGCTGCGGCAGCGCGGCGAGTTCCCGCTCGTCGAGCGGCGCGGACGGCGTGAACGACATGACGGTGGATCCGGCGGCCCGGCTGATCAGGCCCGCGGGGGTGTCGAGCGCGGCGATCCGGCCCTGGTCGATGACGGCGATGCGGTCGCAGAGGCGCTGGGCCTCCTCCATGAAGTGGGTGACCAGGAGGACGGTCACTCCGCTGTCGCGTACGTCCTCGATGAGCTGCCAGGTGTCGCGGCGGGCGCGCGGGTCGAGTCCCGTGGTCAGCTCGTCGAGGACGACGACCCTCGGGCTGCCGATCAGTGCGAGCGCGATGAACAGGCGCTGCTTCTGCCCTCCGGAGAGCTTGCCGAAGCGGCTGTCCAACTTGTCGGTGAGGCGCAGGCGTTCGGCGAGGGGGTGCCAGTTCGCGGGGTGCGGATAGAAGGCGGCGTACAGTTCGAGCGCCTCGCGGACGGTGAGCTTCGCCTGCAGCTCGCTCTCCTGGAGCTGGGCGCCGAGGAGCCGGGTGACGCGGTCGTGGTCGGCGGCGGGGTCGAGCCCGGCGACCCGGACCGTCCCCGTGTCGGGGGTCCGCAGGCCTTCGACGCACTCCACCGTGGTGGTCTTGCCCGCGCCGTTCGGTCCGAGGACTCCGAAGATCTCGCCTTCCTCGACGGCGAAGGAGACACCGTCGACGGCGGCACGTCCGCCGTAGGCCTTGTGCAGGTCGCGCACTTCGATGATGGGCATGGGGCGAGCCTCGCCGGTGGGCGGGGGTGCGGGCATCGCCCATCGCGCTCGAAGCGGCATCAGCCGATCGGTTGATGGCGGGTACGACCTCGCCGATGGCGGCGGGTCCTAGGACCAGCGGACGAGCGCGTCCGGGCCAAAACTCGGTGGGCGCTGTCAGTGGCCGTCCGTAGGCTCGCTCCTGATGCCGAACCAAGATGCACCGACCAAGGAATCAGCGAAGGAATCAGCGGGGCGACCAGCGGGGGAACACTCGGGAGGGTCCGCCGCGCGGACCCTGCTGCGTCTGTGGCCCTATGTCCGCCCCGTACGAACTCGCCTGTTCAGCGCGGCATTTGTCGCCATCCTCGCCTCTTGTACGGGGCTTGTCTTCCCCCTCGTACTGAAGTGGCTCGTGGACGGCCCGGTGGCCGAGCGGGACCTCGGCGGGGTGTGGCTCGGGGCGCTGCTCCTGTTGCTGCTCGGCATCGCCGAGGCGCTCCTCTTCGGCCTGCGGCGGTGGCTGGTGGCGCGGCCGCTCGCCTCCGTCGAGGCGGCGATGCGGGCGGATCTCTACCGCCATCTGCAGCGGCTTCCGGTGGCGTTCCACGACCGGTGGGCGTCGGGCCAGCTGCTTTCGCGCGGCACGACGGATCTGATGCTGCTTCGGATGTTCCTCGCCTTCCCGCTGACGTTCCTGGTGGTCAACGGCGCGACGATCGTGGTCGGCATGGTCATCCTGGTCGCGCAGGACTGGACGCTCGGGCTCGTACTGATGACCCCGCTGGTGCCGCTGGTGATCGTCTGCGCGTACTTCGAGGGCCGGTACATGGCGGTGGCGCGGCGGGCGCAGGACCAGGTCGGCGATCTGACGACCGTCGTCGAGGAGAGCGTGCTCGGCATCCGCATCATCAAGGGCTTCGGCCGTCACCGCAGTCAGGCGCGGGCCTTCCACGATCTTTCGCACACGCTGCGGGGCACGGAACTCGCCAAGGCGCGGCTGCTCGCCGCGATCTACGCGGTGATCATGGCGCTGCCGGAGGTCGCGATCGGTGCGGCCCTTGTGCTCGGCACGGTGCAGGTGGCCGACGGCGACCTGTCCACGGGCACGCTCGTGGCGTTCCTCTCGACGGCCCTCGCCCTGCGCTGGCCGGTGGAGTCGATCGGCTTCCTGCTCGCGATGAGCCAGGAGTCGGCGACGGCCACGGAGCGGTACTTCGAGGTGATGGACGCGGAGCAGGAGTCTTCGTCGGTCGGGGGCGGGGTCGGCGCTGAGGCTGGGGCTGGGGCTGGAGTCGGCATCGGCGTCGGCGTCGGCTCGGGGATCGGGTCCAAGTCCGGCGCCGGGGGCAGGGCCAGGGGCGGCGCTGGATCCGCCACCGACGCCGGGTCCGCCACCGGCCCAGGGGCCCGGTCCGGCTCCGGGGAAGCCGGGCTCCGCTTTCACGGCGTACGGTTCCGCTATCCCGACGCCCCGCCCGACGCGCCACCCGCGCTCGACCGCATCGATCTGCACATACGCACGGGCGAGACGCTCGCCCTCGTCGGTGCGACGGGCAGCGGCAAGACGACCCTGACGGCGCTGGTGCCGCGGCTGCACGAGGTGAGCGAGGGCCGCATCACGCTGGACGGCGCGGACATCGCGGAGATGGACCGCGAGCAGCTGCGCACGCTGGTGGCCGTGGCCTTCGAGGAGCCGACACTGTTCTCCGCGTCGGTCGGCGAGAACGTCCTGATGGGGGCCGAAGAGGCCGCCGGGCAGCCCGAGTTGGCGCGCGCCCTCGACATCGCGCAGGCCGACTTCGCGCACGCGCTGCCGCAGGGCACGGACACACAGGTGGGCGAGCAGGGCCTGAGCCTGTCCGGGGGCCAGCGCCAGCGCCTCGCCCTGGCCCGCGCGGTGGTCGCCCGCCCCCGCTTCCTGGTCCTCGACGATCCGCTGTCCGCCCTGGACGTGCACACGGAGGCCCTGGTGGAGGCGGCCCTGCGCCGCGTCCTGCGGGACACCACGGCCCTGGTGGTGGCGCACCGCCCGTCCACGGTCCTGCTCGCCGACCGCGTCGCCCTGCTGTCCGGAGGCCGGATCACGGCGGTGGGCACGCACCAGGAACTGCTGCGGGAGAACGCGGAGTACGCGTGGCTGATGTCGGGGGCGGAGCCCGCTTCCGCTCGGGAAGAGGCGGACGACACGTCCGCGGAGGGGGAGGCGGCACGATGACGGCATCGACACCGGCGTCACGGACCACGGGGCCGGGCGGGGAGGAAGAGCCGGGGGGCCGTCGGCACCTGGACGACGAGCGGCACCCGGGCGACGAGCGCCGCCCGGGAACGGACGCGTCAGCCGGGTCGCGAACCCGTTCCGATGCGGAGGCCCGTTCCAACGCGGAGGCCCGTCCCAACACGGCAGCCCGCCCCGACGCGGCAGCCCGTCCCGACACGGAGGCCCGTTCCAACACGGCAGCCCGTCCCGACACGGCAGCCCGTTCCAACACGGAGGCCCGCCCCGACGCGGCAGCCCGTTCCGACACGGAGGCCCGTTCCAACACGGCAGCCCGTTCCAACACGGCAGCCCGTTCCAACACGGCAGCCCGTCCCGACACGGATGCCCGTTCCAACACGGCAGCCCGTTCCAACACGGCAGCCCGCCCCGACGCGGCGGCCCGTCCCAACACCGCGGCCCGTTCCAACACGGAGCCCGCCCCCCTCAACGGCTCCCCCGCCCCGCACCCTGCCCCCGCCGAATCCCCTTCCCCCACCGACGACTTCGACCAGGACACGCTCCCCACTGCGCCCGGCGCCACCGCCGCGCTGCTCCGTTCGCTGCTCGCGCCGCTGCGCAGGCGGGTCGTGCTCGCGACCGTGCTGCTCCTGCTGCAGCAGGCCGCCGTGCAGGGCGGGCCGCTGCTCGTGGCGTACGCCATCGACAGCGGCGTGCCGGCCGTACGCCGCGACGACTACGGGCCGTTGATCGCCGTCGGTCTCGGCTATCTGCTGTGCGCGGCCGCGTCCGCCGGGTTCCAGTACGCGTTCATCGTCGCCTCTGCGCGGGTGAACCAGGACGTGCTGCTCGATCTGCGCGGGCGGATCTTCCGGCACGCGCAGGCGCTCAGCGTGGACTTCCACGAGCGGTACACATCGGGGCGGCTGATCTCCCGTTCCACCACGGATGTGGAATCCCTGCGGGAGCTGCTCAGCGAGGGCCTGCAGGAGCTGATCACCGTCATCCTGTCCTTCGTCTACATCTCGGCGATGCTGCTCTGGCTCGACCTGAGCCTCGGCGCAGCCGCGGTGGTGTCGTTCGTGCCGCTCTACCTCCTCGTACGCCGCTACCAGCGCCGCGCGGGCCCGCTGTTCGGCAAGCGTTCCACCGCCATCGCCGCCGTCATCGTGAAGTTCGCCGAGACCATGAACGGCATCCGCCCGGTCCGCGCCTTCCGCCGCGAGCGCGCCAACGAGGCCGAGTTCGCCGTGCTCAACCACCGTCACGAGCGCAGCAACGGCGACGCGATGCTGGAGATGGCCCGCTATGTCGTCGGGTCCCGGCTCGTCGCCAACACGGCCGTCGCCGGCATCGTCCTGTGGGGTGCCTACCGCGTCACCGACGGCACGCTCGCGCTCGGGGTCCTCGCCGCAGCGGTGCTCTATCTGCGCCGTCTCTACGACCCGATCGACCGGCTCGGCATGTTCCTCAACTCCTACCAGTCGGCGGCCGCTTCCCTGGAGAAGGTCGCGGGCCTGCTCGCCCAGACCCCTTCGGTACCGGAACCGGCCGCCGAGTCCGCGCGCCCCCTGCCCTCCCTCGCCTCCGAACACCCGGGCCGCGAGGTCCGCTTCGACGGCGTGCGGTTCGCCTACCGCACCGGCGGCGAGGTGCTTCCCCGCTTCGACCTGACGCTGCCCGCCGGGCAGACCGTCGCCGTCGTCGGCTCCACCGGCGCGGGCAAGTCGACGCTCGCCAAGCTCCTGGCCCGCTTCTACGACCCGACGGACGGCCGGGTCCTCCTCGACGGGGTCGATCTGCGCGACCTCGCCAACGCCGAACTGCGGCGCGGCGTGGTCATGGTGACCCAGGAGGCCTTCCTCTTCTCCGGCACGGTCGCGGAGAACATCGCCATCGGCCGCCCGGACGCCACCCGCGAGGACATCGAGCACGCGGCGAAGGCGATCGGCGCGCACGACTTCATCGCCTCGCTGCCGGACGGCTACGACACCGACGTACGCAAGAGGGGCGGCCGTATCTCCGCCGGTCAGCGGCAGTTGGTGGCCTTCGCGCGGGCGCTGCTCGCCGACCCGGCGGTGCTCATCCTGGACGAGGCGACCAGCTCCCTGGACATCCCGGGCGAGCGGGCCGTGCAGCGCGCCATGGACACGGTGCTGCGCGGCCGCACGGCCGTCGTGATCGCCCACCGGCTCTCCACCGTGGAGATCGCCGACCGGGTGCTCGTGATGGAGCACGGCCGGGTCGTGGAGGACGGCACTCCGGACGAACTCATCGCGGGCAGCGGTTCGTTCGCGGATCTGCACCGCGCCTGGCGGGACAGCGTGGTGGGGTAGGGCGCCTTCCGGGTCGCTTTCCGGGTCGCGCTTTCCGGGTCCCGCGACGCTTCACGCGGCCTTGGACAGGGTGGACCTGTCCAGCCGGGGCACGGTCGTGCCGGGCGTCGCGGTTCCCGTCACGGCCCGTGGTCCATCGTGGCGCGGCCACAGGAGGAGGGCGCCGACGGTGCCCGCCCCGGCGAGGGCCGCGAGGACGGACCAGGCGAGCGCGAAGCCGGCGTTCGTGCCGAGCCATCCCGCGATGGGGTAGGTGATCAGCCAGGCCAGGTGCGACAGGGAGAACTGGGCCGCGAAGGCCTCGGGGATCGCGTTCGGTGCGACGGAGGCGCGCAGGACCTTTCCGGTCGGCGTGACGACGAGCGCCATGCCGATGCCGATCACGGTCCAGTTGATCGCCGTACCGGTCCATGTGGTCAGGCCGGCCGCCATGAGGCCCACCGCGGCGATCGTGCCGCCGAGGAGGACTCCGGCGCCGGTCAGCATGACGGTGCGGGCGGCGATCCGGTCGAGGATGCGGGGAAGCGCTAGGGCCGCGAGGAGGGTTCCGCCGCCGGAGGCCGCGAGCATCCATGCGACGTCCGACTGCGAGCCGCCGAGCTCGTCACGCACGTAGTTGACGGTGTTGACGACGACGATCGACCCTGCCGCCGCGACCACGAGGTTGAGCGCCATGACGCCGCGCAGCCGCGGTGTCCTGAGGAAGGTCCTGATCCCTGCCGCTGCCCTGTCCCAGGCCTTGGCGTGGGCGTTGGGGCGGGCGTCGGGGATGCGCGTCGACAGGACGAGGAGGGCGGAGACGGCGAATCCGACGGAGGTGCCCAGGAAGAGCAGGTTGAAGCTCATGAACGCCAGGGCAACCGCTGCGAGTACCGGGCTGAGCAGGCTCTCCATGGTGTAGGCGACCTGAGAGGCGGACAGGGCGCGTGTGTAGTCGGATTCGTCCGTGACGATGTCGGGGATGACGGCCTGGAACGTCGGGGTGAAGGCCGCGGATCCGGCCTGCAGCAGGCCGATCAGCACGTAGATGTGCCAGACCTCGGTGACGAACGGCAGCGCGAGGACCACCGCGGCGCGCACCACGTCGAGGAGGACCAGGAAGGCTCTTCTGGGGAGCCGGTCGACGTACGCGGCGGCAAGGGGGGCTATGACCACGTACATGACCATCTTGACGGTCAGGGCGGTGCCGAGGACCACGCCTGCGCGCGGTCCCGCGAGATCGTAGGCGAGCAGTCCGAGGGCCACTGTCGCGAGACCGGTGCCGAACAGGGCGATGACCTGGGCGCTGAACAGGCGGCGGTAGTCGCGGATGGCGAACAGGCTCATGGCGTGTTCCTTCCGGGTCCATGCGGCGGGGCACGGCCTCGGGGCGGAGGCCGTGCCCCGCGAGCCGGGGCGGGGGTGTCTCTACGCACCGGTGCCGCTCTCCGGTGTGAGGCCGGCGAGCAGGTTGAAGGCTCCGGTGAGGATGTTCAGTGCGACGACACCGACGACGTCGGCCATCGCGCGGTCGCTGGTGAGTGGGGTCAGGCGCGGCATGACGGTCTTTCCCGCTGGTCAGTGGTGGTGTGCGTGGGCGCTGTGCTGGTGGCTCGGGTGCTCGGCGGGTGCGGCCTGGGATGCCGTGTCCGAGCCGGGGGTCGTCGCGGTCCGCACCGTGAACTCGGCCGTCCGGACGACGCCGTCGTGCTGGAAGTCCAGGAACAGGCGGTAGGTGCCGGCCGAGGGCGCGGTCGCCACGAAGGCGATCTCGGGCCCCGGCGCGGTGGTGCCGTCGCCGGGCTCGCCCTCCGGGTGGACGTGGAGGTAGCCCAGGTCGCCGACCCGCAGTGCCACCAGGTGTCCGTACGCGGCCAGGTAGGGCTGCAGATCGGTGACGGGCCGGCCGTTCCGGCTGACGGTGAGGGTCAGTTCGCTCGCCGCACCGGGCAGGAGTTCGCCGTCGAGCGTGACGGTGAACTCGTCGGCCCGCGCGGCCCGGGTGACTTCGGGAAGCGGGCGCGGGTCGTACTGCCCGGCGACCGCGACATCGATCCCCAGCGTCATGGTTCCGTCGTGGCCGGCCGGGTGGATGTCGGCGAAGAACCTCCAGTCCCCGGGTTCCAGGGCCAGTTCGACGCTCCAGGTGCCCTTCTCGTCCATCACGGGGTGCACGTGCTGGAACCCGGCCGTGTCGCGCCGGACGGCGATGAAGTGCAGTGCCTTCTCATGCTCGGGCGTGAACGCGGTCACGGCCCGCCCGTCGGGGCCTATCACCCGGAAGGTGACCGGCTGGACGCCGCCGGTGACGATCGTCGAGTCGAGTTCGAGGGTGTACCCGTTCTCGGAGACCGACAGACCGCCGGGCGTGGCTCCGCCGTGGCCGGCGTGCCCGCCGTGCCCGCCGTGCCCGCCGTGCTGGGACTGGTGGTGGCCGGAGTGGTTCTGCATGGCGTCTCCCTCGGTGTGATGCGCCTTCTGGCATGCCTTGTGGCGCGCCTTCCGGCGTTGCCCGTTGCCGGGACATCGATCATAACCATATACCCCCTGGGGGTATTCCAGGGTCAGAGAAACCCGCCGAATGAAATCTCGCGAGGGGGTCAGATCCGGCCACCCGCCGCCCGACGCCGGGCAGGCGGTACAGGATCGAACAACTGAGGCAGCGCCTGGGGCTGCCCTCGAACAAGAGGGCAGCCCCAGGGCCTGTCCGCCTGCTCCGTATATCGAACGTGTCCCACCGGGCAGCGGACCAGTTCCGGCCAACTCTTGACGCAACCCTGACAAAGGGCCCGCCCTGGTGCCACTCTTCCCCTCAATTCGCAGCTCCACGTTCGATTCCCAGCTCCACGTTCTGCCTTGTTCTGCCCGGACGGCACGACCGCGCCGCCCGGCCTCCCTGGCCGCGCACCCCGCGGCCACGCAGAAGGAGTCCGTGTTGAGATCCACCTCCCACAGATCCGCGTCCCGCAGATCCATCTCCTCCCGACGGGGTGCCGCAGCCGGTGCCCTGACCGCCGTCGCGGCGCTCATCGCGGTGGCCGTCCAGACCGGCCCGGCAACCGCCGACGACCCGGCCAAGACTCCGTCCACCGCGGCGGCCGCCCCCAAGATCGGCAAGGCCGACCCGGGTTCGCTGCCGGCCAAGCTCTCCCCCGCCCAGCGGGCCGCGCTCATCAAGGACGCCAACGCCACCAAGGCGGACACCGCCAAGGACCTGGGCCTCGGCGCCAAGGAGAAGCTCGTCGTCCGTGATGTCACCAAGGACGGCGACGGCACGACGCACACCCGCTACGAGCGCACCTACGACGGAATGCCCGTACTCGGCGGCGACCTGGTGGTCGACGAGGCGAAGTCCGGGAAGACCGAGGGCGTCACCAAGGCGTCGAAGGCGCAGCTCAAGGGCATCGACACCAGCGCCGACGTGAAGGCGGCGACCGCCGAGAAGCAGGCGCTCGGGGCCGCGAAGGCCGAGGGGTCGAAGAAGACCGACGCGGACCGGGCGCCCCGCAAGGTCGTCTGGATGGCCAAGGGCGAGCCGACTCTCGCGTACGAGACGGTGGTCGGCGGGCTGCAGCACGACGGGACACCGAACGAACTGCACGTCATCACGGACGCGGCCACCGGCAAGAAGCTCTTCCAGTGGCAGGGCATCGAGAACGGCACGGGCAACACCCAGTACAGCGGTCAGGTCACCCTCGGAACGGCCCAGTCGGGGTCCAACTACACCCTGACGGACACCGCCCGGGGCGGCCACAAGACGAACAACCTCAACCGCGGCACCTCCGGCACCGGCACGCTCTTCTCGGGCGCCGACGACGTGTGGGGCAACGGCCAGGCCTCCAACCTGGAGACCGCGGGCGCCGACGCCCACTACGGCGCCGCGCTCACCTGGGACTACTACAAGAACGTGCACGGCCGCTCCGGCATCCGCGGGGACGGCGTCGGCGCGTACTCGCGGGTCCACTACGGCAACAACTACGTCAACGCCTTCTGGTCCGACAGCTGCTTCTGCATGACGTACGGCGACGGTTCCGGCAACGCCAAGCCGCTGACGTCCATCGACGTGGCGGCCCACGAGATGACGCACGGCGTGACCGCGGCCACCGGCAACATGACGTACAGCGGCGAGTCCGGCGGCCTGAACGAGGCGACCTCCGACATCTTCGCGGCGGCCGTCGAGTTCAACGCCAACAACGCGCAGGACGTCGGCGACTACCTCGTCGGCGAGAAGATCGACATCCGCGGCGACGGCACCCCGCTGCGCTACATGGACAAGCCCAGCAAGGACGGCTCGTCCAAGGACTCCTGGTACTCGGGCATCGGCAACATCGACGTCCACTACTCGTCCGGTGTCGCCAACCACTTCTACTACCTGCTGAGCGAGGGCAGCGGCGCCAAGGTGATCAACGGCGTCTCCTACAACTCGCCCACCTCGGACGGCCTGCCTGTGGCCGGAATTGGTCGTGACAAGGCGTCGCTCATCTGGTTCAAGGCGCTGACGACGAAGTTCACCACGACCACCAACTACGCGGCGGCCCGCACCGGAACGCTCGCCGTGGCCGGTGAGCTGTACGGCACCACCAGCGCCGAGTACGCGGCGGTGGCCCACGCGTGGGCCGGCGTCAACGTCGGCTCGCGGCCCGGCGGCGGCGGTGGCACAGACTTCGAGAACACCACGGACGTGGCCATTCCGGACAACGGCGCCGCGGTGACCTCGTCGGTCAACGTCACCGGACGCACCGGCAACGCGCCCAGCGCGCTGAAGGTCGGCGTCGACATCGTGCACACCTGGCGCGGCGACCTGGTCGTCGACCTGGTGGCACCGGACGGCACGAACTACCGCCTGAAGAACTCGAGTTCATCGGATTCCGCGGACAACATCGTGGCGACGTACACGGTCGACGCGTCGTCCGAGGTGGCCAACGGGACATGGAAGCTGAAGGTTCAGGATGTGGCCGCGTACGACACCGGCCGCATCAACAGCTGGAAGCTGACGTTCCCGTAAGCCGACCGGGCCTTCCGCAGGCCTCGTCAGGTCTTCTGTGAAATGAGAGACGGCGCCGCTCCGGGTGGTTCAACTCCCCGGAGCGGCGCACCCATGTGCGCCGCCTGTACGCCGCCCGCATGCCGTCGTTCGCATTGCGTACATGGACCTTCGCTCAACGGACTATTTCTGGCCAACATATGGCCAAGGGCCTGACATGAACCTGGCTCAACTGGCACTCTTCCCTCTCACAGCACACCAGTTCACCCGCACCGCATCTTTCAGCCCGGACAGTCCCCATACCGTCCGGGCCCCCCACAGAAGGAGCATGCGTGACCCCCCACATATCCCGGAAGCGCTCAACGCTGGCCATAGCCACCGCTGTTGCCGCCGGAGCACTGCTCGCCGCCGGCCTGACCACCGGCGCGTCCGCACAGCCCGACCAGAACGTGTCGGCCGCCTCCCCGGTCAAGCTCTCCGCGACGGCCCGCGCGGGCCTGCTGCAGGACGCGAACGCCGACAAGGCCGCCACCGCCGAGAAGATCGGCCTGGGCGCCAAGGAGAAGCTCGTCGTCCGTGACGTCGTCAAGGACCGCGACGGCACCACGCACACCCGCTACGAGCGCACCTACGACGGCCTGCCCGTCCTCGGCGGCGACCTCGTCGTGCACACCGCGAAGAGCGGCAAGGTCAAGAGCGTGACCAAGGCGGCCAAGGCCACCATCAAGGTCGCGTCCACCTCCGCGAAGATCGCGACCAAGTCGGCCGCGAAGTCCGCCGAGTCGACCGCCGCGAAGACCGGCGACACCAAGAAGGCCGACGCGCAGGCGCCCCGCAAGGTCGTCTGGGCCGCGTCCGGCAAGCCGGTCCTGGCTCACGAAACGATCGTCACCGGCGTCCAGAAGGACGGCACGCCGAGCAAGCTGCACGTCATCACCGACGCGGCCACCGGCAAGAAGCTCTTCCAGTACCAGGCCATCGAGAACGGCGCGGGCCACAGCCAGTACAGCGGCAAGGTCGAGGTCGGCTCCAAGAAGGGCTCCAGCGGCTTCGATCTGACCGACGACTCGCGCGGCGGCCACTCCACGTACGACCTGGCCCACGGCGAGAGCGGCGAGGGCAAGATCGTCACGGACGACGACGACACGTGGGGCACCGGAAAGCCGGAGGACGCCCAGACCGCCGCCGTCGACGCCGCCTACGGCGCCCAGTTGACCTGGGACTACTACAAGACCGTGCACGGCCGTGAGGGCATCAAGGGCGACGGCAAGGGCGCGACCTCGCGGGTCCACTACGGCAACGCGTACGTCAACGCCTTCTGGGACGACAGCTGCTTCTGCATGACGTACGGCGACGGCGAGGGCGACAAGAAGCCGCTCACGTCGATGGACGTCGCGGCGCACGAGATGACGCACGGCGTCACCGCGGCCACCGGCAACATGGAGTACAGCGGTGAGTCGGGCGGCCTGAACGAGGCCACCTCCGACATCTTCGCGGCGGCCGTCGAGTTCAACTCGAAGAACGCCGAGGACGTCGGCGACTACTACGTCGGCGAGAAGATCGACATCAACGGCGACGGGTCGCCGCTCCGGTACATGGACAAGCCCTCCAAGGACGGCAACTCCCTGGACAACTGGAGCGAGGACGCGGGCAACGTCGACGTCCACTACTCGTCCGGCATCGCCAACCACTTCTTCTACCTGCTGTCGGAGGGCAGCGGCGCGAAGGAGATCAACGGCGTCAAGTACGACTCCCCGACCGCCGACGGCTCCAAGGTCGAGGGCATCGGACGCGACAAGGCCGAGAAGATCTGGTTCAAGGCGCTGACGACGTACTTCACGACCACCACGCAGTACAAGGACGCGCGTGAGGGCACGCTGAAGGCCGCGACGGACCTCTACGGCGCGGACTCCGCCGAGGCCAAGGGCGTGGCGGCGGCCTGGACCGGCGTCAACGTCAAGTAACTCTCTTTGCCGGGGCGGCACCCGGGGGGCCTTCCTCCCCCTGGGTGCCGCTTTTCCGCTCCCCTCGGAGCGTGCGACTCATTCCGCTCTCAGCTCGCGGCTTCCGGCCCGGTTCTTCGCGATGTTCCGTGTCTTCTTGGTGTTGGCCGACTCGGCGACCACGGCGAGTACGGCCGGCGACCTCGACCACTCGGCGAGGTGGCGCTGCATCCAGTCCGTGACCTCCGCCAACTCGGCCGGTGTCGGCACGTGACCGTCCTCGATGGACAGCCAGAACAGCCAGTCGTCGATGCGGAAGCGATCACCGAGACGACGCGTAGGTACGCGGACGCTCGCACGTGCTCGTCCGCGACGGCTTCGTCGACGTCCACGTCGACGATGCCGGCCTCCGCCAGCAGCTCGGCCACATCGGAATGCAATGTCATCGCTTGATCCCTACTTGCAGGATTTCTTGGCGGCCTCGGCGGCCTCGCGCTGCTCCTTCGCAGCCCGCTGCCCGATCCTGACCTCGCGGCCCCCGCCACCGGTCACATGGGCGTGCGCCGGCTTGTCGACGTCGTACTCGTGCACCACGATGCGCACGCCGTTCTTGCTTTCGTCCATGAGGGAAAGGCCCAGAGGGTCGATCCACTTGAGCGGGTTGGGAACGTAACTGTGCGGCGCGAAGCCACCGGCGAGACCGATCGGGTCCGAGGTGAGGTAGCGGGCGGTTTCGGGGTCGTAGTACTGGCCGGGAAAACGCAGCGGTGTGTAGGCGGTGGCGCCTCGGTTCCAGACTGTGGTGCCCCAGAGGGTGGTCCTGGTGCGCCAGGCGATGTCGCCTTGCTCGTCGAGGAGTTCGGTCGGCGTGCCGACGAGGTCGGTGACGATGGCGTAGAAGCGGGCGTCCACTTCTTCGTCGGTGAGGTGTTTGCGCTCTGTCTGGGCCAGGGGGCACAGTCCGTCATGGTCCCACGTGAGGGTCACTGATTCCGGTGCGCCCGGGGTGTGGCTCGTCTGTTCGCAGAGGGTCATGTCGTCCCAGGTGAAGTCGGTCTGTTCCGCCACCCCCTGTTCCGTCATGCGCTGTTTGGACACGCGGCGGCCCAAGGGGTCGTAGAGGTAGCGCCACCTCGTGCCGTCGGGGGTCACCACGGATGTGAGGCGGTCTTCCGCGTCCCATTCGTAGTGCCAGGTGTCGGGCTTGCGGGACAGGCGGGTCTTCTGGCGCAGGGTGGTGCGGCCTGCCGTGTCGTATTCGTAGCGGACGTTGCCTGCCGCGGTGATGCGGGTGCCGGTGTACGCGCGGGGGCCTGTTGCCTCTTGGCCCGGCATGGTGGCCGGCCAGGAGGCGTCGGTCTGGTTGCCCGCCTCGTCGTAGGCGTAGGTTTCCGTCCAGTCTGCCGCGTGGACCGCTGTGACTCGGCCTGCCGCGTCCAGGGCGAAGCGCCGCGTGCCGTTGAGCTGGTCCTCCACGCCGGTCAGATGGTCGTCCGCACGGTATGTGTACGCACGGTGCTGGATCGGCGTGCCGGCCCGGCCCGTCAGTCCCTGTTCCAAGAGGCGGCCCACGACGTCGTACACGTTCGTCAGTGTCAGGGCCTCGCCGACCGTGCAGGTGAGTTCCCGGCCCGCCCTGCCGTGCGTGAACGCCATCCTCCTGCCGGAGGCGATCAGTTCGGTGCGACGGCCTGCCGCGTCGTACGTCCAGGTGCTCGTCGCGCCGGACGGCGTGGTGCGGCCGGTGCGGCGGCCCAGCTCGTCGTAGGTGTGGGTCAGGGTGCGGCCGTTGACCGTTTCCGAGAGCAGACGGCCTGACCTGTCCCTCTCCAGGGTCAGTGCCACGTCCGGGCTCACCGCCGCGGTGAGGCTGCCTGTCGCGTCGTAGGTGAAGCGCGTGATCGCGGCACCTGCCACGCTCTGCGTGACCGTCCGGCCCAGCACGTCCCGTTCGAAGGTGATCACGTCGCCCGCGGCCGTCGTACGTGTCGCCAACTGGCCGGCCGCGTCGTGGGTGTACGTCAGTGTGCGGTCGTCGAAGTCCGTCTCCGCCACCAGGCGGCCTGCCGGGTCGTACTCGTAACTCCAGGTCAGGCCCTGCGGGTTGGTGACCTTGCGGAGCTGGAGCTGGAGCTGGGGGTCGTGGTCGAACTCGTAGCGGGCGCCGTCGGGGTCCGTGCGGGCCGCGATCAGGTCGAAGTGCGTGTATTCGTGTGCCGTGGTCGCGCCCATCGCGTCCGTGTGCGAGACGCAGTTGCCATCGCCGTCGTACGTCCACGACTCCGACGAGCCGTCCGCCTCCGTGCGCCGCGCCAGCTTGCCCTCCACCGTCCACTCAAGCCGCAGGGCCGCGCCCGTCGGGTCCGTGACCGTGCTCGCGCGGCCGAAGGCGTGTTCTTTCAGTGCTCACACAGGGAGAACTCCCGCTCGTAGAGCTGCTCGTTGTGTTCGTCGACGAAGAACTTGCGTTCCTGCATGAGCTGTTCGCGGTAGCTCTTGGCCTGTTCGAGCGTCATGGTCGAGGTCTCGGACCATGGCTGCTGCGGTGGCACATCGGACGTCGAGACGATCTTTTCCGACGGGTCGATCAGGAAGAACGCGAGAATTTTGCGATGCCCGGGACGGGTGGCGTCCGTGAGGCGGAACGAGCCGACGCGGTGTTGCAGGATGTTCGGGAACGCCAGGCAGCGGCCCGCCGGGGTCGATGCCGATCCCAGCTTCTGGTTCAGTGCGTCTTCGTTCTCCAGGCCGTAGACCTCACGCACACCATTGTCGTCGTTCTGTTCGTAGTTCGGGTCGTCGAGTGCCGCCCGGAAACTCAGCCGGCTTTCGGTGATGTTCTCGCTGTCCCAGTAGTAAATGCCGGTCGAGACGATCCGCTCATTCAGCATCCCCTCGACATGCCAGGAACCGCCGGCGTACTCGGGCTTGTCCGGAGTGAGATGAATGGTGGCGAGCTTGACGATGACCTGGAGACTACGGCCGCGCAGGTCGAATCGGGCGAAGTCGTCGGGCAACTCGGGCGGGGTGAAGGCAGGGGCGTCAGGGATGACCGGGCTGCGGTTCTCCCACCAATCGTCCTGGGCCTCTTCGTAGGCACTGACGGCCTTGTCGTGGGCCTCGTCATCACTGAAGGAAGACCTGTCCGGGTACTCCGGCTCCGAGTCGTACCACCCGTAAGGATCGGCCTCGATCCGCAGGGGCCGCGGATGGCGCAGATCAGTGAGTACGTTCTCGAACAGCGGACGCAGCCGTGCGAACAAGTCCGGGAGGGCGGACGCCAGTTCACGATGCGTCTCGGGGTGGACGTTGTTGACGTACGAACGGAAGGCGACATCGCCGTCGTCACTGACGTCGACGTCCGTGGGAAGCCACTGGAATTTCTCGGAGAATTCATGCTGCGAATGGCGGTTCGTCGGGTTCCGCCAAGCCCGCTCGGGCGCTCCGCTCGCCTCGTTCACCAGGCAGAACAGTGAGGGATGCACCAGATCCAGCACCTGTCCTTCGGATCCGGGGTGCCAGTCCTTTTCGTCTTCGGGGACCTCTTCCAGAACCCGGACCGCCTCGCGCAGCCGGGATCCGAGCTCGTCGTCGACCAGGGTGTCCGACTGCCACACCCCGTCGACGGCGGACACCTCTATACCGGTCTGTCCGTCGCGCAATGCGGCGTAATACGCGAGTTCGGCAAGCACGTAACGAACCTGCGCCTCGGTGAGGCCCTGGGCGACCGCTTCTTGCGTCCACCTGGCGAGGATGTCGGCGTCGTTCATCTTCTCGAACCACCCCGGCTTCGCCCGGATATGGGCGCTGCACTCCATCATCTGAAGTTCCCGCAGTGTCCGGGGTGTCGCGAACGATAGGGAACGGGACGCTTGAAACGGCAGCGGGAAAGCAGACAGGCCAGTCAATTCTCTGGGTCCTTCCGGTCGATGCATGGCGGCCGGAAGGATACTTCAGCGGACTGACAACGCAGCGGGAGTGAGTGACGGTCGTGGCCCGTGATCACGGGCCGTACCGCCTCACCGCATCAGCACCCCAGCTCCCTCCCCCATGCCCTCCGCAGGCACCGCCACCAGACCCAGCTCCGCCCCGCTGGCCAGGAGCCGATGGGACGGCAGGACGCGGACCGTATAGCCGAAGGGGCCCGCGTGGTCGAGGGTCAGGGGGCCCTCGTAGAGGCGGCTGCCCTCCGGGGTGGGGGCGCCCACCGGCTTCAGCGGCACCGAAGCCGGATCCGCGATGTGGTCCTGCGGATCGACCCGCCCCGCGATCGCCTGCACCTCCACGTCGTCCGGCGTCAGCTCCCCGAGCCGCACCCGGACCCGCAGCGCGAGCGTCGAGCCCAGCTCGGCCGTCGCCCCGAAGGCGGACGCCTCGACATGGTCGACGGCGACCCGCGGCCACGCCCCCCGCACCCGGGCCTTCCAGGAGGCCAACTCCCCCGCCGCGGCCACGTCCAGCGCCCGATGCGCCCGCGCGGCGGGGACGTAGAGACCCTCCACGTAGTCACGGACCATCCGCCCGGCGAGGACCTTCGGGCCGAGCCGCGTCAGCGTCCGGCGGACCATCTCGATCCAGCGGTCGGGGAGACCGCCGGGACCCTGCTCGTAGAAGCGGGGCGCGATCCGGCGCTCCAGCAGGTCGTACAGCGCCGCCGCCTCCAGATCGTCCCGCCGGTCGTCGTCCGTCGCCGAACCGTCCGCCGTGGGAATCGCCCAGCCGAAGTCCGGCTCGAACCATTCGTCCCACCAGCCGTCCAGGACCGAGAGGTTGAGGCAGCCGTTCAGGGCAGCCTTCATGCCGCTCGTGCCGCACGCCTCCAGCGGGCGGAGCGGATTGTTCAGCCAGACGTCGCAGCCGGGATACAGCTTCTGGGCCATCGCCATGCCGTAGTCCGGCAGGAAGACGACGCGGTGGCGCACCCGCGGGTCGTCCGTGAAGCGCACCAGCTCCTGGATGAGGCGTTTGCCGCCGTCGTCCGCCGGATGCGCCTTTCCGGCCACGACGATCTGGATCGGCCGCTCCTCGTGGGTGAGCAGATCCATCAGTCGGTCGCGGTCCCGCAGCATCAGGGTCAGGCGTTTGTACGAAGGGACGCGGCGCGCGAAGCCGATCGTCAGGACGTCGGGGTCCAGTACGTCGTCGATCCAGCCCAGTTCGGCGCTGGCCGCGCCACGGCCGCGCCACGAGGCGTACAGCCGCCGCCTGACCTCCGTCACCAACTGCCCGCGCAGCTCACGCCGGAGCGCCCAGATGTCGGAGTCCTGGATCTCGGCGACGGCGTCCCAGCGCTCCGAGCCGCCCACCGACAGGGCGTCCTCCGTCCGCTGGGCGCCGATCTGGCGTGCGCCGAGCCGGAAGACCTCGGGGGCGACCCAGGTCGGGGCGTGCACGCCGTTGGTGACGGAGGAGATCGGGACCTCGTCGGCGTCGAATCCCGGCCACAGGCCCGCGAACATCTCGCGGCTCACCTTGCCGTGCAGGGTGGAGACGCCGTTGGCGCACCGTCCGAGGCGCAGGCCCATCACGGCCATGTTGAAGAGGTTGGGCTCGCCGCCCGGATACGTTTCCATGCCGAGCCGCAGTATCCGCTCGACGTCGATGCGGGGCAGCTCGGCGTCCGGGCCGAAGTGCCGGGCGACCAGTTCGCGGTCGAAGCGGTCGATCCCGGCGGGGACCGGCGTGTGGGTGGTGAAGACCGTGCCCGCCCTGACCGCTTCGAGCGAGGTGTCGAACTCCACGCCCTGCTCGGCCAGTTCATGGATCCGCTCCAGGCCGAGGAAGCCCGCGTGCCCTTCGTTGGTGTGGAAGACCTCGGGCTCCGCGTGCCCGGTGAGACGGCAGTACGTCCGTATGGCGCGCACTCCGCCGATGCCGAGCAGCATCTCCTGGAGCAGCCGGTGTTCGCTGCCGCCGCCGTAGAGCCGGTCGGTCACCTCGCGGGCGCCGGGGTCGTTCTCCTCGACGTCCGAGTCGAGCATCAGGAGCGGTACGCGCCCGACGCACGCCTGCCAGACGTGGGCGCGCAGCGAGCGGCCGCCGGGAAGGGCGATCGCGACCTGGCAGGGGCGGCCGTCCGCCTCGCGCAGGAGGGTCAGCGGCAGCTCGTTCGGGTCGAGCACGGGGTAGGTCTCCTGCTGCCAGCCGTCGCGGGACAGGGACTGGTGGAAGTAGCCGTGCCGGTAGAGCAGCCCGACCCCGATGAGCGGGACCCCCAGGTCGCTGGCCGCCTTGAGGTGGTCGCCGGCGAGGATGCCGAGGCCGCCCGAGTACTGCGGCAGGGCGGCCGTGATGCCGAACTCGGGCGAGAAGTAGCCGACGCCGCGCGGGAGTTCACCACCGCACTCGGCGGCCTGCTGCTGGTACCAGCGGTCCCCGGTGAGGTACTCCCGCAGCCCGTCGGAGGCCTCCGCGAGGCGCCGCAGGAACGGCTCGTCATGGGCGAGCCGGGCGAGCCGCGCGGGCGGCACGCCGCCGAGCAGCCGCACGGGGTCGCCGCCGGACGCGGCCCACAGCTCGGGGTCGACGGCCTCGAAGAGCTCACGGGTGGGTGTGTGCCAGGACCAGCGGAGGTTGCGCGCGAGCTCGGCGAGCGGGGACAGGGGGTCGGGAAGGGCGGGACGTACGGTGAATCGACGGATGGCCTTCATCACGGAGCACCTCTGACGGAGCGTCTGACGGGGCGTGTGTCGTGGGCGTTCGTACGTCGCGAATCGACGTGTCGCATCGACGTTAGCGGGGCGCCGCCCCCGCGACCACGGCGCACAGGGTGCACGGTCCGACGGAAACCTAGAACCGTCCCATCGCCGCCGCGATCGCCGCCGTGTCCCAGTAGAACGGCCACACCTCGGCGATCCGCCCGTCCCGCACCGCGATCGACTGCAGTACGGGGAAGGCGAGTTCGCGTCCCGTGGCGCGGGCCCGCGCGTGGACCTCGCTGCGGACGAAGACCGTGTCACCCGTGGCGAAGAACTCCTGCTCGCCGATCTCGAAGGACTCCCACGCCTCGGCCATGGCGAGGAAGAACCGCACCATCCCTTCGTGGCCGCGCCAGGTGCCGCCGTACGGGAGGGCGTCCGCCTGATGCAGGACGACGTCGTGCGCGAAGTACGGGGCGAGCGGCTCGAAGGAGGCCTCGCCGGGGCCACCGGCGGCCAGGTAGCGGGACTCCGCCTCGTACATGGCGGTGAGGACGGCCACCGGGTCGGTTTCGGACGCTGTCGGCTGGGTGTTCATGCCGCCAGGGTGACCTCCCCGGCAGGCACACCGCTGGCGGACATCGGACGTCGACCTGCGACAACACGCACC